>NZ_JANNYP010000513.1:0-16241 GCF_031410135.1 Armatimonas sp. | reverse complement strand
TGCGCTGCAACAAGGCACCACCCGCGCGGCATCGTCGAATCTGGGAGTGGTGCCGCTGATTCATCTCAGCGGTGAGCGCAAGCTCAGTGAGCGCTGGAAGCTCCTGCTCGATGCCGATGGCCTCGCCGCGCAACAGGGACGTGCTTTTGATGTGGGACTGTTTTTGGCGCACCGCCTTTCCCCTAAAACCGACCTGACTTTAGGCGCTCGAACCCTGGAGGGCGGTGCGGACAACGAGCGTGTCTACAACTTTGCTCGCCTTGACTATCTGAGCATGGGGCTTGTCTTGAAGTTGTGAGAAAAATATTTCGTGAAACAGGGAACGCATGGCTTCTTTGTTGCGTATTATTAAGCAACGAAGGGGAGTAGCGACCGGCTCGGAAGCCGGGGGAAGTTTCGTCAAGACGCTCACTGCGGTGGGCCGGAGCTTTCCTTTTTCTCAAAATTGCAAGACCTTCGCCAGGGCACCCTCTGGCGAGGGTCTTTTTGGGTTACGAGAAAGGTTTTGCGATGAATATTCAGGTACAGGGTCGTCATCTGGTAGTGACCGAAGCACTTCGGCAGCACACAGAACTTTTACTTGGGCGTCTTGGGCGTCAGTTCCCCGCCATTCGTCATAGCCACGTCACCTTTACAGCGGAGCAACAAGGACTTCGTGCTGATATTCGGGTCTGGGCCGAGGGTCTGGACTTAAGAACTGGGGAGCAAAGCGGCGACCTCTATTCTGCACTTTCGCGTGCGACAAGCAAGCTGGAGCGCCGCCTTCAGAAGCATAGCGACCGTTCCTACCGCTTCGGCAACCACCACGGGCAGCATGAGTCTCCACGCTATCCGTTACACCGTCGGTAAGCCACGCTACGCCCGGAAACGTAGCGAGCGCTGCTGGCGAGCCTCCCACATCACCGACGATGCGGGAGGCTTTTATTTTTAGAGAAAGCGCTGTGCCGCTGCATTGGCCCGGTGCCAGACGGTGGTTCTCTTAACGACGTCGCCGGTCTGGGGCGCTTCTGCCTGCCAGCCATTGCCTAGATACAACGCGACATGGCCTGGTGTGCAGACCACATCACCGAAGCGCAGCTCTCCAAGCACGGGCTTGCCGGACTGAGCGATCGCACTCGACGTTCGCGGGATGCTCTTGCCCGCGACACGTAGCATCGCGCCCACAAACCCCGAGCAGTCGCAGCCCACTTTTGTGTTTCCGCCGTAGAGATAGGGCACCCCTAGCCACTCCTCCACCGTCTTTGCGATCTTTTGGCAGACTCCCGGCGGTGGCACAAGCTGCTCCTCACCGAGCCGTAGCCGCACGTAGCCCTCAAACGCCTCGCTATCGGTGCGGATCTTCGCCTCACGAGCATCCGTGCGAACGCGCACGGAGTCGCCATCAAGCTCTAGCGCTTGCACGGCTCCCTTGCCGCCTGCCCAGGGAAGATAGACCTCGCGCTTGCTGGTTGCTAGATCCGCACGAAAGACCATGTCCCGCGTCCCCCACCAGACACTTCGTGGCGTGAGCAACACCGGCCCTTGTCCACCGGGAAAGTCACTTTTGTAGATCGTCGAAACCCGCCGTCCCTCGGGCAGAACAATCTCCCGTGCGTTGCGTTGCGCTTCTTGTCGCTTCATGAGGTATATTTTACCGCGATGAACCAAACACAAGACGACCTGCTAAGCACGCTGGATCAGCTAGCGGACGCAGACTGGGACACAGTTGTCACTCCCAAACAAATTGAAGCTCTGGTGACACAGGGCGAAGCGCTTGTCCCTGCTCTGCTGGAGCGCATTATCGATGAGGCACTTCGGGCACGAAACGACGGAGAGCTTTTACTTGACAACATCGCCTATCTGATAATTTTTGCGCTCTGTGAGCTGGCCATTCCGGAGACCGCCGAGCCGGTGTTTCATGCCTGCTTTGAGGGCGAGGATCATGACATTCTGGAGTGGCTTGACAACGTGCTCTGGAAGTTCGGTCCGAGCGCCGTCCCGATTCTGGAGCGAGTTGTCTGCAACGATGCGCTGGACTGGTATGCTCGGGCAGTGGCTCTGGAGGTACTGGAGCAGATCGCCCGTGACACGCCAGAGACCCGAGAGGCACACAAAGCCTTTCTTATAAAGCAGCTTACAGAGCACCTCGACCGGGGAGGAGAGCCTGAGAACGACCACATCGCCTCTCTTATCAGTGATCTGACGAATCTCCGTGATCCCGAGGCCCGCCCGCTGATTGCCCGTGCCTTCGCTGAGAACCGTGTGGATCGCTCCTTCATCACGGAAGAGAACGTGGAGGACAGCTATAAAGACTCCGGGCATGTGCGTGTCTCAGACCGCAGTACAAGTATACTTGAGGACTACCGAGCCTGGCACCAGCAAAACAAGCTGGAGATGCAGGAAATCGAGGCACGGCGCGTTCGAGAAGCGCTGAAAGAGTCGCAGCGCATGATCTTTCAAGGACGGCCTGCGCCGCCACCGAGCAAGAAGCCAGGGCGCAACGACCCGTGCTGGTGTGGCAGTGGCAAAAAATATAAGAAGTGCCACCTGGAAGCGGATCAGAAACGCTAAGAGGTTTTTCGATAAGTCTTGCCGAATCTCAGCCGTGATGTCATCTAATAAACCAGCCCCTTCAGGTGAGCCGATCTTGACGATGCGGGGGATCGAGAAGTCCTTTGGGGCGGAGGTCAAGGCGCTCAAGGGCGTGGACTTTGAGGTTCGTCCCGGCGAGATTATCGCGCTGCTGGGGGAGAATGGGGCGGGGAAATCCACGCTGCTCAAAGCCATCACAGGCGTGCACACCCCGACGGCGGGGGAAGTACGCTGGTTTGGCGAGCCCGTGGTGCTGGACTCGCCGTCGAAAGCGCGTGGCTTAGGCATTCGGACGGTCTATCAGGAACTCAATTTGGCACCGCATCTCTCGGTGGCGGCCAATATCTATCTTGGTGCAGAGCCGATGAAGAGTGGCCTGCTTGACCATAAAGCGATGCGGGAGAAGGCGCAGACGCTCTTAACGCACCACGGCTTTGACCTCAACCCGGATGCGCTGGTGGGCACGCTTGGCCCGGCGCAGCGGCAAGCCGTCGAGATCTGCAAGGCGCTCTCGGAAGAAGCAAAGCTGCTACTTTTAGACGAGCCAACTTCCTCACTTGGCGAGAAGGAGATCGAGGAGCTTTTCACCACTCTGAAGGCGCTACGAGAGCGTGGGATTGGGATGGTCTTTGTTAGCCATAGATTGCCCGAGTGCTTTGCGCTCTGTGATCGTGTGGTGGTACTCCGCGATGGCCTGAAGGTCTACGAGGCCAATATCAGCGAGACGGACACCTCGACCGTGGTGCGTGCCATGGTTGGTCGGGAGCTTTCTGACTTCTATCCGCGGGTGGCCGGTGAGCCTGGCCCTGAGCGGCTCAAGGTCAGCTTAGATGGTGTGGAGTTTGCGACGCGTGCGGGGGAAGTGGTCGGGATCGCCGGGCTGATGGGCGCGGGGCGCACGGAGCTTCTGGAGGCAATCTTTGGCCTGCGGCACATGTCGGGGAGTGTTGTTGTGGATGGCAAGCCGTTGCCGCTGAACCAGGGCCCACGCGTGGCTATCAAAGCCGGAGTGGGAATGCTCACTGAGGATCGCAAGCGTACGGGGCTGGCACTGGGGCTTCCTGTCCGCCACAATGTCACTCTCGCGGGCCTGGAGAAGATCGCGCCGGGGCCGTGGCTGGCGCATGGGCCAGATAAAGCGGCGACCAAGACGGAGATCAAGCGCCTGCGGATCAAGACCTCCAGCACGGAGACGCTTATTGGGACGCTCTCGGGGGGTAACCAGCAAAAAGGGGTGCTCGGGCGCTGGCTCCATGCAGGCTCATCGGTGCTGCTCTTTGATGAGCCCACACGAGGCGTCGATGTGGGCAGCAAAGTCGAGATCTACGAGCAGATGAACGCCCTCACCCAAGACGGCGCGACGATTGTCCTAGTCTCCTCCGAGCTACCCGAGCTGCTGGGAATGAGCGACCGGATTCTGGTGCTCTTCCAAGGCCATCTCGTCGCCAATATTACCCGCCTCGACGCCACCCCTGACCGCGTGCTGCACTTTATGATGACCGGAAAAGACATCCAATAATGATCCTTGCCAAACGCCTCCTACCTGCTGTCTCCCTCTTGCTACTCTGCATTTTCTTCGCCATCCGTGTGCCGCAAGCCACCGGGCACCAGTCGTTTATGACGCTTGACAATCTCTACGGCGTGGCCGGGCAGTACGCCTACTTGCTGCTCATTGGCATGGGGGCAACCCTGGTGATTATTGCGGGGGGCATTGATCTCTCGGTGGGTAGCGTGCTGGCGCTCTCGGGCGTCACATCGGCCTATCTGATGGTGAAGTCGGGCTGGTCGGTGCCGATGGGGATTCTGGCAGGAGTGGGGATTGGGGCGCTCTCGGGCGGGCTGGTTGGGGTAGTGGTGACGAAGATGAAAGTCCCCGCCTTTATCGCCAGCCTCGGGATGCTACTCGTGGCACGTGGCGTGACCTTGCGCATTGCCAAGGGCGTGACGGTAGACGGCACCCCCGAGCAGTTCAATCAGCTCGCCTCAGGGACGGTTCAGGGGGTGCCGATGCCGCTGATCTTGGTGGTACTGGTCGCGGCTCTGATCGCCTTTATCCTGCACTACACCAAGCTGGGCCGCTATGTCTATGCCATCGGCTCCAACGCCGAAGCCGCACGCGTCTCAGGCGTTCCGGTGGAGCGTGTGCAGCTCGCTGTCTACGCCATTGGTGGCGCACTGGCCGGACTGGCGGGCCTCGTCGAGTCGGCTCGCCTCAGCTCGGGCAACCCCACGGGGGGCAACGGCTACGAGCTGGATGTCGTCACTGCCGTCGTGGTCGGCGGAGCCAGCCTCGCAGGCGGCGAGGGGCGCGTCTCAGGCACACTCCTCGGGGCGCTGCTCATCGCCGTCTTGCGCAATGGCTCGAACCTACTCGGGGTTGACCCCTTTGATCAGAACATCTACATCGGCCTCTTAATCATCGGAGCGGTGGCCTTTGACCAGAAGCTCCGTAAGCTAGGCTAAGCCGGTGGGAGCGTTTTCAAGTGCCCGGCGGTCTTATCCCCGATGATGCGCTTGTAGGCAAGCTCGGCGCTGATTAAACAGATCGGCATGCCGATTCCGGGGTTGGTGCTGGCTCCGGCGTAGTAGAGGTTCTTGACCTTCTTGCTGACGTTGTTGGGCCGCAGGATCGCGGTCTGGTTCATCGTGTGCGCGAGGCCCAGTGCGGTGCCACGGTCGTTGTTGTAGCGCTCGATAAAGTCTTTTGCCCAGAAGATGCGCTGGTACTTGATGCGCTGGCGCAGATTCGGGATGTCCATCTCTTTTTCCATCAGCGCGAGCGTTTTATCCGCGTAGGCGGCAAGCTCGCTCTCGGTGGCCTTCATGCCCGGAGCCATGGGGACCAGCACAAAGAGGTTCTCGCAGCCCTCGGGGGCGACATTGGGGTCCGTGACGCTGGGGGCACAGACATAGAGCGACGGGTCGGTGGGCCACTTCGGGTTGTCGAAGATCTCCGCAAAGCCCGCTTTCCAGTCCGGGGCGAAGATCAGATTGTGGTGCGTGAGGGTCGGGATCTTGCCTTCGACACCCAGATAGAGAATAAATGCCGAGGGAGCCAGCGTGCGCTTCTCCCAGTAGTCATCGGTGAACGTGCGCTCACTCGGTTCGAGAAGCGTCTCCGCGTGGCGAATGGTCGCGTTGCAGATCACTAAGTCCGCGCGGTGCTCGGTGCCATCTTTGAGGCGCACTCCGACGGCTTTTCCGTTCTCAGTGAGAATCTTTGCGGCGGGAGAGTTTGTATGAAACCGTGCGCCGTACTTTTCGCCGATCCGCACGAAGGCTTTCGGGATCTCATGGATGCCGCCCATGGGGTAGTAGACGCCCATATTGAAGTCAATATGGCTCATGATGTTGTAGAGCGCGGGTGTGTCGTAGGGCGACGAGCCTAGAAACACAAGCTGGTACTCCATGATCTTTTGCATCTCGTCGGTGGAGAAGAAGCGCTCGACGTACTTGTTCATCTTCTCAAAGACATGGAGCTTTGGGCCTTGGAGCATGGTCTGCTTATTGAAGAAATCAAAGACCGTGTCGTAGTTCTTGTACATAAAGCCCGCTAGTGCGATCTCGTACTGGAACTTCGAGCGCTCCAAGTAATCGCGAAGCGCCTTGCCACAGCCGGGCTCAATGGCCTCTAGCGTCGGAATGTCCCGCTCCAGGTCGGAGTACAGGCTGACGCGCTTGCCCTTGTCTTTAAAGAAGATCTGGTACGATGGCCCCAGCTTCACTAAGTCTAGGTGATCCTCGACTTTTTCTCCGAGAAGCGAGAAGAAGTTCTCAAAGACATCGGGCATCAGGTACCAGCTTGGGCCCATGTCAAACGTGAAGCCCTCGGCGGAGAAGATCCCCGCAGAGCCGCCCAGAATCTCGTTCTTCTCGAAAAGCTCGACTTGGTAGCCCGCCTTGGCCAGCAGGCAGGCGCTGCCCAGCCCCCCGATGCCGCCGCCGATAACAATTGCGCTTTGTTTAGTCATTCCAGACACTCATGGTGCGTTGTACTTTCTCCAGCGTGCTCGTGCGAGCACGACCGGTAAACGGGTTGCTTCCCTGCTGCTCTAGTTTTGTCAGAATCGCCCGGTAGAGGGCGCTTGCCACACGAACAGCGCGGCGGCCCTCAGGGCTCAGAAGCGCGATCCCCGGCTCGGCGTCTTTGTAGAGCTTGTGGGCGCGCTGCATCTGAAACTGCATCAGCGCGTAGAAATTGGCATCGAAGTGGCGCTCCGCGAACTGCGCCTCTTTGACACCGAAGCGTCGCAGCTCGTCTAGGGGCAGGTAGATGCGCCCACGCTGCTGGAAGTCCTCGTCAATATCGCGTAGGAAGTTGGTGAGCTGCATGGCGTAGCCGAGTTTTTTGGCGTACTCCAGCGCAACGGGGTCTGCGAAGCCAATCACATGGCTCATCATCAGTCCCACGACGGCGGCAGAGCCGTACATGTAGCTCTCCAGCTCGGCGTAGGTGGCGTAGCGCGTGTCTGAGAGGTCGCGGAACATGGCGGCCAAAAACGTCTCGCTGTAGTCGTAGGGGATCTGGTAGCGGTGGAAAACCTCGGCGTTCAGACGGAGCACGGGGTCGGAGGAGTCGCACAGCTGGTAGGCCTTCTGCCAGTCGGTTCGCCAGTTCTCCAGGAGCTGCCGCGCCTGCTCAGGAGCGCCATTGTCCACAAACTCATCGGGAACCCGGAAGAAGGCGTAGAGTGCGAAGGTTGCCTCACGCAAGTGCCAGGGGAAAAGACACGTCGCAAAGTAGTAGCTAGTCCCGTGCTTTTTATGGAGCCGTCGGGCTACCTCAACATCATCCATTCGACAGTGTTTGACCTGCTTTCGCGAGAGGGGCACTTCCAAGTAGTTGGTAGGCATTATTTTCCCAAACGTCGGTAATGGCAAGAGGTTCCCATTTCGTTTGGTACAATACTACCCGATGCCCCGCCGTGAGCTTCCCATTGCCATCGCTCTGATTTTGCTGATCGTCGTGGTCAGTATTGTCCAGCCACGTTTTCTCTCCGAGTCATCCATTCAGTCGGTGCTGCTCTGGCTTCCCCTGATCGCCGTCTGTGCGATGGGGCAGATGCTGGTGATTCTGACGCGTGGCATTGATGTCTCGGTGGGCTCGATCCTCGCACTCTCGGGAATGCTCACGGCGATGCTGCTCCGAGACCACAAAGACCTGAACGTGTTTGTCGCCGCCGCGATTGGCGCGGGAATCGGCGGTGGGCTAGGTATGGTGAACGGCCTGCTGATTGCCTACGCCCGCGTTCCTGCCATTGTGGCGACGCTTGCGACACTGGGCATCTACCGCGGGCTGGCCTTTGTGGTGAGTGGCGGCGTGCAGGTCAACGACTACGAGATTCCCAAGGCGCTGGCGGCCTGGACCACCAACGGGCTTTTTAACAACAAGCTCCCCTGGGTGGTCTTAGTGGCGGTGCTGGTGGCGCTCCTCACCCATGCCTTTCTCACCCGCACAAGAATTGGCCGCAACCTCTACGCCATCGGCGGCAACCCGGATGCGGCGGCGCTCCGTGGTGTTCCCGTGCGTCCGGTCATTTTGCTCGCCTATATTCTCTGTGGCATGGGCGCGGGCCTTGCGGGAGTTCTCTACGCCAGCCGCTTTGGTAATGTCAATCCTGCCAGCATCGGCTCCGGTTTCGAGCTTCTGGTGATCGCCGCCGCGGTGATCGGGGGGACGAGCATCTTCGGTGGCGTCGGGAGCGCGACGGGAGCGTTTCTGGGCTGCGTCTTGCTCGGCGTGATCAATGTCGCACTCTCCGTCCTCCAGATCGCCGACACCTGGCAGACCGCCGTCTACGGCCTGGTGATTCTCGCCGCCGTCCTCTTCGACGATGCCACCGCGCGTCGCTTGCGTCTGAACGCTACGGGGGAAGAGTGATGGGAAACGCGAGCGCCCCGCCGATCAGAACGGCGATAGTCCCCTCGATTGGAACGAGGGGACTGGCGAGCCTTTGGCTACAAAGGCCGTTCCGGCCATACCGAATTTATGGGCGGCACGCCCTTTGTAGCGCGGAGCGCTCTCCAGCCTCCCCGCTCCAACCGGGGGGGAAATGAAAAAGCTCCGTGCGTTTATTCCCGAACTGGTCGCGATGGGCTTGCTGATTATCGCCTTTATCGTCAGTGCCGCCCGCGAGCCGCGCTTTCTGGATGTGGCGTATCTCTTCGACCGCTCGACACTCTACACCGAGACGGCACTGCTGGCGATTGCGCTGACCCTGGTGATCGTGGCCGGACACATTGACCTCTCCTGCACCGCAATTCTCGCGCTGGTGGGGGCGATTGTGACGACACTCCACAGTAAGGGCCTGCCGTTTGGGCTCTGTGCCGCGCTTGCACCCGTGCTGGGGGGCTTGCTGGGCGCGATCAACGGCTGGCTCGTGGCCAAGCGCCGCCTGCCGTCGCTGGTTGTGACGCTGGGGACGATGGCGCTCTTTCGCGGCGGGGCGCAGATTCTTTTAGGGGATCACTCCCTGCCCGTGCCCGAGGCATTCCAGCACTTCGAGAAGCTCGCCATTCCGCGCACCTACTTCCACGCCCCGCTCTTTCTGGTGCTCGGCTTTGCGATTGCCGCGGGCCTGCTGCTCCATAAAGCTGTCTTTGGGCGCTTGGTAAACGCCGTGGGCACCAACCCCGAAGCCGCCCGCTACTCCGGCGTCCCTGTGCCGGGCGTTCTGATGAAGCTCTTCATTCTCTCGGGAGCCGTCGCCGGAATCGCCTCGCTCACGCTTCTCTCCCGCCTTGGGGTTGCACGCTTCGACCACGCCCGTGGGCTTGAGCTCGACGCCATCACCGCTGTGGTTCTCGGAGGCACTAGCATCTTCGGTGGGCGCGGCACTATTTTTGGTTCACTCGCCGCTTTAATGCTCATCGGCGTTGTCCAGACCGGCATGGGAGTCGCGGGCGTGAAAGCTGAAAACCAGGTCACCGCCATCGGCGTTTTGCTTTTGGTCGCCGTGCTCCTTGCCAATGTCACCAGCCGCAAGAAGCGATAAAATGGCACGGAGGTAGTCCTATGCTACAGACACTTGACGCATGAATCGCTCTTGGCTTTGGTGGGGCGCGGCAAGTATCTGGTGGGCGGCGAGCCTGGTTATTTTTAGTGCTCCCGCCGTGAGTTTTGGCCTTGAGTGGATTCTTACAGTGATTGGCATCGGCTTGGCTGTGCTCTGGCTGATCCGTTTTGTCGTTGCTCTGCATCACCCTGAGCGACGACTGCTCCTGGGAAAAGAAGCAGTGGTTGCGATTCTCATGACTTTTGTGGCCATTAGCCCCGTTACGCGTAGCATCCGTTTCCGCCTGAGTAAACCGGCACTCTTTGCTTATGCCAGGAATCCGCGAGAGGCGGAAAACATAATGCTTGGCCTCTACAGATTCGAGAGAATTTATAAAACGGAAGACGGCTGGCTGTTTGACCTTGGCGATAGTGGACTGGTGGATACAAGCGGCTTTCTCTACCGTCCTGACTCACCACCAATCGACAATCCGGTGACGAAGCATCAGCACTGGTACGGCCCGTGGTATCTTCAGAGCATTGATAGGATGCGATGACTCAGGCGGGAAAACTCGGCGCGCACTTGATCTGATAGGCTTGGCCGTGGTGGTAGCCGGGGTGGAAGGCGAAGCGGGCGAGGGCTCCTTGGCCGGTGATGATTGGCCCCAGAGCGCTCTTGATCTCTTTTTGGAGCAGCGCTTCGGATGGCTCGTAGATGACTTCTTTTACCTGCCCAGCTGCTGTGGCAAGCGCTTCGGCAACGAGGGCAGGGGTGATTTCTTCGGCAGAGAATGGAAAGGGGTTGTCGTTGACGACACCCTCGGTGGCGGTCTTAGCGATGCGCTCCAGGTTCTCGGGGACGGGCGTGCCATGAAGCTGGCTCAGGAACCAGATCTCTACCCCCGCAACATGGATCGCCATCTCGCCGATGGTAAGCGCACCCGGATAGAGGCGGAAGTTAAGCTGCTCCTGGCTCATGGCCAGAACTTCTTGGTCGAATCGTCCCCGGCTTAGCTCCCAGGACACGGAAAAATCACTACTCATGCTGCTATTCTACCCGCTTGTGCTTCTTAGAGTGCGCTTATGCTTCGCGGAGCAAGGACGATTTTCTACCACTTATTCTCAGCATGGGCTATTGCAAAATGCGCCAGGAAACCCTTAAAATCAACCTGTAATCAAAGGAGCTTTTTTATGCCGCTACGTTTTCGTCAAGTTCACCTCGACTTTCACACCTCGCCCGACATTCCCGGTATTGGCGCGGAGTTCGATGCAACGGAGTTTGCTGACACTCTAGAGAAGGCCAGTGTGGACTCCATCACGTGCTTTGGCCGCTGTCACCACGGCTGGCTCTACTACAATAGCAAAGCGCACCCTGAGCGGGTGCACCCACAGCTTGCCAATCGCAATCTTCTGCCCGAGCAGATTGCGGCGTGTCATGCAAAGGGGATTCGGGTTCCGATCTACTTGACTGTGCAGTGGGACGACTACACGGCGGAGCGGCATCCCGAGTGGCTGATGATCGACGAAGAGGGGCGGCAGCACGGCACCAAGCCCTTTGAGGCGGGGTTCTACCGCGTTCTGGATGTCTTTCATCCCGGCTACCGGCAGTTTCTCTTCGACCATGTCAAAGACTTGTTTGCGTGCGTCTCGGACGTGGACGGGCTGTTTTTTGACATCGTCGGAACCCGCGTCTCGTTTGCGCCCCACTGGATCGCAGCGATGGACGCGGCGGGGCTGAACCCTCAGGATGCGTCGGATCGCCAGCGCTTTGCCACACAAGTCATTCAGGAATGGCAGGCGGAGATGACGGCGTTTGTACGGACGCTCAACCCGGACTGTACGATTTTCTACAACTCGGGCCATGTCGGGACGCGTCATCGAAGCGAGTCCGAGAGCTACTCGCACTGGGAGCTGGAGTCGCTGCCCTCGGGTGGGTGGGGGTATCTACACTTCCCGCAGGCGCAGCGCTACGCGAGGACGCTGGGGCTGCCCTGCCTTGGGATGACCGGCAAGTTCCACACGTCATGGGGGGATTTTCACTCGTTCAAGAACCCGGCGGCGCTGGAGTTCGAGTGCTTCCACATGCTCGCGCTAGGGGCACAGTGCTCGATTGGTGACCAGCTACATCCCTCGGGCAAGATTGACGCGGCGACGTACGAGCTGATCGGGGGAGTGTATGGTCAGGTCAAGGCCAAGGAGCCTTGGTGCGTCGGGGCAACCCCCGTGACCGATGTGGCCCTGATGACCAGTGAGGAGTTTACCGAGTACACCCCGAGTGGCGGTCGCAATATTGCCCACCTCCACGGCGCGATCCGGATGCTCCAGGAGCTAGGAGCCCAGTTCGATATCGTAGACAGTCAGTCGGACTGGATGCGCTACAAGCTTCTTATTCTCCCCGACGAAATTCCCTTCAACACCCGAATGTCGTCGAAGCTAGATGCCTTTGTCTACAACGGTGGCACCGTGATCGCGTCGTACAAGTCCGGGCTGGACAGCGACGGCCAGTTTGCGACACGTGAGCTTGGGGTGAAGGCGATTGGGGATGCGCCGTTCTCGCCGGACTTTATCGTGCCGGGCAACGGGATTGGGGAGAGCTTGCCCAAAACGGGCCACGTGATGTACCAGAAGGCGCTGGAAGTGGAGCCTGCGAGTGGGGGAAGCGTCCTCTGCTGGACCGACGTTCCCTACTTCAACCGCACCTGGCGGCACTTCTGCTCCCACGCGCACACGCCGTCGTCGGGGGAGCGCAAGTACCCGGCAGTAGTGGCGAGTGGCGCGGGAATCTACTTCGCCCACCCGATCTTCCGGCAGTACCAGCTCAACGCCCCGCTCTGGGTGAAGACCATGCTCAAGGACGCAATTTCGCAGCTCTTACCAAAGCCCGTGCTGAGCGTCAAAGGCCCGTCGTCGCTGCTGGCTACCCTCAACAAACAAGAGGCGGAAAACCGCCACATCGTCCATCTGCTTCACTACATCCCCGAGCGGCGCGGGCAGGCTTTTGATGTGATCGAGGACGTGATCCCGGTGCACAACATCGCAGTCACGGCGAGAGTTGGCCAGCCTGTGAGTAGTGTCAAACTCGTCCCCAGCGGCGAGGTGTTAGAGTTCGTGAGCGAGGCCGGAGCCGTAAAATTCACCGTCCCGACTGTAAACGGCCACGCGATGATCGAGCTCGCCGCCGATTGAAATCGGCGTCTGAGTAGCCTTCGGCTGCGAAGCCCGTGCCGGGCTGGGGAAACGAACTCTCCAGCCCGGCACGGGCTTTGCGGCGCTTGCGCCATTGCAGACGCCTCATTCCATGGGGCGGCGAAAAAATAAATTCTCTCTGTGTCTTGACAAACTGACTGACTGGACGGTATTTTAAAGTCTGACCGGACGGTCAGGAATTTTATGCGAAAGCCAGAAAAACTAGAAGAGCTGCTCAATGCCGCTCATAACGTCGTGGTGCGCGACGGGATCACGCGCCTGACGCTAGAGCTGGTGGCGCGTGAGGCGGGGGTGAGCAAAGGCGCGGTGCTCTACTACTTCCCCACCAAAAATGCCCTGATCGGTCAGATGCTCCACACCTGGCTGGATGCCCACGAGCGCGAGTGGCACGCCGCTATCGAGCAGCAGCCCGAAGGCCCTGGTCGTCGAACCCGTGCGCTTCTGAGCCAGATCGCCTCACCGGATGCTATGGACGAGCGTGGGGGAGCCGGAATGCTCGCCGCGATTGCCAACGACCCCGAGCTTCTCTCGATCCTGCGGGAGCGAGTAGGGTCGTGGCAGAAGCAGCTTGAGGACGACAACCTCGACAAGACTATCTCCCAGATCGTGCGCTTTGTGCTCGACGGGGTGAAGTTCTGTGAGATTATGGGAATGAATCCTCCCGATAACGAAACCCGCCACCGCCTTGTCTCTTACTTGAACCAACTGATTACGCAACCCAATACAATGTCATGAACCAAACCCTTCGCTACTCCCTGGTAGCTCTTCTGCTCGCTTCTGCCTCCGCCTCGCTGACGGTGGCACAGCAAACAACGCCCCCGCCGATTAAATCCCTAGATCAGGCACTAAAACTCGCTCAGGCCAACAGCCCCAACCTGCGCCAGTCTAAAGAGCGTGGTCTGAGAACCCAGCAGACCATCAACCAGATTCTGGCGGGGCGCAAGCCTCAGGCCAGCGTCCGTGCCAGCTACACCCGCCTGCTCAACGGCGGCTCGGGCTTTGGTGGTGGTGGGGCAGCGGGTGGTGGCGCGGTGCAAAACCCGTTTCCGGTGCTCCTTCAGACGACTCCACCAGGAGTGCAGCCCGTGCAGCTTCCCGCCTCCAGCCGGGCCGAAGCGACTCCTACCCCGACCCCTGCCCCAACAGGTGGCGGCGGTTTTGGCAGTGGCGTGGATCTGAACCAGCAATCGGTGAGCCTGAGTGTGACGCAGAACCTTGATCTGGCGGGCGTGATCAGGCTTGCCAACCAGCTTGGGGATCTGGAGCTTGAGGTGCAGGCGCTGGACTACAAGCGCGTGCTCATGGACACGAACTTTAACGTTCGCAGTAGCTACTACAGCCTGCTGCGGGCCGAGTCGCTGGTACGCGTCTCAGAGGCCGCTGTGGCACAGAGCCAGGAGGCCCTGCGGGTAGCTCGCTCGCAGTTTAGTGCGGGCACCGTGGCGCAGTTTGATGTGCTTCGGGCGCAGACCCAGCTCGCCAACAACCAGCAGACGCTCATCTCGGCGCGCAATCAAGTTGCGCTCTCAAAGAATGCCTTTGCCAATAGTCTGGGAATTGATCCTGGCACACCGGTTGAGCTTGCGCCTCCCACCGAGACAAAAGAAAAAGACGCACTGCCCACGCTAGAAGAAGCCAAGCTGATTGCGGCAGCGTTTGCGGTTCGGCCTGAGGCGCGGCAGGCGGAGATCTCGCTCACAAAAGCCGCGAAGAATATCCAGCTCTATGGCAGAGGGCTTGCACCCTCTCTGGGGGCGTCTCTCTCAGCTAACTACAACCCCAACCCTGCGTTTATTAGCAATCAGACCACGGGCTCTGTCTCGTTAGGGCTCACGGTTCCTCTGAGCGATGGGGGGGCTTCTAAGGCACAGACGGAGGCGGCTCGCTCCGATCAGCGAGCAGCCGAGATTCAGAAAGAGCAGTATCGAAACGGGATCAAAGCGGAGGTGCAGCAGGCGCTGATCGCCGTCAAAGACGCCCATGAGCGTGCCCAGACCGCTTGGGGAGCTGTGGAGCAGGCCCGCGAGGCCTACCGCATTGCCCAGGTGCGCTTCCGTGAGGGCGTGGACACCCAGCTCTCCGTGAATGATGCCCAAACCTCGCTGATTCAGGCCGAGACCAATATCGTCAATGCCCGCTACGACTATCTTACGGCGCTGGCACGCTTAGATCGTGCGCTGGGAAAAGAATGATCATGAGAAGAAATTTAACGTTTGCAGTTGTCCTAAGCTTGGTTGCCCTTACCGGGTGTGCGCCGCAGAAAGCCGCTGATGAGAAGAAGCCGGACGCACCCGCTACAGCAACGGCAGGAACTCCGGTGCGGGTGGCGGCGGCAACCCAAAAAGACGTGACACGCACGATCTCGGTGACGGGCTCGATTGCCGCCACCGAGACCGTGGAACTGGGGGCAAAAGTCAGTGCCCGCGTGACGTTTATTGCCGCCCGAGAAGGTGAGCCGGTTCGCAAGGGCCAGCTTCTCGTGCAGCAAGACACGGCGGACTACGACACGCAGGTGCGCTCGTCGGAGGCCACGATCAAGAGCGCCGAAGCGGCCATCAAGAACGCCCAGGCGAGCATTCAGAGCGCCCAGGCAGGCTACCAGAACGCGCTCGTCAAGCTGGACCAGACCCGCACGAACTTCAAGCTCACGGATAGCCAGAGCGATGCCGGGGTGAAAGACGCCGAGCAGCAGCTCGCCTCAGCCAAGGCGCAGCTGGAGATTGCCAAGAAGCCCCAGCGCACCCAGGAGGTCTCCGTGGCCGAGAGTGGCGTCGCACAGGCACAGGCCAACTACGAGCGTGCCATGAGTGACAAAAAGCGCTACGAGAGCCTTGTGCGTGAGGGAGCCGCCGCGCAGATCACGCTCGACCAGTATGTGAATCAAGAGCGTGTTGCCAAAGCGGCTCTCGACTCCGCAAAGTCGCAGCTAGAGCTGGCCACGATTGGTGGGCGTGATGAGTCGGTTCGGCAGTCGCAGACCGCCGTGGCCCGCGCGGAGTTTGGACTGCGGCTTGCCAAGTCCAACACCCAGCAGAACTCGGTTCGCCAGGACGATATTAAAGCGGCTCAGGCAGGCGTGAGCCAGGCAAAAGCGGCGCTCGCGCAGGCTCAAGCAGGGCTTAGCTCGTCGCAGGCACAGCTTGCTCAGGCCCGAGCGGGGCTTAGCTCCGCACAGCAGCAGGTCAGCAATACCAAGATCTTCTCGCCGATTGACGGGATCATTGCCAAGCGAAGCACCGAAGTTGGGCAGCTCGCAGGACCGACGGGCTCACTCCTCACGATAATCGCGCTTGACACGGTCTTCTTTGAGGCGCAGGTTCCTGAAACCGAGATCGCGCAGGTGAAGCTTGGGATGCTGGTGGACGTAAAAGTGGACGCGCTTCCTGGACGTACATTTGCCGGACAGGTCGCCAAGCTCTATCCCACAGGAAGCACGTCGAGCCGGAACTTCGTGGTGCGCATCGAAGTG
>NZ_JANNYP010000512.1:0-1578 GCF_031410135.1 Armatimonas sp. | reverse complement strand
CCCGTGGTGGGTGAACAACTTCGAAAAAAGGCGAGTGTGACTTCCCATTTGGCGACTGGTGTCGAGGGTCATCGTCGTCAGAAAGCTCCTAAAGCTGGGCAAGGAGTGCTACAGAGTGCATGATTTAGCGGAAACTAAAGTTATCTATTTCTGGCTTTGTTGCATAACGTTTTTGAGTAGCCGTGCTTGATCGCATTTTTCCGACTCACCTCGTTAAGTTACTGGGTTAGAAGGCAACACGACGGCATGGCTCTCACAACGGCCAAATTCAAGAAAACGATTCAAAATACGACAACCAAGCAAAACCTCAACCGTCTGAGAAGCAAGATTCTTACAACTCACACTATCACCAATCACCTTTTTGTAACGAAACATCTCCGACTCAACCCGACTACGAGCATGATAGCCACTCTCCACCTTCCAACGAGCATCATGGGTTTCATCATCCCAGAGACGCTCCATTTCAGAAACGACGGCATTGCGAGCCGCCGCCTCAGGCTCAGGGTGAAGGATGGCTCCAAGGCGAGCCGGGATAATCGGGATGGCTCCCCGCTCGGCAATGCGGCGAAAGTTATCGAGCGAGTCGTAGATGCCATCGGCTCCCACTTTCTCAATTTCTCCCTCGACCGCATCAAGAATTTCAGGGAAGTGGTCCGGGTCGCCTCCATTGGCGTCTGTCACGACTCCCGCTACAATTTGTCCACTATTTCGGTCGAGTCCCAGATGCAATTTGATCCAAGTACGTCTATATTCAGCTTTCCATTTACGTGTTTTCCACTCGCCTTCCCCTGCCACTTTGATACCTGTGCTATCGATAAGCAGATGGATAGGCTCATCGGTTTTTCGGACTCCCAAGTCAATTTTGAGAGTCTTAGCGCGTCGTGAAAGAGTGGAGTAATGTGGACAGGGCAGCTCAAGTTTCATAATTCCTATCAAGGTTCTGGCGAGTCCTTGAGCCGCTCGAAGGGGAAGCTTGAAGAGAATCTTGAGTGTCAAGACGACTTCTATAGCTAGATCACTGTAGACTTTTTGTTTATGGGGCAGTCCGTCGCTTTGTGCTTTCCATGCTTTGACGACTTCGGGGTTGATCCAGAGAGTGATGTCGCCTCGATTGATAAGAGCAGTGTTATACTGTTTCCAGTTGCGGGTGCGGTAGGAAGTCTTCTTGCCTTTGGGCTTAGGATTTTTGGCCGTTTTGTTTCGTTTCACAGCTTTTCAAGATTGCCAGAACCGTGCCTGCAACTACCTGGCAAAACTGCGGATTAGCCCATTATGCAACAAAGCCATACATTTATTGAAACTCAATCGCTCTATCGAAGCATTGGTAGCATAAACGCGCCAACCAAGAGATGCAATATGAGATTTAAGAATAGAGGGGTTAATATCACAAATAATATCAACTTGTATATTTGATTCTAAACGGCCAGGATTACCTCCATAACCGCGAACACTAGCCTTATGGAGATTTTCAGTAATCGTTACATTTAATAAACCATCTAAATTATAATGAGAGACAATAGCATTAACGGCTTCGCGTGCAGCAAGGCCATCCTTAGGACACCGCTTGCCCTTACCACG
>NZ_JANNYP010000511.1:0-6761 GCF_031410135.1 Armatimonas sp. | reverse complement strand
GTCCCCCCGCCGGGCGGGGGTTAGGGGGGAGAAACAGCTCGTAGTAGATCTCGGACTCCTCGGTGCCGTCGTGCCAGGTGTGTAGCTCTCGGTGGGTCTCGCAAAAGCCAAATGCCTGGTTGGCGTGCATCGAGGGCAAGTTCGACGCACGGTGCCCGACGACCAAGCGCGTAAAACCCTGCTCACGTGCCCAGTTGAGGCGTGCCTGGTAGAAGAGCCGCGAGATTTTTTGCCCCCGGTAGGCAGGCTTGAGGTAGCTCGCGATACACATCGCCGTGCTTGGATCGTCGCGGTGGGCAAGTACACCCGTTAAGCCGACCCGCGACTCGCCATCGTAGAGCAGAAAGATGGCCCGGCCTGGCCCGGTGCTCCACGCTCGCCACTGGGCTTCGTCGTAGTTACTCTCACGGGCGAAGCTGCTCCCAAAGACCCCCGGCTCGGACTGGAGTGCCTCTAGGCGAATGGCCTTTACGGCTTCCCAGTCGTCGTGAGTGGCGAGCTTTAGGGTCATCGGAGAGCCTCCTCTAAGCTGCGCCAGCGGGCGGCTTGCTCGGCGGCGGGGATAGATTTCTTGTCCCAGCGGCGCAGGGTCTCGGCGCGCCAGGCACGAGGGATGTTCTCTTCGTACTCGGCAATCCACAGGCAGGCGGCGCGGAGCTTTTCCCGGAGCCGCTCACCTTCTTCTTCCGTTGTGGGGTAATGAATCTCGGCATCACGCACCGTCCAGATATCCGGCGTGGTTTCCGAGGGCGCGAGGCGGATTTTGAAGTCTTTTCGCAAGAGCCACAGGCCGTCGTAGAACAGGCCAAAGGCCCAGAGCGTGGCGGGGGGCTGGCAGTAGCGTGAGAGGTCTTTCTCCGTCTCGTGGCGCTCGCGGACAAAGCCATGGGTGAGGAGAAGATTGCCCTCCGCATGGCGAATATCCTGCCCCCAGCACCAGCACTGCTGATCTAGGAGCAGGCTCCCCTCCCGAATTGCTTTTGGTGGCACCCGCCAGATGGCCCCCATTGCCTAACGGCGCTTTGTCGTCGCGGCGGCGGTCGTTTTTTTCGTCGCCTGAGCACGCCGCAAAGTAAGCTGACGCTTGACAGTGCTTAGTTGCTCCTGGAGAGCCAGGATGATCTCGTTGTTAGGGCCGTACTGACTCTTTCCTGTGGCAAGTTCTTGCTCCAAAAGGCTGGCTTGAAGCTCTAAAACCGCCACAAGTGGATCGCCGGTGGAGGCGAGATTGAGGCTGGCAATCGTGGGGTTCTTGGGCATGTTGTTGGTGACATGCACCTGAGCAGGCGCGATATTGACTTGGGGCGGGGCAGGTGGCGCAGTAGGGGCAAGCCTCAAAATCCAGACACCATTCTGGCGAACCTCGACATGAATCGGCTTGTCGGCGGCGGCGAGCAGGAGCTCAATGGCTTCGTTGAGCTTTAGCGGCTCCAGGTCTACTGTGAAGCTGACTTTTCCTTCGATACCTGGGCCAAGGATGTAGGGAACTTTTTGCTTTTCAAAGAGTGTGGTCAGGGCCTCACGCAGCGATGTTTCTGTGCGAGTGGTCGCGGTGAGCTTGGGTGTGGGCTCCTGCGCCTGTGCAAGAACCGGAAGCGTCGGAGTCAGTGCCAGGATGGCGAGAGAGAGAAAACGGGACATAGCAAACCTCCTGAGTGTATAGGATGGTAACCGAGGAGAGAAGTTTCAGGGCGATTCTATTTTCCCCTGACTCACAAACTCCTCGCGGCTGAGAGAGCCATCTTTGTTGGTGTCGAAGTTTTTAAAGCGTGCCTCGGCTTGTTTGGGATTTGTCTGGTTGCTGGGGCCTTTGAGAAACTCTTCCAGGCTGAGCTTGCCATCTTGGTTGGTGTCTTTCTGGTCAAAGAGGGCGTTGCGTGTACTAGTATTCTGCGTGGGCACGGTGGGCTTGGCTGTTTTGACCACATCCGCCCCGCTTGGGACGGCGTCTTTGAGAAAGGCGTCAAGGCGCAGGCGCAGCTCCTTAACTTTCTCGGGGTGCGACGCGGCGAGGTTGTTTTTCTCGCTGATATCGTCGGCGAGGTTGTAGAGCTCCAGCTTGCCTGTCGGCTTTTCGCTGGCGCTGCCTTCCTCAGCGTCTGCCTCCGACGCGCCGACGAGCAGCTTCCAGTCGCCTCTACGTAGTGCGACGGTTCCGGGTTTCGTGCCCGCCAGCAGAATGGCATCATGGGGCGAGCGTGCTTTTTTCGTGAGCACAGGCCAGATGTCGAGGCCATCCACAGGGAGCTTCTGGGGAGAGGTTGCCCCCGTGAGCTTGACGAGAGTTGGCAGCCAGTCTACGGCATGAAGCGGCTCGTGGATGGTCTGTCCGGCAGGAATTCTGCCGGGCCATGTGGCGAAAGAGGCGGCGCGGATCCCCCCCTCGTAGATCGTGCCCTTGCCCGCACGGAGCGGCGTGTTCATGGTCACTTTACCCGGTCCTGGCCCACCGTTGTCGCTGGAGAAGATAATCAGCGTGTTCTTGCGGAGCCCTTTCTCGTCAAGCGTGGCGACGACCTGCCCGATGGCCTCGTCCACAGCGGCGAGCATTCCTGCAATCGTCCGGCGGGGCTTGGGCAGGCTGGCGTAGGGTTTCTCGTAGCTCTCAGGCACCTGGTGCGGCGCGTGAATCCCGTTGAAGGGCAGGTAGAGAAAGAGGGGCTTGTCTTTCGGTTGCTCGCGGATCAGGCGGCTGGCTTCTTTGGCGACCAGGTGCGTAGAGTAGCCCTCTTCTTGGAGCGGCTTATCGTTGCGGTACCAGTCGGGCTTGCCGTCACGAAGATGCGTGAAGTAGTCAATCGCGCCAAAGAGATGGCCGTACTGATGATCAAAGCCGCGCCGCGTCGGGGTGTAGCTGGGCTGGTAGTCACCCAGGTGCCACTTTCCGCAGATCGCGGTGGTATAGCCGACCTCATGCAGGGCTTGTGGAAGCAAGCGCTCCGTGAGGGGAAGGCCCCAGGGCGCGTTGGGCCGGACAATGGTGTAGACTCCGGTGTGCGTGGCATAGCGCCCCGTCATGAGTGCCGAGCGCGTGGGCGAGCAGACCGGCTGCACGTAGAACGACTTCAGGATCGCGCCCTCTTTGGCGAGCTTGTCTATATTCGGCGTTTTGATGTCCTTGCCGCCGTTAAAGCCGCAGTCGGCGTAGCCTAGATCGTCCACCAAAAAATAGATGATATTCGGCTTCTCTGTCTGCGTCGCCACCGGGCGTGAGGCGAGCAAGAGAAGGGGCAGGAGAAGTGCATTCATAGCCCTATTGTGCCTGAAAGAACACGTCCAGCGCAACCGTAACCAAATAGCCCCAAATTGCGTTACAGTACACGTATGAACCGCCGTAATTTTCTCTGCTTTCTTGGCCTTGGGGCCGTCGCCCTGACAACCACGGCCACTCTCGCCCGCCGCCAGAGCCGCTCACGCCCACCGCGCATTGTCACCACCAAGACCAACGCCTATCTCATCGGCAAGATCGAACCCGTGCTAACTGGCAAGATTGAAGAGGTTGCCCCCGCGCCAACAGGCCGCTACGCTATCATCACCCAGGATCTACGTCCCGAGCCCACGGACGATGTCAAAGAGCCTTTTGGGGAGCAAAAACTCTGGGTCTACGATGCACTTCGTCGCACCACCAAACTCTTTCATCGTGTGCAAGACGACAGCGTAAAGGGAATCCAGCATCGTATGGGCGGAGCTATCTGGTTCCCCGATTCAAAGAAAGTCATTCTTCAACAAGTAAGCGGCCCTACTCTTTTAGAAGAGAAATCCCTGCTCTCTTATGCTTTAGGACTTATGGATGTAGACCGTAGCGCCGTTCGCTGGCTGACTCCGCCGACAAATAAAATGCTAAGCATTCAGGGTCTTCCTGGTATCCCTGTTTTACTTTGCCAGGAAATCGGAGCAGAGTTCGAGCCAACGAAACGGTATTGCTTTCTCTCATCCGATGGCGTTTTTGGCCCTATGTTTACGATAGGTGGCGAGAGTCCGTTGTTTCCGAGTGGGTTGAGTGTGGACCGTAAGAGCCTGCTCTTTATGAATACCACTTTTCGGCGTGTTGTGGGCCAGGAAAAACCGCAGCGTGAGGATCACTGGTACGCGGTGCGGCTCAGTGATACACAGGTGACAGCGCTGAAAGAGAAGCCACAAGATAGAATTCCCTTCTCCAAAGCAGATACGAAGCCCAAACTTCCCTTGACGATCGCGGCAGACACGGCTAAGCTCACCGGAGGAGCTGGACGCATCGCAAATACCAACGCACTCTGGCTTGAGGCAATCGAGCCTGGCCCGGAGAAAAAATTCAACCGCGCTCTGGTCGCCGCCGAAGCGGACTCACAAAGTGTGCAGCTTCTAAACGATCTCTCCGCCGTGCTCTACACCCACGACGATGCTCTCTACGCCGCCCCGATTGCGAGTCTTGACCGGGTGGCGTTTGAGAAGATGATGAAGCAGCTGGCGATCAGTAATGCCAAGCAGACGGGGCTTGCGCTGATGATGTACGCCCAGGACTACGACGAGAACTTTCCACACGATCCGGGCAATGTCAAAGAGGCGATCTTCCCCTATATCAAGGACAATGACACCCTGGCCGAATTTGTCTACACCTACAAAGGTCCCTTAGATCTAGGCAAGGTAGAGAAGCCCTCTGAGACGGCGATGGGCTATATTCCGAGCCCCGGAGGTCGCGCTGTGGTCTATGCCGACGGTCACGTAAAATGGGAGCCGACGCCCGAAAAATAGAGATTTCTTAGGTACAATAGGGTCATGCGGATCGCAGATCGGCTGGCAGCAACACGACGGACAGTGGGACGGGAAGCAGAGACGGTGCTCTTTACAGCGGCGCTTGCAGCTGCCGAGCTACCGTTTTGCGTTCTGAGTGTTTTTGGCCCAGGAGGCGTGGGCAAGACAACCCTGCTACGGCGCTGGGCAAGTCTCTGCGCGGAGCAAGGGGTGGTCTTTACGAGCCTGAGTGGGCGCGAGCTAGAGCCAACCCCCGAAGGCTTTCGTGCGGCGCTACGCTTGGCGGGGTTTGACGAGACCACAACCGTACGTCGGGTACTTTTCGTGGATGGCTATGAGGCAGCTCAATCGTTGGAGGGCTGGCTTCGGGGGGTGTTTCTACCCTCGCTTTCGGGGGAGACCCTTGTGGTGCTGGCGGGGCGGAAACCTGTCGCTCCTGCATGGCGCTCCGACCCGCAGTGGCAAGGTCTGGTACGCACGCTGCCCCTGCGCAACCTTAGCCCCGATGAGAGCCGGGAGTTCCTCCAGCGCAACGGCATCCCCGAGGAAATTCATGAGGCGCTCTTGGCGGCAACCCACGGCTACCCGCTGGCACTCACTCTGGCTAAAGAGGTCTTCGAGCAGCGCGGGGCAGAGGCCTTTGCGACCCCCGAGCCCTCGCCCGATCTGGTACAGGGGCTGATCGAGCGCTTTCTGGACGAGACCCCGACGCCACAGCACCGCGCGGCGCTGGAGGCTGCCGCCCTGATCCGGGTGACGACTGAGCCGATCCTGGCGCGCTTGCTAGAGCTGTCCGAGGACGAAATCCGACCTGTCTTTGACTGGCTCTGTGGCCTCTCTCTACTGGAGAGTGCACGTCCTGGTGTCTCCCCGCATCCGGTCGCCCGTGATGCCCTGGTTGCCGACCTGCGCTGGCGCAACCCGGATCGCTGGGCACTGCTCCACCGCCGTGCCCGCAGCTACTACAGCGAGCAAATTGCCCTTGCCAGCGACCGAGAGCAGCAGCGCCTGCTCTGGGACTATGTCTTTCTCCATCGCGACAATCCCATCGTGCAGTCCGCCTTTGCCTGGGAAGATGCTGGTGCCTATGCCGACACGCCCCGCCCCGAGGAAAAAGCCTTACTGCAAAGCTGGGTGGAGCATCACGAAGGTCCCGAAGCGGCGGCGATGTTCGATCGCTGGTGGAGCCATCCCGCGCAGACAACCCTGGTCTTCCGGGGTGGCGAGGGCAATGCCCCAATGGGCTTTGTGCTCTGGTTGGCGCTGGATCGGGTGAGCGTGGCGGACCGGGCACACGATCCGCTGGTGGCTAAGGCACTTGAGTTTTTAGAGTCCTCCGCTCCCCTGCGCCCCGGAGAGACGGCCACACACTTCCGGTTCTGGATGGCCCATGACACCTACCATGCCGTCTCTGCGGTTCAAAGCCTGGTGATGGTCAATACCGTGCGCCACTATCTGATTACCCCACGCCTTGCCTACAGCTTTTTCCCTGTGCACAGCCCCGAGCACTGGGAGCCCGTCTTTGCCTATGCGGAGGCGAAGCGCTGTCGGCCCGCGGAACTTGGGGGACTTGGTGTCTTCTCGCACGACTGGCGTGTCCAGCCTCCCAGCGAGTGGCTGCGGGTGCTGGGGGAAAAAGAAGAGGGACGTGGTGGGGGAGTGCGCCCCATGCCTGTGGAGACCTACTTGGTGCTCAGTAAGCCCGAGTTTGAGGCAGCTGTCCGTGAGGCTCTCAAGTATCTGGATCGCCCCGAGTCACTCGTCACCAGCCCCCTCTTGCGCTCACGCGTGGTGGGGGAGCGCTCCCGTGGGGTAGAGACCGCGCCCAAAGAGCGCGCGGCCGTTCTGCAGAGTCTGATCCGTGAGATGGCACTGGGACTCCAAGGTCACCCCAAGCGTGAGCGAGCCTACCGCGCTCTGCTCCACACCTACCTACGCCCCGCCCCCACGCAAGAAAAGGCCGCTGAGCTTCTTGATCTGCCGTTTAGTACCTACCGCCGTCATCTTGCCGAAGGAATCGCGCTGCTCAC
>NZ_JANNYP010000510.1:0-2092 GCF_031410135.1 Armatimonas sp. | reverse complement strand
AAGCGGTAGGTGAGCTTGGTGTGGTCGATTCCGAGCTGGTGCAAGATCGTCGCTTGCAGGTCGTGGCCGTCCATAGGGTCTTTGACGGGGTTGTAGGCGAAGTCGTCGCTGGCTCCGTGGACGTAGCCGCCTTTGAAGCCGCCGCCACACGCCCACATGCTGTAGACCGAGCCTAGATGGTCGCGGCCATAGGTCGGCTTGGTCATGTCGCCCTGCACAAACGGGGTGCGCCCAAACTCGCTGGCCCAGAGGACGATGGTGTCATCGAGAAGTCCACGCTCTTTCAGGTCTAGAATCAGGGCCGCCGACGACTGATCCGTGTCGCGGCATTGCTCGGCGAGCTGCGTTGGTAGGTTGCCATGCTGATCCCAGCCCGAGTGCATGAGCTGGACAAAGCGCACCCCGCGCTCTAAAAGCCGCCGCGCCAGCAGGCAGTTGCGTGCGTAGCTGCCGGGCCGGTTCACATCCGGGCCGTAGCGCTCCAGCGTATGCGCGGACTCCTTGCCAATGTCCAGCAAGTCCGGTACCGACGTCTGCATCTTATAGGCAAGCTCGTACTGGGAGATGCGCGTCTCGATCTCCGGGTCGCCGTACTCGCTGAGGTGCTGCGCGTTCAGCGCCGCAATGTCATCGAGCTGCTTTCGCCGCAGCCCTGAAGGCAGGCCATCGGGGTTTTTGAGGTAGAGCACCGGCTCGCCCTCGCTCCGGAAGCGCACGCCCTGGAACTTGGAGGGAAGAAAGCCACTGCCCCAGTAGTAGTCGTAGAAGAGCTGGCCACACGTCCTGCCCCGGTCGGTCGAGGTCATCACCACAAATGAGGGCAGGTCTTTATTCATGCTCCCCAGCCCATAGGTCGCCCACGCGCCCATACTCGGGCGGCCCGGAATCTGCGAGCCGGTCATCAAAAACGTCACGCCTGGCGCATGGTTCACCGCTTCAGTGTGCATGGAATTGATGAGGCAGATGTCGTCGGCGAGCGAGCCAATGTGCGGCAGCAGCTCCGAAAGCATCATCCCGGACTTGCCGTAGGCTTTAAAGGGCTTGATGGACGGCAAGATAGGAAACGTCTTGAGCCCACTCGTCATGGTCGAGAGTCGCGTCCCCTTGCGCACTGAGTCCGGCAAGTTCGTTCCGCGCAGCTTCTCCAAACCCGGCTTGTAGTCGAACAAATCCACGTGTGAGGGCGCACCGCCCTGCCAGAGGACTACGACACGCTTGGCTTTGGCGTTGCCCCCCCCGCCCCCAAGAATGGGGGAGCCCGAGGCACTTTCCTCACCGAGCAGGCTTGCAAGTGCGGCCATACCGATTCCGGTGGCGCTCTTGCCAAAAAACTGTCGGCGGGTGATGCCGAGATCGCGTTCAAATTCTGGGTTCATAGTCTTGCCTTGTGCGTTTCTAGGAGCACTGCTAGCTCCTCATAACCTTCTTCGCGTGCCCAGTCAGCGGCTGACTTGTCTTCTCTATCACGATGCGTCGTATCAGCACCATTTTCAAGCAGATAGGCAACAACATCAGTTTCCCCGCACTGTGCTGCAAGCATCAGGGCATCTTGATCTTCTCCATTTTGCCAGTTCAAATCTGCCCCGGCATGATGAAGCATTTGCAAAATGGCCATGTTGCCATGACCTGCTGCGGTCATGTGTGGTTGGTGCCCACAAGCATCAATGGAATGGATATCGGCTCCAGCTTCTAGAAGTCGTTGAACGATCAAGGGGTTATGACTGGTGCTACTGATCGCATCCGAAAGAAGAGGATTACCATCTTGATCTTCAGCGTTGACTTCAGCTCCGTATGCAAGGAGAAGCTCAACCATTTCTAGGTTGTTATTGAAAAAGGCCCAGAACAGGACTCGATGCAAATGCTCGATCTCGGTGACATCGGCACAGGCTCCCGCTTCTAACGCGGCTTTTGCGGCTTCATAGTCATCGTTGAGGACGGCTTGCTCTAAGTCTTGATCAATCGGGAGCTGAACCGACCACAGACCGTTACGATCCCGTGCCCGAGCAAATCGCCGAATCGCTTCGCGGCGCTCCGAAAGCGGTAAAGCATTCATAAACGCCCCCCTTCGCGGAGCCGGAGGGGGTGGCGAGCC
>NZ_JANNYP010000509.1:0-15664 GCF_031410135.1 Armatimonas sp. | reverse complement strand
GGGGGGCTTTCTACTGTGCGGCGATAACGAGCTCTCGGACGCGGGCGACGGTGAGCTGACCTTTACAGACGTACTCTTCGGCGGCATCTATGATAACTGGCAGGAGCGGCCCACGGACGAGATGATAGGCAACCGAGTTGTAGTAGTTGCACATCTGGCGCTTGACGGTCACTAGGATCTCTTCGGCGGCACTCTCCGCATACGGCGACTCTAAAAGCTCGTAGATCTCATGGAGGCGTACCATCGCATTGACATCGTCCTGTAGTCCAAGCCCACCCGTATCTCCCATGATCCGGCGGCGCGCCAGGACACTATCCGGGTCGGCGGCGAGACCTTCGGCAGCGGTGGCGGCGTAGCGGACGATAACTTCACGAGAGAGCAGCGAGAGGTACTCATCATAACGCTCCACCTTGAGCCGCTCCCGTGCTTCAACAAGTGCCTCTAAATACTCGTCCATCGCATCGAGCAAGACCGCCTCCACAAAGGCATCATCGAGCCCTAAGTACGTCGAGACCACAGCAATGGCAACCTTGCGATAGACAAGGATGTCCTGCACGTGTAGCCCTCCCAAAACACCTTCGTTCACCTCCGCAAGTTCGACACGAGGCATCCCGCTTCCTTCTATGACCAAGATCACATTTTAGGGTGTCCTAGATCACAGCGACACATGCTAAAATCGCCTACACTACAAACATCAATATCCCGTGACCGGAACCGAGTAGTGTCAAGAGGACCGCGACCCCCTAGCACTGAGACGACCGATTACAGTTGTGACAAAAAACGCTCCGGTAAGGGCAGGCGTGCCTCTTACCGGAGCGTTTCTTTTTTCCAGGAAAGCTTAAGCTGTTTTTCGGATTCGATAGCAAGCAGTCTTCTCTAGCTGAACACGCTCGAAGTTCTCATCAAGGTTCATTGTGGTCTCAGCGCCCCCCAAAAAGAACACGCCATCAGGCTTAAGAGCCTTGCGAACTTTTGCCAAGATAGCTTTTTTCGTCTCCTGATCGAAGTAGATTAGTACATTGCGCATGAACAGAATATCCACGGGAGGAATCAGCGGCCAGGGCTGGATGAGATTGCACTCGCGAAACTCCACCATCTGCCGAATGTCTTCCCGAATCTGCCAGTTAACTCCCGATTTTTCGAAGTATCGCAAGAGCATCGTGATCGGAAGGCCACGGTTGACCTCGATCTGACTATAGACGCCTTCACGAGCATGAGCAAGCACTTCGGTGTTGATATCCGTGGCAATAATGCGAATATTGTTCTTAGGTATCTGAGAGAAGCTCTCCCGTAAAAGCAGGGCGATGCTGTAGGGCTCCTGCCCCGCAGATGCTGCCGCACACCAGATTGTCAGCCGAGGGTCACTCCCTCGTTTGGCGAGAAGCTCAGGGATAACCGTTTTTTTCAGTGCCTCAAACGGATACATATCCCGAAAGAACGAGGTCTCATTGGTGGTCATGGCCTCGATCACCGCCTGGGTGAGCTTACCACTGGGCTGTGCACGAAGCCGTGTCACCAGCTCGGCCAGGGACGCGCACCCGTTCTGGCTTGCCACCGATACCAGCCGGGACTGCACTAGGTACTCTTTCCCCGACTCCAGAACAATGGCGGAGCGCTTGTAGACCAGGTCGCAGATAAAGTCGAAGTCTGCCTTCGCGATGGTGTTCACGCTCAGGCTCATGCAGCGACTCCGAGGTAGGGATTGGGAAGTGGGACACGTCGTGCAGGCCGCCCCGCCATAGTGCGCCGGATAATCTCCCCCGCGATCTCACTCAGTGGGAGCACTTTGCTGGCAAGCCCTGCCTGAGCCACAAAGCCCGGCATCCCCCAGACCACACTGCTAGCCTCATCTTGTGCAATCACCTGACCGCCCATGCTACTCACGGCCTCACAGCCCCGCAGACCGTCTTGGCCCATGCCGGTTAAGATCACCGAGAGGCAGCCTGCGCCGTAGAACTGTGCCACGGAGCGTAGCATCACGTCCACCGCGGGTCGGCAGGAGTTCTCCGGTGGCCCCACAAAAACCCGAGTGTAGAGCTTGCCATCGGTGCGCTCTAGCGCCAAGTGGAAATCTCCGGGAGCCACCCAGGCTTTTCCGGGCTCTAAGAGCATTCCTTGCGTCGCTTCCGCCACGCTAATGGCGCAGCGAGAGTTCAGACGCTCGGCAAGGAGCTTGGTAAACATCGGCGGCATGTGCTGGACGATCACAATGGGCACGGGAAAGTCGGCGGGGAGCTGGGGCAGCACGATATTGAGCGCATCAGGACCTCCCGTAGACGTGCCAATCGCCAGAACCTCCACACGCTCACTTCCTCGCATCGTTGTAGCGCTCGTAGCGCTCGCCAGCATAGGCCGCTTTAGTGTGAGTGGTGCTACGGCGACTGACTCGGAGCTTACAAGGCGCGGGGCGGGGCGAATCGTGGTGTCTCTAAGAGAGTTGTGCCGGGTAAAGAGCTTGATCTTGGGGATCAGGGTCTCCCGGATGGTCTGCATCGCCGCGCCCACACTGCCCACATTGGAGGGCTTGGTCACGTAGTCCGACGCACCAAAGCTCAGAGCGTCTAAAGTCGCAACGGCTCCGCGCTGGGTCAGGGTGCTGAACATGATCACCGGAATCAGGCGGTTGGTCTTGCGGATCTCTTTGAGAGCCTCCAAGCCGTCCATATCCGGCATCTCGACATCCAAAATCACGATATCGGGGGTGAGCTGTGCCAGCTTTGCGAGCGCAATCTTGCCATTGGGCGCGGTTCCCACCACCTCGATATCGGGATCTTCCGCCAGAGTGTCGGTCAGGATGCGGCGCACCACCACGGCGTCGTCTGCGAGCAGAACACGAATCTTAGCCATCAGACAAGCTCCATTCCGATGAGCCGAAGCTTATCCACGATGATCTCCTTGGTAAAAGGTTTCATCACGTACTCATCTGCCCCGGCATTGAGCGCCTCTAAGACTTTCGACATCTCATTTTCGGTAGTCACCATCATGAGGCGAAGCTCATCGTAGTTCCGGTTGGCACGAACGGCTTTCACAAAGTCAAAGCCATTCATGATCGGCATGTTCCAGTCCACTAGAGCAATGTCGAGCGGTGCTTCTTTCTGCAGTACTTCCAGCGCCTCACGACCATCTTCTGCCTCGTGAACCTCGCAATCCATCTCACGAAGCATCTTTCCCAGGATCGCACGGATCGCTTTTGAATCATCTATTACCAGTGCACGCATCGTTTTACCCTCTCTGGCGGCTGTTTTTCACTCAGGCAGCTCTTCGCTGTCCATGGGAGCCCTGCTGGTGCCAGCCCCCATTTCCCTTTGGTAGGGAACCAGAACTGCTGTCCTCTATAGTTGTTCCATATTTAAATTGACTCATGAGGCTCTCGAGTTCCGCCGCCATCCGCGCAAGCTCCGCCGCCGCAGACTGGGTCTGGCTTGCGCCTGTTGCCGTTGCCTGTGCTCCCTGCGCAACGCCGGTCATGTTGGCCGCAATCTCACTGGTGCCACGCGCGGCTTCGTCAATGCTCCGCCCGATCTCGCTGGTCGTGGCGGCTTGCTCCTCTACGGCGCTGGCAATCGTGTTCTGAAAGTCGTTGATCTGCTGAATAATGCTGCTGATCTCACCGATGGCATCCACAGCCGCGACCGTGTCGTGCTGGATAGCCTCGATCTTGCGGCTGATCTCTTCCGTGGCACGAGCCGTCTCTTTGGCAAGCTCTTTGACTTCGTTGGCGACAACCGCAAAGCCCTTGCCCGCCTCACCCGCTCGTGCCGCTTCGATCGTCGCGTTCAGCGCTAACAAATTCGTCTGCTCCGCAATCGAGGTGATTGTTTTCACCACCGCACCGATCTCCTGGCTACTCAGACCAAGGCGGCTCACGGTCGCATTGGTACTGTCCGCAACGCTCACCGCATTGGAGGCAACACGCGCCGCATCCGAGGCACTGCGCGCGATCTCACGAACGGAGGCATTCATCTGCTCAGCACCCGCAGCAACCGTCTGCACACTATTAGAAACCTCTGCCGCAGCGGCAGAGACAACATCGGCCTGCACCGAAGTCTCCTCGGCACTAGCGCCCATCTCCTGGCTCGTCGCAGAGAACTCCTCGGAAGCGCCCGCAAGCGTCTGGGCATTGGCGACAACATTGCTCATCACAGAGCTTAGAGATTGTCTCGCTTCTTTATAGGCACCAATCGTCTCTTGTGTCTGTTGCAGGACACTATTAAACATCGCGGCAAGCTGACCAATTTCGTACGGACAGCTTATCTCCAGCGGTGTGGTCGTAGGAACCACATCCACCGTGAGATCACCATTTGCCAGGCCCTTCATCGCGCTATTCAGCTGTGCAACACAGACAGATTGCAAGCGATTCATACGTTCAACGACTTGATTCAGAGGATTCACAATCCCTAGTCCTACCCGCCAGCTGATCACGCCAACAGTCGTCGCAATTCCCACTCCTAAGATCAGCAGCCACATCACCAAGGAACGTACGACATTGTTTGCTGCAGTATCATCTTCTTTGAAGCGCTCGTTGGTCAGCTTGACGATCTCATCAATCGCCGTTTTCTGCTCCACATAGGTTGTCTTCAGCGTTGTCGCCAGAAGCGTGTCTACCTTTGCGGAATCGCCTTGGGCAAGTGCGGGGAGAAACTCTTTATCCAGTACGTCGAAGTAGCGCTGTGCAGCACCATCTGACTTATTCAGAAGCGCCTCTTTTATCGCGCCCGCAGGGAGTTCTTTTTTCCAGTAATTCAAGCGATCATCGTACTCGGTACGGAGCTGCTTGAGCTTTGCGATCAGCTTCGTCCTCTCGGCAGGATCGGTCGCGTAGCGAACTTGCAGGGTCGTCAGGTGGGTCTCTACCAAGTACTCAGGCGGCGGCAAGATATCCGCGATGAGATCCTTAGACTGCACCATCCGGTTGTAGTACACCCCATTGACTTTCACGGTATTGAGTGCCGAGTAAGCGACGATGCCAAAGACTAAAAAGCCCACCATAAATGCAATGGCAAGCCAGGAGAGCTTACCCTGAACCGACTGAAACGAAAAACTTTTCATACCTATACGCCTTACCCATTTGCCCCGCGAAGGGAATCTAAACCATCCTCGTAGAATTACTGCGTCACTCTTCGTCCCTTACTTCGGAAGAAATGCACCGCAACTTTAATAAAACTCAGGCAGCACGTCGAAGAGGAACCACGGGTTCCGTCGATGTCTGGGTCTCGTCTTGAAGGGTTCCTGCGAGCTCACGTAGCCCTACCACCATCGCACTTAGCTCCCGAGTGGCTTGGTTAGCCTGGTAAATGCTCTGTGCCTGGTTTTCCAGCGCCCCCGAAACTTTTTGCGCACTCCCAGAGATACCGTGCATGGTTGCTTTTAGCTCTTGCGCTCCAGCAGCTGCCTTCTCCCCACTGTGACGAAGTTCCTGGATCACGTCGGCAACTCGCTGCGACTGTCCCGTCATGGTCTGCATCTCTCCCTCACCTGCCGCGATGACATCCCGCATCTCGGAGATGGCCCCCTGGGTCTTGCCCACACTAGACTCCATCTGAATTGCTGCCGTGCTCACCAGTCCCGCTTCAGAGATAAGCTCATCGGTTGCCCCCAGTATCTCTTCCAGCGAGCGTTCCGCCTCAGTCCCGAGTGAGGCACCACGGGCGACTTCTTTACTGCTACTCACCATCGCCTCCATGGTCTCCGCCACTCCTTGGCGCATCCCTGTAATCAGTCGGCTGATCTCCGTGGTGGCTTCGGTAACTTGGATCGCGAGCTTGCGCACTTCATCGGCCACGACAGAGAAGCCCAGCCCATGCTCACGCGCCCGTGCCGCCTCAATCGTGGCATTTAGAGCCAGTAAGTTGGTCTGGCGGGCAATGGTCGAGATAGTGGCGGTTATCCCCCCAATCTCTCCACTCTTGCCCCCAAGCTCTTCCACTTTCCCTGAAAATGCAGTCATCTGCTCTTGAATCCGACGTATACTGTTGATCGTCTCAGAGACCGTCGTGCCCCCGGTTCGTGCAACCGAAGCAGCACGGCTTGCGGAAGAAGCAAAGCGCTCGGCGGAGGCTGTCACTGCCTGGACAGCTTGCGCGGCGGCCTGCATTTCCTGTCCCACTTCTTGAGCCATGGTCTGCTGACGCACACGGCCATCGCTGACCCGCGTGATCGCGGCGAGCATTCCCTCCAGCGCAGACATGGCCTCGCGGGTGCAACCGTCTTGCTGGGATGTACTGGCCGCAACCCGATCACTTAGATCCGCCCCAAGCGCCACCGCCTCGGAGACACCTCCCATTAAGTGGGTCACCGTGTTCATGGCATCCTGGGTACCTGTCACGGCAGAGCCCAAGTGAAGCCCACTGGACGCGACGATATCCGCATCCTGCTTCACCTGCGCGGCAACCTCGCTCAGACGAATAAAAACACCCTGAAGCTCCGTGCGAGCACGCTCTAAGTCCTGAGTCTGACACGTGACATCCTTGACAATCCCACGGCTTACCCACCAGACAAGAGCCCCGGTAACGACAAGCATCACCAGACTTAGTACCACAAGGGCGAGCCCTGCAAGATGCACCATTGCTTGGGCCGCAGTTTCATCCGTCTGGTAGCGCTGGTTTGCCAGGTTAACCACATTATCTACAGCACTGCGGTGCTCACTATAGGCAGACTTGAGCGTCGTACCCGCCAGTACATTAAGGCGTGCAGTATCACCCCGCACAACCGCCGGAAGGTACTCACGATCCAGCACCTCAAAAAAGCGCAGAGCGGCCCCGTGGGATTTCTCCAGAAGTGCAGTGCGCACACTGCTTCCCTCAGGGAGATCCTTCTGCCAGAACGCATGGCGCGTATCATAGTCGGCGCGAAGCTTTTTCAGGCTCTCGAGTAGCCCCTGCCGCTCCGCAGAGCTTGAGGCATCCTTGAGCTGGAGAGCTACCAGATAGCTCTCAATGAGATACTCTGGTGGCGGCAGAACATCAGCAATCAGGTCTTTTGACTGCACTATCTGGTTGTAGTAAGGGCCACCAATGCGAACATTGTGAATAGACCACCAGGAAACTCCTCCGAAGAGAATAAAGCTTCCCAAAAATGCTCCAACAATCAATAGTAACTTGTTGCGAACAGCGGTAACAGAAATAAGCTTCATTATTTTTTCTTAAATGCTTAGTGTGTAGCTAATTCGCGATGGTTCTTGGGAGAGTTCTCTGCAGTACGGAAGTAATTGCACACTACCGTGCTCGTGGTCTCTTCCTCATCATTGTAGAAATTGTGCGTCAGCTCCGTCAGATCACTGGCCATCTGGGCAAGCTGGCTGGCCGCGACCTGGGTCTGGCTGGCACCCGTGGCGGTTGCCTGCGCTCCTTGCGCAACCCCACTCATATTGGAGGCAATCTCACTGGTTCCCCGTGCCGCTTCCTCAATCGTACGACTGATCTCGCACATTGTGGCGGACTGCTCCTCAACGGCGCTGGCAATCGTGTTCTGAAAGCCGTGAATCTGGCGGATAATATCCTCGATCTCACTAATGGCTGCAACTGCTGCCACGGTGTCTTGCTGGATCGCTTCGATCTTGCGACTGATGTCTTCGGTGGCTCCTGCGGTCTCTTTCGCAAGCTCTTTAACCTCGTTGGCCACGACGGCAAAGCCCTTGCCCGCCCCTCCGGCTCTAGCAGCCTCGATGGCTGCATTCAGCGCCAGAAGGTTGGTTTGCTCGGCGATAGACGTGATGGTCTTGAGCACGGCGCCAATCTCCTGGCTACTGGCCCCTAGCTTTGCCACCGTCTGGCTCACTTGATCCGCGACCGTCACGGCTTGACTTGCCACCATGGCCGCGTCTGCGGCATTGCGTGCCACTTCTCGAACTGCCACGCCGGTCTCCTCGGCACCTGCCGCAACCGTCGCGACATTCTGGTGAACTTCCTCAGAAGCTCTGGCAACGACGGCGGACTGGATCGCGGTCTGCTCGGACGATGTGCCCATGTTCTGGCTAATGCACGTTAGCTCGTCGGAGGCCATCAGCAGTGCATCGGCGCTCTGGCTGACGGCAGCCAGGGTCGCTGTGAGACTGGCCTCCGTACGCTTGCGCTGCGTCATATTGGTCGCGGAGAGAAACACACTCTGGAGCTGGCCATTGGCATTCAATACCGGGTTATAGGTTGTCTGAAGCCAGCGCTCTTTCTCCCCTTTGGCGATGTACTTGTGCTCCGCCGTAACATAGCGCCCCGCCGTGAGATCGTCCCAGAACTGGCGGTACTCCTCAATCGAGTGGTGCTTCGTGCAGACGAGTGTACGGTGGTGTCTGCCCACCAGTTCTACTGCCGAGTAGCCAATCATTGCCAAGAAGCTCTCATTGACTTTTGTAATAATCCCCTCGGGGGTAAACTCCAGTACAAGCTGTGTCTGATTGATCTGCTCTAGCTTACGGCCATTGTTTAGCTCCTCAACTTTGCGAGCCGTAATATCCGTCGCAAACTCGACAATTTTATAGGGCTTACTCTGTGGGTCGAGAATCGGGGTGTAGATGGCCTGTATCCACCCTGCTCTCCCATTCTTATCTACCCGCTTGAACTCTCCCATAAGGGACTTTCCTTGGGCAAGATCCTGCCAGAACTGGCGGTAGGCGCTACTACTCTGCTCTTCAAGGAGTACAAAGAGGCGATGGTGCCGCCCCACGATCTCGGCGAGGCTGTAGTCTACCAGAGCCAGAAAGCTTGCATTGGCGGTCTGAACATTGCCCTCAAGGTCAAACTCCACGACACACTGGCTCTTATGGATGGCCTGCAGCTGACCGCGCGTGTCCGCATCTTTTTTCTCTTGCTCCGCGTATTCTGCTTGACGGCGATCCATGACGCGGTTAAACCAGTGCGCGACCTCGCCCATCTCTCCCTGGTGCGCCTCGTCCATCTGTTCCGAGACACTTCCCCCCTCCGACATGGTCTTGAAGTACTTGATCAGCACCTGCAGGGGTTGAAGAACGCTCTTCGCCAGGAGAAATAAGGCTCCAAAGGCAGCAAGCAAGGCCATTCCCGTGAGTACATTCAGCTTGGTACTAAGGCTAGATAAGGCAACTATGCCATTCTCTTTGGTAGCTTTGCCATCCGCTTCTAGCGCCTCACTAACCTTCTCCATTTGGACTTCCAGCTCGTCAAAGAGCTTCTTGAAGGCAGGCAACTGGTTGCTCGCTGCCTGCTGATTATCCAGCGAAAGATCCCCGATCGCTCCCGCAGTCAGAACATACTTCTCCAGAGGAGCTAGCACACCATTCAGACGCTCACGAGCCGTCGCACTCAGAGGCAGTTTTTCATTCTCCTCAATCGCAGCTCGCAGTATGTCCGCATGCTCCGAGAGATCCTTGCGCGCGGCTTTGCGGGCATCCATCTCTTTGGAGAGTAGCAGCGAAAGTACATCAGCACGTAAGGCATCGTGCATCATGTCGGCTTGCATATGGTTGCGGATCCCCGCTGTCACTACCTGCCCACTTATCAGCTCATCACGCACGGCCCCCATTAGCCGTGTGGCATAAAGAGTGATCCCGACAGCGACTATCACGCCCGCCATACAGATCGCTTGTGTTTTCTTTTTTATGGTCCAGTTCATTACAGTATCCTCATTTCTGTCCCAGCCGTTTTTGCTAGTGTTTTAAGCCCCCACATGGTTCCTCAAAACGCCTTAGGCAGCCACTGCATGGCTGCCCGTTACTTGGGCACTATTGAGCACTAACAGTAGGCGATTGGGGAGCTTATAGACACCGTCAATGCACTCGCGGACGCGTCCCTGAAGTGTCTCGGGGGGGCGCTCGCACTCACCATAGGGCATCTCCAGGACATCCCCTATCTCGTCCACCAGCAGGCTCACCAGCCCATCTTCGTTACGAAGAATAATGTTCATCGCGGGCTTATCCTCAGGCCGCTCGCCGAGGAGCAGCAGCTTTCGTAGATCTATCGCGGTGACGATCTGCCCCCGGAGATTGATCAGCCCCGCGATAGTCTCCGAAGCCAGCGGCACTTTCGTCATCGGCTGAGGACGAAGAACCTCTTGCACCTGAATCAGTGTCACCCCGAAGAGATATCCTCCCAGAGAGAAGGTGCAGAACCTGTGCGGCGTTTCCATAGTTTTCCTCTTGCAGTGCCTCTAGGAGCACTGGTACATCTAAAATCTGCGTGACCCGTCCCTGAATCACCATTGTTCCCAGCACGGGGCCATCGGGAGCTTGCCCTTCAAGATTGACGACTTCCTCAACAATATCTACGATACTGTCCACCACCATCCCCACACTTGTGGCTTCTTCCCCAATCACAACCACTTGTAATGGCATCTGACGAAGCTCGGAGGAGAGGCCCTCAGTAACAGTGACATAGTTCATCAGGTGCAAAAGCGGCATGATCCGCCCTCGGTACTGCACCACGGTATGCCGCCCTACTTCCTCTACCAAGTTGCGGGGGAACTCCTCCAAGCGAGCTACGGCAGAGAGTGGGATCGCCATGCGCCCATTTCGCCCGATCTGGAAGAGTAACAGTGTCTGGACACGCTCACTAAGAGATGTCTCGGGAACCTCCACAATACCCCGGCTTCGGTGGGCATCGGCAACCAGGTTGGCACACCCAGCTAGTGCCACCACATCCAGAATCAGCGCCACGCGGCCATCTCCCATGATCGTGGCACCGGCAAAGAGCTGTGCACTCTTCAGGTGCTTGCTTAGCGGCTTGACCACGATCTCCTCGGAGTCGGTGATGCTGTCTACGACCAGCCCAAACTGCTGGTCATTGGCCTGCAAAACCACGATATTGAGCACCCGGTCTTCGTCGGGCTCTGTGCGCTGCTTGAGTTCCTGATCCAGAAACAGCAAGGGTAGAAGCTTTCCACGGAGCCGGTAGACCGGTATGCCCTGAATGCGCTCAATTCCCGCATGCGCGGAGGGGAGCCGAACTAATTCCAGCAGGCTCACCTGTGGAATCGCGTAGCGCTCCTCACCCGAGCAAACCATCAGCGCGGGGACAATGGCCAGAGTAAGTGGGATCTTGACCTTGATCGTTGTGCCCTTCTTCTTCTGGCTCTGGATATCAATCGTGCCTCCAATTTTCTCGATATTGGTCTTGACCACATCCATTCCCACACCGCGCCCGGAGACATTGGTCACCGCTGCTGCCGTGGAGAAGCCGGGGAGGAAGATGAGTTGGAGTGCCTCCCAGTCACTCATACGAGCGGCTTGATCCGAGGTGATAAAGCCACGCTCCAGTGCCTTGGCTTTGATTCGTCCCGTGTCAATTCCACCGCCATCGTCCCGGATCTCGATATTGACCTGGCCCCCTTCGTGGTAGGCCCGCAGGAGGAGCAGCCCCTCGGCAGGCTTACCTGAGGCGACACGCACCTCAGGCCGCTCGATACCGTGGTCTACCGAGTTGCGGATTAAGTGGGTCAGGGGGTCTTTAATGGCCTCAATCAGAGTCTTGTCTAAGTCCGTCTCACGGCCTTCCATCTCAAGGCGGACTTGCTTTCCACACGAAAGGGCCAGATCACGGACCACGCGGGGAAACTTATTCCAGACATTGCCAATCGGCTGCATCCGGGTCTTCATGACCCCTTCTTGTAGCTCTGAGGTAATTAAGTTGAGACGTTGTGCTGTCGTGATAATCGCAGGATCGGACTGCCCCCCCTGGGCTTGGAGAAGCTGAACGATCTGATTTCGGGTCAGTACCAGCTCTCCAACAAGGTTCATCAAGCTATCTAGTAAGGCCACATCCACACGAATGCTAGCATCGCCGACGGCCCCCTGTGCGCTGCTCGGGGCTCCGCCAATCGCATGAATCGCTCGCTCGACAATGTCATTGGTGACAAGCCCCATGGAGGTAAGAATTTCTCCCAAGCGCCGCTGGTCGCCTGCCTCTTGCTCACGAAGCGCCCGTGTGAGATCACCAACCTGAATGTAGCCCTGGTTGATCAGCACATCCCCCAGGCGGCCATGAATAGGTGTATGATCCTCTGAGGACACCACTGAGATTGTAGCATCTGTCTCATGCTCTTCGTAGTGAGGTACAGAGACCGTCGGTGTGAGTGTGGGCGGGATACTTTCCGCAACGGGAGCAGGTGTAGATGTAGGTTTAGGTGCGGCGATATGCTCGCCGTCGGGCTGCTCTTGAAGCTGATGCAGGGTCTCGGTGAGGGCGGTGTAGTCGGCAGTGCCTTCGTTACCTGTGGTCTCAATCGTCCCCAAAATCTGGCGGATCGCATCCACCATCGCGAGCAAGGCATCGGTGCAAGGCGGTGTTAGACTTAGCTCCCCCGTGCGGAGCATGCTCAGGAGATTCTCACCCGCGTGGCTCAGTGACTCTAGGCGAGAGAAGCCCAGAAAGCCACAAGTTCCCTTGATCGTATGGATCGTGCGGAAAATACTGGAGATCGTCTCCCGGTCGTTGGGGTCTTTCTCCAGAGCGAGTAGGTCTAAGTCCAAGCGATCCAGGTTTTCGTAGCTCTCCACCAGAAATTCCTGAACAATCCCCTCCTCGTCTATCAGGGAGGATGTGGGAGCGGCAGACTTGACATCTTCCTGCGGTTCCTCAGTGTTCACCAGACGGAGGCTCACGCTCTCGGCTTCGCGAGGTGCGCTTTCTTCCGGGGCACTCTCTTTCGCGTCGGCAGCGACACTCAGGGTTAGCTTCGTCTCACCAGGCCAGCTGGCCTCGGGTACTTCACTGGCCCAAGGTAAGTCTCCGGGAGTGCGTCCCAGCGCCACCCAGACGGTCATCCCGGCGATATTGAGCGGCTCGGTACTGGCGTACTTCCCCGAGCGGAAGTAGCGCTCCAGAGCCCCGATCGCGCGGCGTGCCGCTTGAATGGCAGCTGGGGGATCGCCCACGCTCTCCGTGTAGACTTCTTGTAAGGTCTCCAGACAAAGCATCAGAAGCTCGGCGGGGCGCGGCAGCTCTTCGGGAAGGCTTGTGAGAATCTCTTCTAGGCCCGCCCCAATCGCCGCAAGCTCGTCGTTGTCACCAATCGAAAAGCTTGCCAAGCGCATCTCCAGGCTACGGAGTGTCTTAGGGATTGTTTCGTCTATCGTCCACATGCGGGGCAAACCTCCAGGTTGTGGTGCGGTGATGCTGCTTGGCCGGTAACAATCTCAACCCAGAACTGACTCTGAGAGAGATCGTAGACGGCGCAGCTAGAGAGAGTGTTATGGGCCACGACGCGCTCGATATCATGGCCACGAAAGACCGTCGGCAGCGACATCGCGACCTCAAATCCCACTGTTTCCATCCGCGCGACGATATCCCCGGCGACGATATTGACCACTTCCCCAATCGCATCGCCCATGTCCGCGCTATCGTAGTCAATCTCGAAGCCTGCCATTGCCATAGAAAGCTCTGCGGCGGACTCGCGTGAGCAGCAGATCATGGCCGAGAAGTTTCGATCCCCCACAAACGAGATCGTCCCACAAATACTGTCACAGAGCCTGTCAATCTCGTCAACAGGCTTTGGAGTAAGCTCTGCCCCTGCAAACATCGCAATCGTTTGTGCAAAAGCCTCGTGTACCGCCTCGACCAAGGAGGGATCAATAATACTCGACATCGAAGCCGCGCTATGGAAATTCGTCATGGGATTTTAACCTTGCTGCTGGGCACTTTTAGTGCTTTTAGGCGGACTTGCTCCCCATTAGCTTACTAAAGAAGCCGCCCGTCTTTGCGCCGACTTGAGGAGCCCGCTTTGCGCTAATGCGCTCAAGCAGTGGCTGAACTTGTCGCACAAGATCATCTTGCGTAAAAGGCTTGGTCACATACGCATCAGCCCCCGCTCGATCTAGGGCATCCTGAACCTTACCAACAGCTTTCTCACTAGTCACCATAATGACCGGGATATGGTAGCTCTTCTCTTTGGCGCGCAGCTTTGCCACAAACTCAATACCGGTCATCTTGGGCATGTTCCAGTCCACAAAAGCGATATCAATGCTCTGGAAGGAAACGCTCTCTAGGGCATCCACTCCATCTTCCGCTTCGGAAAATTGGAACTCCGCCATTCCAGACTTAGTCAGCGCTTGCATCACCACGCTACGCATCACCCGAGAGTCATCTACCACCAAGGCATTAAGCTTCATAAAACCATCCTGATAAAAATATCTGTCTCTCCTTAGTTCGGCTTCTCGGCAAGCTCTCACAAGAGCATTCCTAAAATTGCTTTTCCCCCGTATAATAACGGGGTGAGTTTAGAGTCTAAAAATGCAGATGAGACCGAGGTTCGTAGCGCGATCTTTATGAACGCGACCGATGCGAACCACTTTGGCAATGTCCATGGAGGCCAGGTCATGAAGCTCGTGGATGAGATCGCCTATGTCTGTGCGGCACGCTACTGTGGCGGCGTTGCCGTCACTGCCGCGGTGGATCGCATTGACTTTCATGAGCCCATCCATGTCGGTGAGCTCCTACACATCACGGCTCGGGTGGTCTACGTGGGCCGCACTTCGATGGAGATCGAGATCACGCTCCATGCCGAAGAGGTCACCACAGGAAGCCAGCGCCACACCAACACGTGCCACTTTACATTTGTCGCGCTGGAGAACGTACAAAATGGCCGCCCTCGTGCCGTCCCTAAGCTTATCTGCCGCACCCGTGATGATAAAGCGCGCTATATTCAGGCCAAGATGCGCCGAGAGCGCGGCCTAGAGTACCGAAAAGAGCGCGATACCTTTCTCTCCCAGTTCGCCACTCTCACGGACACCGAGCTCGATCAGCTTTTGAGTGAGACATAGTCCTAGCCCAACTAGGGCCTCTCTCTGCGGGAAAACGGGACTTTCTGCTCTGCCAGCGAGACAGCCTAGCCCATAAACTGGGAGCATGAAAAGTATCGGTTCCCTGATCGGGGTCGGGGTGACACTTGGCCTGCTGACTCTGGCTACCCGGCTCCTAGGGCTCGATGGCCTCGTGCGCGAGAGCATTGTCGAGGGGCGCTTACTAGACTGGGTGATGGGCAGTCTGAGCCTTCTGTGGCTCCTCGTGCTGCTCAAAGCTCCCTGGGATCTCTTCTTTCAGGCCCATATTGCCGCCTTTGAGCAGCAGCGGGCACGGGAGCGTGGGATCGTGCTGGAAGCGGGACGGGAGCAGTACATCACGGTTCTACGCCGTCGCCTGCTGGCAGTTGCGATTGGCTCGCATCTTGTTTCCGCACTGATTATCGCGAGTGTCGCCTTCTTTACGCACCGAGCTGTGGGCTACTGGTTCGCGGGCTTCTATCTTATCGCCACGCTCTTTCGTCCGGCAGTCGCGGGCTACAGCTATCTCCGAGAGCGTCTTACCCGTCTGACGGAAGAGACCACCTACCCGCGCCACGATGTCGAGGAGCTTCGTAACCGGGTAGCCACACTGGAGAGCGAGCTGGCACACAGCTGGGAGACGCATGAGCAGGAGGCGCAGACACAAGAGATTCGAGCGCAGCACCAGGCCCAGGAGCTGGCGGCACTACAATACCGCGTTGCACAGATCGGCCAGGAGCTTGAGAGCGCCGCATCGCGCTTTACAGACCAAAAATCCGTGATTGAGGGGCTTCAGGCAATCGCACGGCTGATCAAGGCGGTGCCATAGGCGGGTAGGTTGCGATTTTTTGAGCCAGCCGCACCCCAAGCTCAGGGGAAAACTCGGCGAGGGCATCATAGATCTGCTGCGCCTCGACTTTATAGGCACTGATTTTCTCGGAG
>NZ_JANNYP010000508.1:0-1976 GCF_031410135.1 Armatimonas sp. | reverse complement strand
CGGCGAGACCGTGGCGCTCCTCGGTGCAGGTGCCGTTGGTCGTGAGGTGATCCAGCATCTGAAGCCCTTCTCCTTGCACATCCTGGTCTTCGATCCGTTTCTGAGCGAGGATGCGGCGCGGGCGCTGGGAGTCGAGAAAGTGGGCCTTGATGAAGCCTTCGCACGTGGGATTGTCGTCTCCAACCACCTGGCCAACAACCCACAGACGGCCCAGATGCTCAATGCCGCGCACTTTGCCCAGCTTCGCTCCGGCGCGACTTTTATCAACACCGGGCGTGGGCTGACCGTGGTCGAGAGCGAGCTTGCCGACGTTCTCCGTGCCCGCCCTGATCTAACGGCGCTGCTCGATGTCACCTGGCCCGAGCCCGTCCCCCCCGACTCACCGCTCTGGGAGCTACCCAATGTTCGTCTCAGCACGCATCTCGCAGGCTCTAACGGCAACGAAGTACGCCGCATGGCCGACTGGTGTCTGGACGAGTTTGCGAGCTGGGCGCAAAACAAGCCCCTCCGCTCCGCAGTCACACTGGAGATGCTGGAGACCATGGCCTAAGATCTGGCAGATCCATGAGAAGCGGCGTATAACCTTTATTGCGGTGGAGGAGGACTATGAAGACTCGCTTCAAAATTGTGTGTGGGATAATCGCTTTATTTTCTTTCGGGTCTTGGTGGATGGTAACCAATAGCCCGGATGCTATAAATCGCCGACTAGCACATGCCATCCAGGCTTCCGAGGATACGCAGGAAATTGAAGCACTTCTCGCACGCGGAGCCAATCCCAACTTTCGCTACACAGGGGACGAACCTGGCCTGAAAGAGAGGATCAATGCGCTACTGGTTGGCACCTCGCCTCCTGAACGTGAAGGAATACCTTTACTCTTTCTGGCTTGCTATGAGAGTAATGAAGATACTGTCCGTGCTCTTCTGAAGGACAAAGCGAACCCGAATATCACCTTTGAGCAAGGCAGAACTCCTTTGATGGTGGCTGTCGAAAATGGGAATCCACGTCTTATTCGTCTTCTTCTCGACCATGGCAGCGATCCCAATCATAGAACCGATGCTGGAGCAACCGCTCTCACGCTGGCTCGATTTATACGGCCTAATCTGGTAACACTCCTTAAACAGTCGGGAGCTAGAGAATGAAACGACTCGCAAGAATAATTCTTGTCGTATTTGGTATCTTCGGTGCTTTGAACTTATTGAGCTCCCCATGGGTTTTCTGGGGACAAGCTAATCCTAAAGAGAGTGTGCCTACTTCCTGGTACGAGTGGATGAGAACGCATTGAAACATCGAACAAAAACTCTCGCTACATTATTGGGAATTGCTGTCGCTATCTGTGGTGCAAATCTACAAAGAGCCATATCTCACAAGTCCATGCAGAAAATCCTAGTGCTCAAACTAGAGCCTATCGTAATCGCGATCCCTGACTACTACAGCCCCCTCAGTCCTTGGCGGCAACATGGATCTGACTGCGGCAACAAATAACGCAACCCTATAGGCCCATTCATGGGTCTTGCCGTATCAGCGAGTCGCTTTAAATACCCCATATCCCCCCCCAAGGGCACCTTAGTGGGAGAAGGGGGCCGGGGGGATGAGGGCCGCCGTGGTACCATGACCCCGATATGGCACTCTGGGGCGGACGATTCGAGGGCACGACCGATGCTCTCGTCTGGAAATTTAATCAGTCACTTCCTTTTGACCAGCGGCTCTGGCGCGAGGACATCACCGGCAGCATCGCGCATGCGAAGATGCTGGGTAGGCAGGGCATTGTCCCTGAGGTTGATGCGGCGAAGATCGTCGCAGGTTTAGAGCTACTCTACGTGGATTTGGAGAGCGGCGCGGCGAGCCTGCCGCCCGAGGCTGAGGACATTCACTCTGCCATCGAGACTATGCTCTTTGAGCGCCTGGGCAAAGATGTCGCGGGCAAGCTCCACACGGCGCGCTCCCGCAATGATCAGATCGCTACCGATGTGCGCCT
>NZ_JANNYP010000507.1:0-7351 GCF_031410135.1 Armatimonas sp. | reverse complement strand
CAAGGAAGATCCCGCCACCGCAGTTCCCAAGAGCATCACCGTTCTAAAATCGGCATTTGGATTGGCGTAACGAACATGGTAACACCGCTCAGCCTCCTCTATTTGATCCTTGTGGGGCTGGCATTTCTTTACCTGTTGGTTCGGCGTCGTTCTTTGCTAAAATATGCCGTAGCTCTGTATCTGGGAAGCTACCTGGTTTTTTCAATAGCAGGAAGTTACCAGCTCACCGACGGTGATGGACACACAGATAAAGCGGGAGTTTTTTACTGTCGCGAGGAATGGACACCTGCTGGTTTTTTTAAACAGGGAGAGGGCTACCAGCCTTGGGCTCTGGTTTTTGTGGTTCCTTACGTTTTTGATCTCTTGGTGCTTCACCGAGAGAAAAATAAAGTCCTAGATCATAAGACAGACCGGTGGAAGTCTTACGTACCGGATTCAGGAGTGAAGTAATGTCACAGTTTTTTCCGTTTAATCGCTATATTCAGCACGACGAGCTGACCGCAGGGTTGCAAGCCGTCGCTGCGGCGTTTCCTAGTCTCGTGAAGATCGAGAGCATTGGCAAGAGCTTTGAGGGGCGCGATATCTGGTGCGCCATTGTCACGAACGTCGCGACGGGGCCGGATACTGAGAAGCCTGCTGTCTGGGGCGATGCCAATATCCACGCCACGGAAGTCTCACCGACGACGGCGCTGACGTATTTATTGGAGAAGCTGGTGTTGGGCTACGGGACGGATGCCGAGATCACACGGGCGCTGGACACTCGCGCTTTCTACCTGGTTCCAAGAGTGAATCCTGATGGCGCGGAGCTCTATCTCACCACCGGGCGCTCGATTCGCTCGTCCACGCGGCCCTATCCCTTTGATGAAGAGGCGCTGGAGGGAGTCAAGCGCGAGGACGTGAATGGCGATGGCCTTGCCTTGCAGATGCGCATTCAAGATGCTGACGGCCCCTGGAAGAAAGACGCGGTAGACCCGCGCCTGATGATCCGCCGCGACCCGACCGAGACCGGCGGAGAGTACTACCGCATCCTGCCCGAGGGTTTCTACAAAAACTACGATGGCATCTCGCTCAAGGTGCATGGCAATAAAGAGGGGCTTGATCTCAACCGCAACTTCCCCGGCCACTGGCGCACCGAGAGCGAGCAGCATGGCGCGGGGCCCTATCCGACAAGTGAGCCCGAGGCGCGGGCGCTGGTTGCCTTTATCACCGGCCACAAGAATATCTGCCACGCAGTGACGTTTCATACGTATAGTGGGGTTTTGTTGCGGCCTTATGGAACGCAGAATGATGATAGCTTTCCGGCGGAGGATCTGTGGACGTACCAGACGATTGGCAAGAAGGGCACCGAGCTCACGGGCTACCCGGCGGTCTCGGTCTACCACGACTTTAAGTACCACCCGAAGGAAGTGATCACGGGGGTCTTCGATGACTGGTGCTACGAGCATCTAGGAATCTTTGCCTGGACGACCGAGATCTGGAGTCCGCAGCGCCAGGCGGGAATCACCGAGGGCTTTGATGACAAGACCAAACAAGGCGCGTTTAAGTACACCACCTGGGGCCGCAACCACGATCTGGAAGACGACCGAAAGCTCCTGCAGTGGGCCGATACCCAGCTCGAAGGCAAGGGCTACTACGACTGGACGCCGTTTGAGCACCCGGACTTAGGAGCCGTGGAGATCGGCGGCTGGGACATGCTCTACAGCTTCCGCAACCCGCCGCCGCAGTTTTTAGAGAAAGAGATCGCGCCGTTCTCGGACTGGCTGCTCTGGCAAGCACTCACCACACCGCGCCTCACGCTCCACCAGCTTGATGTGGCGTTCCTGGGCGAGGACACCTGGCACGTGCGCCTGGTGGTGAAGAACACCGGCTGGCTTCCGAGCTACGTGACCAAGAAAGCCCTGGAGCGCAAGTACGCCCGCGCCGTCGTTGCCGAGATCACGCTTCCGGAGGGCGCGAGCCTTGTTACCGGGAAAGAGCGTATGGAGATTGGGCAAGTAGAAGGCTTCTGCTACAAGCCGCCCGCCAACGGGGGCTATAGCGCCGATACGACCGAGGATCGAGCAAAGGCCGAGTGGATCATCAAGGCCGCCTCAGGAACCGAGATCACGCTCACGGCTCGCCACGAGCGAGCGGGCGTGGTGCGTGAGTCCGTGACACTGGGATAGGAAGTTATGGCAAGAAAAACAAAGCAAGTAGATCCTCGGGTGGTAATCGCCCAGAACCATCTCTCAGGAAAGATTATCGCGTTTTGTGAGACCTACCTCAACAAGGAGTGTCAGAAGCTCTGCTTGAAGCTCCTCGATACCTGGGCAAAGCACGATCCCGAGGCGCTGCTACGAGGCAAGCCGGAGGTAAGTGCTGCTGCCGTGGTGCATACGATTGCCAGCCTCAACGATCTTTTTTATAAAGATAGCAAGCCCTATGTTCCGGCAACGGAGATTGCCTATTTTTTTGGTGTCAGCGTGGGGGGAGTCAATACTCGTGTCAATGCGCTCAAGCAGACCATGCAGGCAAGCAATGTACCGATTGTGCAGTATCTGACAAAGAAAAATAAGCCTCACGAAGAGGGGCTAGAGGGTCTTCTTGACCAGATGATGGCCTTGATGTCTCAAATGAAAGGCGAGACTCCTCTTGATGGTATCGCATCTGTCGATGAAGAAGGGAACTTCTACGATGCAGAGCGCAGTGCGATGCATGAGTTTTATGAGGTGATGAATAAATCGAAAAACAACTCGTTCCCAGCACGGCTTGTCTCAGATCTTCAAGTACTCATCGCAAAAGATCCTGATTTTTACGATAGCTACGGTGCGCTTGGGGATATGATAGGAGGAAAACCTGGTCGGAAGCTGCAAAAAGAAGCCTGTACTCGCGCTCTGGGACGGATTAAATCCAACTCATTGATTAAAAACGTGTCTTGGAGTTACTTAGAGAACCGGCATCTTCTTCGTGCAATTCTTAACGAAGCCATTGCTTCTTGGAAAGAGCTAGATACAGCAAATGCTGTCTCCCTCTTTAAGTATCTCTTAGAAATCTGCCCCGATGACAATGTCGGAGCGCGGCACTATCTCTTGGCTGTCCGTGAGGAAATGTCTTTTGCGGGATTTGAGAAGACATTCATGGGGCGAGGTGGCCTTGGCTACGATGCGCTGATGATTAATACTTGGTTTGAGAGCAATAGTCTTGACTACCCAAAAGATTTCTTGGAGTGGCAAAAGCATGTTGACCAGTACGAAAGCCAATAGCAAAGAGCATCTTCTTTTCAGAGTGCCTGCAATTAAAATTGCAAATAAGTGAAATCCTTTTGCATCGCTCTACAACACGATTCTTTAGTTTGTGAATCCATAAAATTTTGAAACACAAAAGATATTTTTACTCTCTAAAAAAACAGCTCTGCTTGCAAAACTTTGAGCAGGGTGAAAGGAATGTTTCTTATGCAAAAACGAGTGACCCCCGCTCAGCTACAAGCGGATCGTGATACCCTGATCGCTGCCAAAGCGCTCTCCGACTATGCTCCGCGCAACAATAAATACTCCGTTGCTAGTGCCGATGCCGCCCAGCTTCGCAACGACAACGCTCGCACCCGCGTTCTTCGTGCAAAGGCCGAGCTTGCCGCAGCTCTCGATGAAGAGCGTAGCTCAGGCGTCGAGTTTCATGAGATTGGTATAGGAATCCGCGATGAAGTGATGGTGCAGTACGGCTCTAGCTCCGATGCATACGCCTCTGTGGGCCGCAAGAAACGTAGTGAGCGTAAACGGCCTGTTCGTAAGAGCGGCGAGAAACCAATCTCTTAAAACTGTATGGAGTTTTATAATGGAAGAGTTCAAAGTTGCAAAAGCACTACAGCCCAAGTTTGATGCCATTACTGCACTGACGGATGCCTTTTGCCAAGGACATCTAAACGAAGAGTACGCTCTTATGATACGTAAGATGTGCGCGGCGCTCTCACGAAAGCGTCCCTCACCACTGGCTTCAGGACAGGAAAAAATCTGGGCATGCGCCCTTGTGCAGGCAGTAGGGCGGCTGAATTTCCTTGGGGATAAGTCGCAGACGCCTCACATGAAAACCGAGGAAATCAATATCCTTTTTGGAGTGAGCAAGAGCACATCGAGCAATAAAGCAACCCAGATCAATGATCTACTGAAGCAGAGCTATCATACCTATGACTACTGCTTGCCATCACGCTTAAAGCACCATAGCCTTGCATGGATGGTGCAGGTCAATGGCTATATTCTGGATGCCCGCTTTCTCTCACGGGAGATGCAGGTAATGCTTGCCGAAGCGGGGCATATTCCTGGTATTTACGACGACATGCCCTAGAATCCGAGGACGAAAGGCGCACATGACACTTACACAACGACTGCTCTTTGGCGCTCTCTCGGGAGTATTACTTGCCGCCGCATTCCCTCCGTACCACCTGCCGTACTTTCTGCCGCTGGCCGTCGCCGCTCTGCTGAAAGCCTTGGATGGTGCCACACTACGGCAGGGATTTTATATTGGTGTGCTCTGCTCGGGAATCCACCTCGGTGCGACACTGTTTTGGCTCTCGAATATCTTCGCATCCGCCGTCGCACCCCTCTGCGCGATCCTCGCTCTTTTCCCGATTCTCTTCTGCACTCTCTACCCGTCGTTGGTTCGAGGGAAGGGCCAGGGATGGGTTCGGGTAATTGCTACGAGTCTCTGGGTGGGGCTAGAGTTCTTTCGTGCGGAGCCGTTTGTCCTCAACTTCGGCTGGCCCACACTGGGCTATGCCGTTGCAGGGCGGCCCGTGTTCGCGCCTCTCGCCGCGCTCTTTGGTGTCTACGGCATCAGCTTCTTAGTCTTCTTTCTCGGAACTCTCAAGGGCCGCGCTCTGATCATCGCCACCACTCTCTGGGCCATCGCCTGCCTGGTGCGCCTGCCTGCACCATCGCCAGAGCGCCCCTTGACCGTCACTCTCGTCCAAGCCACCGACGAGGAGACGCTTTTCCAGCTTTCCTCCCGTCTCCCTTCCTCCCACCCGAAGGGCTCGCTATTGGGAGGAAGGGCTGGGGTAGGAGGGCCGGACATCATCCTCTGGCCCGAGCATGCGTTTCATTCCGATCCGCGCGTGGCAGGCAGGCTGAAGTTTGAGAACTACTGGCCCCGGCTTCAAGCGCTTGCAAAAGAGAGCAATGCCTACCTGATCTTTGGAGCGCATGTGAGCAAGGGCACGGGGGAGAAGGACTTTGAGAACGCCGCGTTTGTGCTGAAGCCCAATGGCGAGCTGGCGGGGATTCACACCAAGAACCACCCCGTACACTTCATCACCGATGGGATTGCGAGCACGACGGCCAAGGCGATTCCGACAGTGCTAGGGAGGCTTGGCGTCCCAATCTGCTTTGACAACGACTACCCGGAGGTAGATCGCAAGCTGGTGCAAGACGGTGCGGAGGTCTTTTTGGTGCCCAACATGGACCCGGAGGAGTGGGGGCCGGTGCAGCACGCGCAGCACAGCCTGCTGTTTGCGATGCGGGCGATGGAGAACGGGCGCTGGCTCGCCCGCGCCGATGTGGCGGGGGGAACCAGCGCGGTTGCACCCAACGGGGTAGAGCTCGCCCACGTGAAAGACGGCGAGCCCCAGACGCTCAAAGTGACGGTGGGGCGCACCCACCACCGAACGCTCTACTCGCTCGGTGGCTGGGTCTTCGGGCCGCTGTGCCTGTTCAGTGGCGTGGGCTTTCTCACTCAGGCGTTTTTAGCTCCGCGAGGACGGAGAAGGCAGAACCATCCGTGAGAGTTAGTCGTTGCGTTTTCTTGCGCGCGTCGAGTCTTCCAGCAGGGGCCGTCCGTTGAGCGACTGAAGGGGGCGGTTGTTGGCCTCGTGAAGATGCTTCATTCCTTCGAGCTGTGCGCTCGACATATGGATGGGATCTACCATGACGTTCCACTTGACACCCTCGGTACAGGGCGGCGTGGTGAGGGAGCCTTCGTAGCGGAAGGTCTTCTGGCCCGTGGGTAGCAGAGCGGTCGCGTTGAGGGTGACGCTACTTGCCACTATGGGGCCGGAGAGTGCCAGGTCGCTGTAGCGATCCGAGATTACCTTGATCGCCGCGTTCTCCGCTCCTTTCTCGATCATAATTCCGACCACGGCGAGCTTCCCATCCGCGCTCTTGTGCACCAGATGCACCTCCGCCTCGGCGTAGTGCCCATTGATCGTGTGCTCACTGGGGCTGTGAAAGTGGAACTGGAGCAGGTCGTAGCGCACGCCGTCAAGCTCGATGTAGCTGCCCGCATCGTAGGTTTGTTGGATCGTGTGGCCGTTGTTGACGGCATTGAGTCGGCTGGGCTGGTAGAAGAACTTGAGGTTGGTGAGGTCGGTAAGAGTCGGTTTGATCAGATCAATGGGCGACTGTATATGGCCGTCCGAACACGGTGCAAAATCGGGTGCCAGCTCTGCCCAGTGTCTTGGCCCTTCCTCGCCCTCATAGGTCCAGTGTGTCCCCAGGACGGGGCTAACACCGCCACAGGCACTAACAATCGAGAGAGAGGCGGCTAGGCCGCAAAGAAGCGTGAGCCGAAGGACATTCTTCGAGCTTCGAGTTGTTTTCATGATAGTTTTTTTTATTCTTTCTGGTCGTTATAGTACCGTCTGCCAGCGGGGGCTACCCCCGTTTTGGCGGCGGCTAAAGTGTCAAGAAAAACGCTGGATTACACTGGATTAAGGCAAGCGAACCGCTTTATATCCTAGTTGACTATCAACAGTATGCAATACCAAAGCACTACCATTGCCGTTGACCCATGCCGCTTTGCCGTCCATGAGGAAGGCATCATCACCACTATTGAGGCGCAGAGATTCCGTACCACTAAGCTTCTTCGCAGGGACTAACTCATTCCCATTCATGTCGATCACCATAGCCCAGGTCGAATCATATTTGCCGTTGACGGTATCATTTTCACGCTCCATTGTCCAGGATTCCCAAAGCACCACGAACTTGTTGGAAGACAGGGCAATGATCTTGGGTCGGGATGCAGAATATAGACCCTTTTCCTCAGCATACTTTGTCAGATAACGAAAACGGAGTCCATCTTTGGGAACCAGATTATATTTATCAGAGGTTCGCAGATGAAAGATGGAGTCTGGCGTTGCTGTATGTCCTGGATCTTCGAGATCTGGAAAACCAAACACAACTTCAGTACGTTTCCCCGATTGAAGGGAATCGTCAGCGAAACTCTTTGCCACTCGCACCAGCACTAAATCTCGTGAATGGCCAATCTGCTCATTAAAGTCCGAGATTGCTTTTGCTTGATTTCCAAAATCTATTCCGAACGGTTTACCATGGCTGTGGTTACTCGTAAACAACAATAGGTAGCCGCTTCTGCTGAGGCGAGCATA
>NZ_JANNYP010000506.1:0-3965 GCF_031410135.1 Armatimonas sp. | reverse complement strand
GCCTTTTTGTATTGTGCTGCCAGGATTTGTTCAAATCGCTCTCGCAGTCTCTGTTTGGTTTGCTCGGTCATCCTGCCATGATGCCCACTTTAGGCGGTGAGTGCAAATCGGCTCCCCTCACCACTTTAATGTCCTGCACCCAATTATTTCCGATATGTTTCGAAAACAGAGACGACTGTGGTATCATACCACTTCCCCTATGCAAGTAGACCTACCAGATTTTGCGCTCGTCGTTCTTATCGGCGCGAGCGGCAGCGGAAAGAGCACCTTCGCAAAAACGCATTTTTTGCCGACGGAAGTGCTCTCGTCGGACTACTTGCGCGGCGTTGTCTGTGATGACGAGGGCAGCTTAGAGGCGACGGGTGATGCCTTTGCGGCGCTGCACTACCTGGCGGGGATTCGGCTACGAAGGCGCAAGCTGACGGTGATTGACGCGACCAATGTGCAGGAACACGCCCGCAAGCCGCTACTCGCCCTGGCCCATCAATTTCATGCAGTTCCCGTGGCGATTGTCTTAGACGTGCCCGAGAAGACTTGCCACGCCCGCAATCAAGGCCGCCCGAACCGGGACTTTGGGCCACATGTCGTGCAGCGCCACACGAAAGATCTGAAACGGAGCCTAAAGTTCCTCAAGAAAGAGGGCTTTCGCTATGTCTTTCATCTTGAGGGCGAGGAAGCGATTGCGGCGACGGAGCTGACCCGTGTGCCACTCTGGACCGATAAACGTAGCGAGCATGGGCCTTTTGATTTTATTGGCGATGTGCACGGCTGCTACGACGAGCTCTCTGAGCTGATCGGCAAGCTGGGCTACGACGAATTCGGGGCGCACCCCGAGAACCGGCGCCTGGTCTTTGTGGGCGATCTGGTAGACCGTGGGCCCAAGTCGGTCGAGGTTGCAACTTGGGTGATGGATGCGGTGGCGGCAGGACGTGCGCTGTGTGTCCCAGGCAACCACGACGACAAGCTCAAGCGGGCGCTTGAGGGCAAAAAAGTGACGATCAACCACGGGCTGGAGCAGTCGCTGGAGCAAATCAATGCCCTCCCCGAGGCCGAGCGCGAGGCGTTCAAGGCGCAGTTTATCAAATTTGTGGACAGCCTTGTCTCACATCTCTGGCTGGAAGACGGCGCACTGTGCGTCGCCCATGCCGGGATTCGCGAAGACTTAATCGGTCGGGCCAGCCGCGTGGTACGGGAGTTCTGCCTCTACGGCGATCCCACGGGCGAGCGTGATGAGCGCGGCCTCCCTATTCGACGTGACTGGGCCGCTGACTACTCCGGCAAGACAGCCGTGGTCTACGGACACACGCCTATTGAGCAGGCACAGTGGCGCGGCAACACGATCAACCTGGACACCGGCTGTGTCTTTGGTGGGCAGCTCACCGCTCTGCGCTGGCCCGAGCGCGAGCTTATCGGCGTGGAAGCCAAAGCGACCTATGCGGAGCACCCCGCCCCCCCGCCCTCCTTGGCACAGGGAGGGTCGGCGAGGAACGAGCCGGGGTGGGTTCCGACGGGGGTTGGCTTAAATCTGGCAGACTTTACAGGGCGACGGATTATCGAGACGCGCCTGGGCGGCAATATTACCATTGCCGAGGGCAATGCCGCCGCAGCGCTTGAAGTGATCTCACGCTTTGCGGTGCATCCCCGCTGGCTGGCGTACTTGCCTCCCACCATGAGCCCCGTCGAGACGAGTAAGGCCGACGGCTATCTGGAGCGCCCGGAAGAGGCCTGCGCCTACTTTGCCAAGAGTGGTTTCGACGAGATCATCTGCCAGGAAAAGCACATGGGCAGCCGCGCAGTGGTCATTGTCTGCCGGGACGAAGCCGTGGCACAGAAGCGCTTTGGAACCGAGAGTGGGGAGACGGGGGTGATCTTAACCCGCACCGGTCGTCCGTTTTTTGACACCCAATCCCAGACAGAGGCACTGCTTTCGGAGCTACGAGAGGCACTCACAGAGACAAAGCTCTGGGAGGAGCTGGAAACCGACTGGCTGATTTTAGACAGTGAGCTACTTCCCTGGAACGCAAAAGCGCAGGGACTGTTACAGAAGCAATACGCACCAGTGGGGGTGGCAGGGGCCGTGAGCTTGAGTGCTGCGCGCAACCTGACAGAGCAGGCAACAGAGCGTGAAATTGCCGGATGTAGCGCTCTGGCACAACGCTTGCGAGAGAGAGAAACCCAGCTCGCGGCGTATCAAGAAGCCTACCGACGCTACTGTTGGCCGGTAAGTGGTCTGGAAGGGGTAAAACTCGCTCCGTTCCAGCTCCTGGCTGCTGAGGGACGCACGTTACTGGAGCACGATCATCTCTGGCACATGCAGACCCTCGCACGGCTTGCAGCGGTCTCGGGACGCTTTATCGCAACCGAGTTTCGGGCTCTTTCACCAAGCGATCCTTCGCAAGTGAAGGAACTGAGTCAGTGGTGGGACAAAAAAACAGAGGAGGGTATAGAAGGAATAGTTGTCAAGACTCGCGAATCTATACCGGTTCGGAACTTGACGACTTCTTTACGTGTCCAACCTGCGGTAAAAGTACGGGGGCGTGAGTATCTACGGATTATCTACGGCCCTGAGTACACCGCCATGGAAAACCTCTCGCGTCTGCGGGAGCGGGGCCTCTCTGGCAAGCGTTCCTTAGCCTTGCGGGAGTTTGCCTTAGGAGTCGAAGGGCTGGAGCGTTTTATCCGCAGAGAGCCCTTGCGCCGGGTTCATGAGTGTGCTTTTGCGGTTCTTGCTCTGGAATCAGAGCCGGTAGATCCACGATTGTAAGGATTATAGGATAGGGCGAAACCTCTTGCAGGTTTATACCGTCTATAAAAATAGTAAGGGGAGAACGTCCGTTTAGCGCGTTTCCTGTTAGAAACGATAGGGAACTTATCAGCGGTTTACGCCGTAAATAGTAAGATAGTACTGTCTCCGTAAGTCGGAGCAAAGACCGGAGGCGTTTCAAATAGAACCTCCACTGGGTATAAGAAAGAAATGACTACACTAACGCCGGATACCATGCACGAACAAAAATTGGATACGGCGGAGGCGCCAACGACGGCTCTCTCCGAGTCGGAGGTTGCGCAAAGCACTCCCGAGCAAGATGAAAACTTTGATCCGATGAAAGAGTTTTCGTTTACGGCATTCGTCGCCGACCGTGGGGGTGCCAACAGTGTGGCCCTTCTAACACCGCGTCAAGAGCGCTGGCTCGCACGCTGCGTCGAGCGCGGCGGTAAGCAGGGCGAGCGCGCCCGTGAGATTCTGGTCAACGCCAACCTGCGCCTTGTGACCAGTATCGCCAAGAAGTACCAGAACCGTGGAATAGCCATGGAAGACCTGATTCAGGAAGGCACTCTTGGATTGATCCACGCCGTAGACAAGTACGACTGGCGCCGTGGCTTCCGCTTCTCCACCTACGCCACCCACTGGATTCGCCAGGCACTGGGCCGTGCGGTAGAGAACCAGGGCCGCACCATTCGTCTCCCCTCGCACGCCATCGAGAGCCTGGGCAAGATCAAGCGCACCCGTGAGATGCTGGCCACGCGCTTCAACCGTGTCCCCACGCCGCAAGAGATCGCCCACGAGATCAGCCTGCCGGTGGATAAAGTGGAGACACTCTTAGAAGCCGAGACACCCGAGCCGATGAGCCTAGATGCACCTGCGGGCGACTCCACCACTCGACTGGGCGATCTGCTGCCCGCAGAAGACGCCACCAGCCCCTCGGCGCGTATCTTCCGCCGTGCCCTGCGCGATGAGATCAATAAGGCACTCGACCATTTGAGCAGCCGGGAGAAAGAAGTTCTCTCCCTACGCTACGGCCTCTCGGAAGATCAAGAACAGCCCATGACCTTGGAGCAAGTCGGCAAGGCACTGCACCTCTCGCGAGAGCGTGCCCGCCAGATTGAGGCAGGAGCCTTGCAAAAGCTCCGCCGTAGCGAAGTCGGGGGTCGCCTCCGCGACACGGTAATTGCTTAGATCGCCTAAA
>NZ_JANNYP010000505.1:0-19164 GCF_031410135.1 Armatimonas sp. | reverse complement strand
CACGGGCCGGACGACGCGCGAGCTGCCGTGCGCGGGCGTGCTCCACTGGATGAAGGATAGCCGACGCCTACTCGTGGGTGGAATGGGGGTAAAAGCGCTCCGTAGTGACGATGGGACGGTGGATGATGAGCCATACGGGAGGCTCCAGCTCTGGGATGTGGTGAGCGGGAAACTCTTGAAGGAGTGGCAGATTCCCTCCGTGATCCTGGATGCCCTGCAATACGTCTCCGAAGTGGATCACCTGGATGTCACCGGCGATGAGACGCGGGCGCTGGTGACCACACGCGGAGTAGGCCAAGCCTTTGTCTGCGATATTACCACGGGGGCAATGCCCATCAAGCTCACCGAGCAGACGGGGGTCACGAGTGGCCATTTTCTCCCCGATGATAAAGAGTTCGCCATCTACTATGTGCGGCGGGGCTACGAAAAAAAGATACGCCAGACGGATCGCTACGACACGGCGACGGGAAAGAAGCTGGGCACGATTCCTGTGAACGCACCGGCGGAGGCCCACTCCTCCAGCGGTTATGTCTTCGTCAGTGCCTTCAATGCGGAGCTACTGGGCATCAAGGACAGCGCACAAAAAGCAGATGAGGACACAGAAGGTGCAGGCGTGGTGGTGGAAGAAGCCACTGGGAAGGTGATTCGCACTATCGCGAGTGGCTTTGTGGGCTTCTCCCCGGACGGCAAGAGCCTCGTGCGCGTCTTGGGAACACGCTTTGCGCTGGTGGATTTTCTCAGTGGAAAAGAGACGCTCTCCAAGCCCGCCCCCGTGCGCGGCATCGTGGTGGAGGGAGTCGGAGACAGTGTGGCAGATGCTGCGCCTCAGGCCACCGGCCCTCTTTTTGCCCCACTCGTCAAGGATGATTTAACCACGGTCGCATTTCGACAGGATGGCAAGCAGCTCGTTTCCGTGGCGCGCGATGGCCGGGCGACTCTCTGGAGTGCCGCTTCGCTGACTCCAGAAAACTCGCTGCGCGGCTGGACGTACAACCCTAATATCTTCTTCGTCGCGCCCGACGGCAAGACGGCGCTTGTCAATACGTCGCAAGGGGCCTACTATCGGGTCGGTGGCTGGCTGGGGAGCCTGCGAGTTATGGACCCTCGCACCGGGCAGACGCTGTTCTGGACGGATTATGTCGCGGCGCTCTTGGACGCGGTTTACACGGCAGATGGTAAGACGATCTATCTGGTAGCGTGGAACCCGCAGTACGACCGCGCGGAGCTGCGACGGCTGGATCTGGAGAAGAACGCGCTCTCTGAGCCGCTGTTCCTAAAGCCCGGCTTTACTCCACGCGCCTCGCTCGCACTCAGCCCCGATGGAGCGTCGCTTTACTGCTTCGGCTACCTGCTCGATGCCAAGTCAGGACGAGAGCGTGCGCGTCTTTCGGGGCTGGATGGTGAGACGAGGGCGGCATTTAACGACCGAAACCAGCTTGTTGCCCTCATTAAAACCGACTCGGGGATGCGAGCGTTTGCAACCTACGATGCGCTGAGTGGCACTCGCCTCTCACAGACCCCAGATTTTGATAATCAGTGGAAGGGAAAGTCTATACGCCAGATGAGCTATCCCCTCCCGGTCTTTATTGAGGGTGGGAAGGCCGCGCTGATCCCGGTGGAGATCCAGAGAGACTCCGATGCCTCAGATTACCAAGCGACGGTGGTGCGCCGCGAGGTGAGCACAGGACAGATGTCGCACGTCTGGGAGCCATTATTTACAGCGGGCCTCAGGGATATTATCGTCTCACCCAGCGACGCACGCGCACTGGTCTTCGATGCCAGTAAAGATGAGTGGAGCCTGTGGAATGCAAGCACTGGACAGCGCCACCAAGTGCTTAGCAAGCTCGATGGGCTGGGGGTTCGCGAGGGGGGAGCGCTTGCCCCCGCGCTTCTGCCCGACGGCAAGCACCTGCTGACGGCACAAAACGATGGCAGTCTTCGAGTACGCGATCTGAGCGGCAAGACCAGCCTTAGTTTCTTGATGCTGGAGGGCGGTGACTGGCTGGCCAACACGCCCGAGGGTGCCTTTGACGGCTCGCAAGGCGCGATTGAGAAAGTCTATTTCTCCAATGGCACCAAGACGTATAGTCTGGATCAGTTCGCCGAGCGTTTTTACCGACCCGGCCTCGTGCAACTGGTTCTCGATGGCAAAGAGGGAGCAAACCCACTCTCACCTGAGGCTGCACTGGCCCAAGGTGCGCCCCCCAAAGTACAGCTCGTTGCCCCACCAACCAGTACGACCAGCACAACCAGTGCTGCCGAAGTGACGATCACCGTGAAGGCCACGGAGCAGAATGGGGGCGGGGTTCGTGCGCTACGTCTCTACCACAACGGGCGGCTTGTCGGGGGCGACAGTAGCCTGGCAGGAGCCGGAGTCGTGCAGAGTGCGCGGACGAGCACTTTTACCATCGCGCTGGAGCCTGGTGAGAACAAGCTTCGCGCCGTGGCCTACTCCCGCACAAATCTGGAGAGTCAACCCGCTGAGCTAAAGCTGGTGAGCACGGCAACTGCCACGGTAAAGCCGACACTTCGGGTGCTGAGCGTGGGAATCAACAAGTACGAAGACGCTTCCATGAACCTGGAGTACGCCCGCCCGGATGCAGAAGCATTTGGGCAGTTCTTTGAGAGCCAAAAAACGCTCTTTGCGGGTGTCAAAGTGACGTCGCTTTTGGATGAAAAAGCCACGGGAAAGAATATCGAAGCGGCGATTAAGGCACTGGCAACCGAGTCGAAGCCCAGCGATATTGTCGTGATCTACCTGGCGGGCCACGGGGAGACCGCCGCTGCAAAGGCCACCGATGACGAGGTGGAGAACGCCGCGCAGAGCTTCTATTTCTTGCCGTCTGAGATGCGTCTTATGCGCGATAAGAACAACGTCCGAAAGTACGGCATCAGTGGTGACCAGCTTGATACTCTTATCTCCAAGATCGGGGCACGACGTATCTTGATTGTCTACGATGCCTGTAAGTCCGGTGCGGCGCTCAGTGGGAGCTCAACCAGCGGCGCACAGGAGCAGCGTCAGCTGGCACTCCTTGCGCGCGCCCAGGGGCTCTACATCCTCACTGCCTCCACCAGTCAGCAGTACGCCAGCGAGGTGAAAGCCCTGGGCCACGGCATCCTGACCTATGCGATGCTGGAAGGGCTTCGTGGGAAAGCTGCCCCGAGTGAGAGCCAGGTCAAGGTGATCTCTCTGCTGGCCTATGCCGAGCAGCGGGTGCCCGCTCTTGCCAAGGAGCTGCGCAATCGTGACCAGCGCCCCGTGCGCTACGGGCGTGGTGTGAACTTCCCTCTCGCAAATAAGTAGGCAAAATGAAAGAATCTCTTACCGCCATTTCGTCGTTGCCTGCGCCCGTGCGCCGGGTAGCTCTTGCGCCAGGACACAAGCTCTGCTGGATGCTCAAGGCCGAGTTTCCCGCGCCACACGGTACGGTTTTTCTGCGCTACTCAGCCCCTGAAGACGGTGACAACGAGCTTCTGGTGTTGACGACAAGCGGGAAGGCTCTCCAGCGCCTGCGCGACACGGGACTGGAGAAAGAGGCACCCAAGACACTGGAGGCGCTCTGGCTGGCTCCGCGTGAGAAAAAAGGGCCGCTTCTCCAGCTCGATCACTTTCGCCTCGCCTTCCCCGAGGGCTTTTCTGGGCTCTGTAGCCTGAGTGACCTCTCTGCCACGGAGACCAAGTTCGCCTGGAACGGCCTACACTTTGTGGAAGAGGCTCTAAAGTCCGCGCCGGATGCCGATGCTTTTGCGCCGCCCCTAGCTCTGCCCAAGCCCAAGTACGGAGGGCAGATACGCTTTGGCGCGGCAATCTTTGGAGGACGACGCTACTTTCTGCGTTTTGCCAAGGCGGGGCCGCTGCAGTTTCTGGAGATCGCCACGACCGGCGGCAAGACCTTGGCGGTGCATCGGCTGGAAAGCAACTTTGCCGGGGCAGGGGATACATCGCTGAGTGCACTCTGGCTCGATGACAAGCGCAAGCGCGGCCCGGTTCTGGTCGCGCGTGACTCCGATACCGTGCGGGTGCATGTCTTCACCGAGGGCCTTGCCAAGCTCCTCTGCGCCCAGGACTTCAGCGACAGCTCCAGCAGCATCTCCGCCACTACCGTTGAGTTTAGCCGCGACAAGTGCGGGTTGCTGATTGTCAGCGAGAGCTACTCCGAGCGCGAGGGCGGCGGCCACACCACCGACTATGTTTGGACCGGTCGCAGCTTCGAGGAAAAATAAAACGGGTTTGGCTCGTCACGGTGTGTTCACGCAAGCCCCGTAGTATAGCGGGCATGCAAACTCTCTCTCGTTTCAGCTCTCTCGTCCTAGCGCTTACTTTCTCTGTAGGAGCGGCCCAGGCACAGTACATCGCGCGTAAGCTCAGCACGCCAACCTTCCCCCAGACCGTCAGCGCGGTGAGTGGCAACCGGGCGGTCGGCACTTTTGGCTACCAGGCAGGGGTTCGGCACCGGGAAGATGCCATGCTCTGGGACATTCGTGTCGGCACGCCCAGCTTTCCCGAGACCCCGGTCAACAGTGCCTATCAGCAGATCAGCGGCGACTGGGTGATCCAGAGCCAGTTTGACTTTAGCGTGATTCAGGTCACGAGCAACCGGACCTTCACGGCGAAAAACCTGGTCACCAACCAGACAATTAGCCTGGGAATCTCCGCCTCCGCGAATAACTCCCAGACCTACACCAGCACTGTCCCCAACCTGCGCGAGGGCTGGGCGTTTACTAACACCGATGTCCGCAGCATCGCCATCGGTGCCTACAACACCTACTCCTCAACGGCGTTCAACTTAGCGACAGGGCAGCAGTATAGCTTCACCTGGGGGCCATTGTTCTCGTCGTTTCCGCGCCAGATTCTGGATATTAGTGGCACGAACGCTCTGGTGAACCTGACAGCAACGGGCTTTGGCTTTCTTGATCTCCCGACCGGCACTATCACCAACCTCAACACCGGGCTCTCTACCGTGCGCGGCATGAGCGGTAACTACATTGTCGGGGCGAGCACGGCGACTGGAGCGGCGGCGGTCTATGAGATCGCCAGTGCCACGACCCGCAACCTAGGCACGATTGGCTCGCTGACGGGAGCGAGTGCGGTGATGGTGGGTGCCAACCAGACGGTGGGAACCGCGCAGCAGGCGGGAAGCAATCGGGCGATCTTCTGGGACAACGCCACGGGAGCGGGGACGAATCTTCATGGCTACCTTCCGACCGGCTACACCAGCTCCAGCGCTGTCGGGATCGACAAGAACTTCGCCGATGGGCCGCTCCTTATCAATGGCTTCAACAACCTCGGCCAGTCAGACAGCTTCGCCCTGCGCCGCTTCGGGGGCGCGCTGGTCGAGATCGACACCCCGGAGCTCGCGACTTTTGCGGGCGACTACACCCAGACGGGCGGCGGTGTTTCCAACGCGGGGACAATCCAGTGGACGAACCCGTCGGGGATCTACAACCTGAATGGCGGCTTCCTCTACAGCTCGGGGAGCATTTTGGGCGGCATAAGCAATGGCGGTGGGATTCTCTCCGGCGGCCTAGGAAGCGGTGGCAGTGGCGGTGGCATTGGTGCGTTCTCGGCAACCGGGGGCTACACACAGACGTCGGGAGGGACACTCCTGCTCAATATCGGCGGGGGAAGCTCGTTTGACACCTTTACCTTCGGGGGGAGCGCAAGCCTCAGTGGCGCACTGGAGATTGCGCTGGTGGGGGGCTTTACGCCCGGAATTGGCCAAGGCTTCATGTTCTTCTCCGCTCCCAATATCAACGGCAACTGGGATAAGATCGTCTCCCCCGGCTACCTCTGGGACATTACCTACTCGCCCAATAGCGCAACCGCGATCTTCCGTGGTCCCTTATCGGCAGGAAGCTCCGCACCCGAGCCTTCGACACACACGCTACTACTTCTGGCGCTCACACCGCTGGCTCTGGTTGCCCGTCGCCGGTACAATCGGGCCTAGAGATGCTCTGGAAAGTTCGATTACTGGGGGGATTGGCGCTGGAGCGGGATGGGTTCCCGCCGGTGACGCACTTTCGGAGCCGTAAGACCGCGGGTTTGCTGGCGTATTTTGCGCTCTTTCCGGGCCAGCACTCCCGCGAGCGGCTGATTGATCTGTTCTGGCCCGACGACCCCTTGCCGCAGGGCCAGCAGAGCCTCCGCGCCGCGCTGACCTCGCTGCGCCGCCAGTTGGAGCCGCCGGAGATGCGTTCGGGCAGTGTCGTGCTGGCGACGAGAACCCATGCGGGCCTGCACCCCTCGGCGCTTGTGACCGATGTGGCGGAGCTGGAAGCGGCGCTCAAGGCGGGCGATACAGAACGGGCAGGGCGCCTTGCCCTGGGGCCACTCCTGCCGGATTTCTACGATGACTGGGCGATCACAGCGGCTGAGGCACTGATGGCACGGCTGGAGCGGCTTGGGCTCGGGGAGCTCGGCGCGACTCCGACGCCCATTGCGCCACTCTCCCTTACCCACAAGCGCCTTGGCGTGCCGCCGTCGCTGGATCGCTTCTTTGGCCGTGAGGCGGAGCAAGTGCAGCTTCGGGAGCTCCTGCTTGCAGGCGTTCCTGTGACCCTAACCGGCGCGGGAGGGAGCGGCAAGACACGCCTTGCCGCCGAGCTTGCTTTGGGCTGGGAGGGCACGAGTGTCTTTGTGGCGCTGGCCGATGTGCAGGAAGCCGGCGAGGTGCCCGAGCGGCTGGCACGGCTACTCGGCATCAAGCTCGCGGGCGTGGTTGAGGCACTAGCGGCGGAAAACGCGCCTCTGCTGGTGCTGGACAACACGGAGCACTTGACGGGCGCGACTCTCAAGGCCTTTGTGCTCTCGCTTCGAGCGGCGCTTCCCACACTACGTCTGCTGATCACCTCCCGCCAGCGCCTTGGGTTCTCGGGGGAGCGCTTGTTTCCGCTGGCCGCGCTCCCGCTTCCAGACTCCGATGCCCAGCTGGCGAGCCTTGCGAGTGTGCCAAGTATCGCGCTCTTTGTGGATCGGGCGCAGGCGTGTCGGGGGGACTTTCAGCTGACACTCCGCAACGCAAGTGCGCTGATGGAGCTTGTACAGATCCTGGAGGGCGTTCCCTTGGCCATCGAGCTGGCCGCCTCGTGGACGGGCGTCTTGACTCCCACACAGCTCTCCGAGCGGGTGAAGGCATCGCGGCTAGCGCTTCCCGCACGGCGTGGCAGAGCAGGGCGGCACGACTCGCTCTGGGCCGTGGCGCACAGCAGCTACACGCTCCTCTCGCCCGAGCTTCAGCGCCTCTTTCGGCTTCTCTCCGTCTTTCGTGGCGGCGCGACTCTTGCCGCGATTGCCGCTGTCGCCGAAGAACGCACGGTGGAGGAGGCGGTTCTGCGGCTCACGGAGCGCTCACTCGTTCGCCAGACCATAGGCGAGCCGCCGCGCTTTGCGCTACCCGAAGCGCTCTGGGAGTTCGCCGCCGAGCGCTTGAGCGAAGAATCTGAAGACGACGCGGCGCACGTGCGTCATGCGAACTTTTTTGTGACCCATGCGGAGGCACTGGAGACCGAGCTCGCCACCGAGCGCCAAAGTCAGGCACTCGCCCAGAGCGACACGGAGTTCGATAACTTCGCCGCCGCGCTCGCCCACGCCGATACTGAGCAGGCGCTACGGCTCAGCAGTGCGCTCTGGCGGTTCTGGGAGTCGCGGGGACGCTTGCGGGAGGCAGAACTCGCGCTCACCGAGGCGTTGGCCCACCCGGAAGCAAGCTCACCGGCCCTCCGGGACAGCCGGGCGCGGGCACTGGGGGGCCTCGGTGTCGTGCGGCTCCGTCAGCGCGACTACGCCGGGGCACGTGCGGCACAAGAGGCCGCGCTGGTGATCCGCCGAGAGCAGGCCGAGCCCGTGGGAATCGCGGTTGCGCTCTACAATGTCGGGATGATCGCCTCGGCATCGGGGGATTTTGACCGTGCGTGCGCCCTCTACGATGAGGCAATTGCACTTTTGCGGCCCACGGGCGACACGCACCGGCTCTCGACCATGCTCATGGCGCGGGGCAATCTTGAGGTGCGCCGCAAGCAGCCGCTCTTGGGCCTGCCGTATCTGGACGAGGCGCGGCGCGTCCAGACCGATGCTGGCAATCTGATGGGCTTGGTCTACACCCTCATGGCCCTTGCGGCGCTGCGCTACGAATTGGGGGAGCTGGACACGGAACTTGAGCTCTACGACGAAGTGCTTCCGATCTGTGTCGCGATCAACGATGTGGTCAATGGAGCGACGGCCATTCTCAACATGACCGAGACGCTGATGGAGCAAGAGGTAGACCCGGAGCGGATTGTCTTTCTTGCGGCGCTGGGGGAGAGCACGCGCCGTAAGCACGGCATCCCGCTACTCCCCGCCGATGACGAGCGCCGCACAAAGCTCGCGCCCCTTCTGGAGCAACCTCGCTATGCCCTGTTCTGGGCACGCGGCGAGGCTACCGACTGGACCCAGTGGGACTCCCCAGAATCCCCCAGTTAACACAGGTACACTAATGCCATGAAAATCGCACTGCAGCTCGGCCTGATTCCGGGTACGACGACGGCGGAGAAGGCGAAGTGGGCGCACGACAACGGAGTTGAGGGTATTGAGCTGGGGGTCTGGGGCGGGGGCTTGGAAAAATGCCTGCGCGACGCCAACGCGATCAACGGGCTTGTGCCTATCTCCAGTGTCTGTGGCAACGCCGACCCCGACGGCAACCCGTGTTTCGACTTCCTCGACCCCGACAAAGAGAAGCGGCGCAAGGCAATCGAGGGCAGCAAGGCGCTGCTGAAGTTCTGCGGTGAGGTTGGCGCGGCAGGCCAGATCGTCCCCCCGATCTTTGGTGGCCCGAAAGTGCCGGACCTCTCGCCCTACAAAACGGCCATCGAGCTAGAAGATGGCCTCATGATCGCGGCACTTGCGGAGCTCGCGCCACACGCGGCGGCGCACAACACACTCTTCTTGCTGGAGCCGCTGAATCGCTACGAGCAGCACTACCTCCGAAGGCTCGCCGATGCCCAGCGCGTGATTGAGCTGGCGGGAAGCCCAACGGGAGTTGGGATTCTGGCGGATCTCTTTCACATGCACATCGAGGAAACGAACTCGCCTCAAGCGCTTCGTGACGCGGGGAAATTTGTCTATCACCTACACCTCGCCGATAACACGCGCCATGAGCCAGGGACGGGGGATATTGACTTCGTCGCCGCGTTCAGAGTGCTGAAAGAGCTAAACTTCACCGGCTGGCTCGCCTACGAGTGCAGCATCAGCGGGGCGACTCCTGAGGAGAAGTCCGCCAATCTTGTCAAGAGCTTGGCGTTTGTCCGTGACTGCCTCTGCAAAAAATAACTTCCTGTCGCCAATCTCGTGATGGTGGTTGTCTGGTTAGCGTGGACGGTGAACGTCCCGCTTTGGGGCACTTCGTGCCGCCTCCTCGTCCCTCGTCGGTAAAATTCCGAGCGGAGCGAGGCGGCGGAGGTACGACGCCCCACAGCCCGATGATTTTCATCGAGGCGGCATTTGTCACAGGATTTGGGGCAGAAGGAAAAATAATTGTCACATTCTTTTTGATTTGATTGTTTATTACTACAGAGGAGAATTTTTCCGATGAAAGCGTTTTTAGCAACAGCTCTATTACTGGCGGCCCCGGCGGCATTTGCACAGACGTTCTCGGCTACGCCGCCGTTGGCGCAGTCGCGTGCGGATATTTTTGATTGGCGTGAGACGCCGCGCAACCAGCCCATTTCCATTGTCCGCGCGATCTTTGATTCGAATGGCTACTTACTCACGGATGAAAATGGCCAGATGATCTCGGTGCCGTTCTCAGGGAACCTCTATGCCATGCAGTTTGGCAAGACCAATGGCACGATGTATTTTGTCAACGATAGCAATAGTGTCCCCACGCTCTACTTGCCCGATAACGGCTTCTTAGAGAACGCGGCTGTTGCCAACGGACGCTGGTTCCCGTTTCCCCAGCGCTACTTCTACACACGGCCTGTCTATATGGGCCTTGCTCCCAGCTGGGATGCTTTTTGTGGCATGGGGTGGTCTCCGGGCATGTCGGTCTTTGGTGGCTACTGGGGCAACCAGCCCTGGCGCAGTGGGATCGTCTATTCCCCGATGTCGTGTCTGACGATCTCCATGGGCAACCGCTTCTGGAATAACTGGGACGACTACTGTGGCTTCTGGCCAGGGGCTGGGATTCGTCCCATCGTGATCCGCGATACAAGGCCAATCTTTGTAGATCAGCGCAACCGCTGGGACGGCTCCCGCGACAGTATCCGCGACAAAGACTGGGATCGTGGCCGCCCGGCATTCCGTGAATCTTCTCGTCCCGGCTTTCAGGCACCCGCACGGTTTAGTGAGGAGCGCGCCCAGGGCCAGGGAAGCTCAGATCGCCTTAACTTTGGCACGGCACCTAATATGAACCGTGGGGGAAACAACTCCGTCTTTGGCGGTGGAACGAATCCTGGAGGCAGTCGTGAGAACGAGTCTAGGCGTCCCACTGCGCCGCCCTTCGTCCCTAACATGACCCCAAACCGTCCTAGTACCGGGGGATTCACTCCACCGAGCAGTGGCGGTTCTCGTGAGCGCGAGTTTGGCCGTCCTGGCACCACGACCACACCAGGGTACTCGGTGCCTAACATGACTCCCGTACGTCCGGGCGGGACTTCATCTAACGGAAATGGGAGCCCCTTCCCCTCACGAGAATCGCGTGAGATGCGTGGTGGCTTCACCCCGCCTAGCGGTGGCACCAGCCCCAACTTTGGCAAAACGAACGACTCTCGTCCAACGGGCCGTACCTACGAGCCGTCGCGTGAGTCCCGCGGCTCCACGGGTTCGTCACGTGAGAGTGGCTCCTCTAGCCGCTCCCGAGAGCGCGGCAAGGGCTAGCTCTTTTCGCGGATTACAAGAGAGGGCAGGGCAAATCGCTCTGCCCTTATTGCTTTTTGTCGTGATGGTGCCGGGTATACTACTGCCGTGAGTGACGAATCCACCCCCCCTGACGAACTTTCTGACTCTGAGTCTTTTACGCCCCAGATTCCCCTTCTGGCAGAGCTTCCCGAGCCTCTCTACACGATCTGCTACGAGTACGGGACGCCATTTTCGCATGGTCCGATTGGCCAGGAGATCGCATGGGCCTTCCCGAACCCCGAGCTCGCGGAGAGTGCTATCGAGGCAGCCGTTGAGCAAGAGCCCGACTCCGGCGCACTCCATGTTGCTCTGATCACCCGTGAGGAGCTCGCCGACAGGTTCCCTGCCGTGCTCTTCTTCGACGACGATGAAAACATTTGGCTCCATCTGCTTTTGGAGCAAGGGCCGCTCGAAGATCCCGGTGACACGCCACTCCCCGATGAGCCTTATGCTCTTTTTGTCGCTGGGGGCGGCATTGACCGCTATCTGGAAGAACCACGCGAGGGCGACTGGGTAGTGCACCACGATGACGATGACGATATTGACTATGTTCTCTTTTTCGAGGATCTAGACACTGCGGAGCAGGTCCTCGCCGAGTTTATCGAAGCCAGTGGTGACCATGCCGAAGTCCGCCGCACCCGCGCCGATACCCTCACGGAGGATCAAGGAGTTCGCTACTACCACGCCAGCGGCCATATCGAAGACCTCCCCCGGAAAGAGTACCTCCGTCGCTGCCGCTGACTCATCTCTGCGCCGCTCCGTGTCAGGGGACGTATCAAGATTGTCGTAGAAGTTCCAGTCGGTGGATCACGGTTGGGATATAGCGCTTCGAGATGAAATCCTGAAGACCAGTATCCATTGCGGTTCTTTTAAAATCTGGTGCTCCTACATTCCAGCTGCGCGCCAAACTCTGCGTAGAACGCACGAGAGGCTTGACTACGCAGGAGCACGGACTCGCTAGAACAGTTCACCTTAACCACTCCTGCCTTCACCGCAAGACGTAGTGCCTCTTCGCTGAGCCCACTGGAGCCCCGGGAAAGTTAAAGGGCGTGATCCCCACGACCACGCCGAGCGGGAAGCGCCGCGTGTGGCAGTCCACGCCACGACTGACTTCGAGCAGCTCGCTGGTGAGGAGTTGGGGTAGGGAGCAGGCGAACTCCACACACTCCAGCCCTTTTTCTACACCGGCTTGGGCCTCGCCGAGAGTTTTACCACTTTCCCGGGAGATGGAGGCAGCCAGCTTCGCCATCCGGGACTCGGCGAGCGACTTGAAGCGAAAGAGCGGCTGCACACGGTCTTTCATCGAGAGCGTGCTCCAGGAAGAGAGGGCGCTTTGCGCCGACAGAATCGCGGCTTCTCGGGTGGCCGGATCGGCGAGGCAGACCTCTCAGAAGGCCGTGCCTGTCCAGGGCGAGGTGACTGGGAGCGTACCAGAGCCTCCCGTGGTTGGTTTTCCGTCAATCCAGTTTGTGGTCAGCTCCCCGAAGTGCCAGCTCGATTGCTTGTTCCATAGTAAAGGCCCGTCCTTCTGTCCAGGCTCTGGCAAATGCTTCCTCGCCAAGAGTGTCCCGAGCGGCAGCCACTCGGCGGGTATGCTCGTCCCGATCCGCAGGAAGCATCAGTGAGTGAATCTCCTCACCCAAGACTTCGGCAGCGCCCCAGAGAAGAGCCGCTTGCTCGTCGCGCTTCTCTATTCGAGACACATTCCCAAAATTGGCGAGGGCGAGGACGATACCAGGCCGATCTCCAATTTCCTGAAAAAGCTCCAGGCTCTTTTCAAAATAAGGTCGGGCAGCAGCACTATCGCCAAGGTCGCAGGCGACCATTCCGAGAGTATTGAGCGCATTACCAATCCCATATCTATCCCCGAGGTCGCGGTAGAGTGCGAGGCTCTCCTCAAGATAGCGGTTCGCCGAGTCATAATCTCCCAGGCCACGGGTCACCCATCCCAGGTTGTCGAGCGAGCCGGCGACATTCCACCGCTCTCCGATCTCCCGATTGATCACCACACTTTCTTTGAGATACTTTCCTGCCAGAGCAAAGTCGCCCTCGACAATTGCTAGACCTCCAAGATTATTGAGGGCACTGGCGATTCCTCGGGGAAACTCTTGTGCGCGTGCGATTGCCAGACACTGGTCGTAGTAGCGGCGCGCCAGAGTGTAGTCACCCTGATTCACCGCAAGACTACCGGCTCCATTGAGCACTTTTGCTTTGTTGCCGCTGTGCTCATCGCTGTCGGCGCGGTTGGCCTTTTCCAGCGCTCGCTCGCACCAGACACGCCCTTCAGTAAGATAGCCGCGTAGCAGCCAGAAGCGCCAGATCATCCCACAGAGACGAAGCGCGGGCTCGACGCTCTTATCGTCGCTGAGGCTCCACTCCATGGCCGCCCGGAAGTTCTCCTGCTCCTGCTCCAGACGCGCCAGCCATGTCTTTTGCTCCGGGCTCATGAGCAGAGGCCCTGCCTCCTCGGAGAGTCGCACGAAGTAGTCCTGATGCCGCGTGTGAACCGCGTCTGCCTCGCCGCTGGTCTCCAGCCTCTCACGCGCGTACTGCCGCACGGTCTCCAGAAGCCGGTAGCGGGTCGCCTCCTCTTTTGACTCCGCCATCACCAGGCTCTTGTCCACCAGGCTCGTCAGCAAGTCTAGAACTTCCCAGTCCTCAAGGGGATCTCCTGAGCCAACAGACTCCGCCGATTCGAGTGCCCACCCGCCCGAGAATACCGACAGCCGTGCCAATAAGACTTTTTCAGTGTCGGTGAGCAGGTCGTAGCTCCAGTCAATCAGCGAGCGTAGTGTCTGTTGCCGGGGAAGGGCTGTGCGTGAGCCGCCCGTAAGCAGACGAAAGCGCTGATCAAGCTTGCCATTGATGTCTTCTATCGAGAGACTTCGAACCCGCGCCGCCGCCAGCTCAATGGCAAGGGGAATCCCATCCAGACGATGGCATACCGATGCTAGAGTCGGTGCATTCGCGCTTGTCACAGCAAATGCGGGTTGCACCTGAGTTGCCCTCTCCAGAAAGAGCCGCACCGTTTCGAAAGAGAGAAGGCGCTCGGGAGTGGTGTCACGGGTCGGATCGGGGATCGTGAGTGAGGGGACGGGGTAGACCACCTCACCCGGAATACGCAAAGGCTCACGGCTACTGGCCAGAACTCGAACGCCGGGACAGGACACGATCAACTGCTGGCACAGCCAGGCGCAGGCATCCACGACATGCTCGCAGTTATCCAGTAGCAAAAGAATCTGTTTCTCGCGAAGGTAGCTCAGAACGGTCGTCAGGAGCGGTGTCTGTGCTTCCTCCCGGAGTGCGAGAGTATCTGCTACTGTCTGGACAACCTGGCTATTGTCGGTGAGTGGTGCCAGCTCGATGAAGAAGACGCCCTCCCGAAAATCATCTATATGATCCGCCGCAACCTGGAGTGCGAGCCGCGTTTTACCGCCTCCCCCGATTCCCGTTAGAGTCAGCAGGCGCGTGTTCTTCAGGCGCTCCTTAAGCTCGCTCGTCTCGCGGGTACGGCCCACAAAAGTGGTCGTGGGTGCAGGCAGATTGTGTGCTCTGGCATCAAGGGTACGCAGAGGGGGGAACTCGGTTTCGAGTCCGAAAACTTCGAGCTGAAAGATATGCTCGGGCTGAACCAGGTCTTTGAGCCGTCGTGCGCCCCGATCACGCAGGATCATGCCGGAAGGTAGGCTGCTTGAGATCGCCTCCTGCATCGCCTGTGAGAGCAGTATCTGGCCTCCATGCCCCGCGCTCAATAGCCGTGCGACCCGGTTGAGTGGTTGGCCAAAGTAGTCTCCGTCACGCTCCTCAACAACTCCGGTATGCAGTGCCATGCGCACCTTGAGAGGTTGGTTCGCAACACGCATCTCTACCAGCCCTTGCTGCACTATAATCGCTGTTTCCACTGCCTTTTGTGGGTCCGCGAACGCAGCGCAGAAAGCATCCCCGATGGTTTTGAAGACTTTTCCATGGTTGCTTTCCACACCCTCTCGGATAAGGGCATCGTGCCGGGCTAGAGCCAGACGCATCGCCTCGGGATGCTCTTCCCAAAGTTTGGTGGAGCCTTCGATGTCTGTAAAAAGAAGCGTGATCGTGTGCGAGGAGAGATTCGTCATAAGTCTGTCGCTACGGATGAGTAGATAACGACCCGTGGGCCGGAGCCGAGGGGGATCGGATCGTGGCCGATACCCGTTTGAGCGGAGTCGTAGGCAGCGAGGGCAAGGGCGAGGGTCTTGAGGTTGTCCACGCCCGACGGCTGTGGCTCGGCATGGCCCTTGAGTATGTCCAGAACATGGCTCTGAAAGCGCGCCACGCTGTCCTGCACCCCGTGCCAGGGCTTCTCGCCCCAGCTCGGGACACTTGGCTCGACATCGAACTCCTCCAAGCCATCGGGTGTGTGGAGCCGCAGGCGGTAGCCCTCCAGAAGCTCTAGCGTTCCGGCATCGCCCTCAATCCGCGCCAGAGTCTGGGGAAATATCTCGGGGCTGTGCCAGGTGTAATACGACGCATCCACGACCGAGACCGCGCCGCTGGTGTGCCGCAAGAGGCTGGTAAACGAGTCCTCGCCGCGCACAATAGGATTCAGGCTCTGGGTCTGGCAGGTCAGGTGTGCCACCTCGCCCATGAAGTGCCGGACGAGATCGAAGAGATGCAGCCCCACATCGAAGATCAAGAAGCGCTCGGTCTGAGCGAGATACGGCTGCTTGCTGTAGATATCGTAGTGAGTGCGGAACTGGAAGCGGGCGAAGTGGGGCGTGCCGATCTGGCCGTCGTCTAGCCGATGCTTGAGCTCGATCAGGCTCCTCTGCCAGCGGAAGTTCTCGTGGATAACCAGCTTTGCGCCTGCGGCCTCTGCCGCCGCTACCATTGCCTCGCCGTCCGCCTGCGTCTCCGCAAAGGGTTTTTGGCAGATGACGACTTTTGCGCCTGCACGACACGCCAGCTCGACCAGAGGCCGGTGCGACGGCACCGTGGTGACGATATCCACAAAGTCAGGTTTTTCTTCGGCCAGCATCACTGCGGCATCAGTGTAGACCCGAGGAATACCATACTGCGCCGCCGCTTGCTCGGCTTTCTCTTGGTCTATATCGCAGACCGCCACGAGCTCAGCTCCCGGCAGCGACTTCCAGCCATTAAGGTGATTGTTGGCAAAAAAGCCACACCCGATCAAAACGCCACGTTGTTTCATGAACTTAATCTCCGAATCTCTGTGAGGAGTGCCCCGCGAGCGTCGAACGGCCCGCCGAGTGAGGAGAGCGCGAGGGCTTCGACTCCCGCTTTGGTGGCGATCTCAAAGACCACCTTTGCGTACTCGGCGGCAAACTCCGTGGCCTGATGGGGATCGTCCTGGGCCATGGGCTTTCGTGCACCTTCGGGGTTGGGCGCGAAAGTGGCTCCATAGGGGTTGGTACGCATCCCGATACTCACCCTCTTATGGGTAGGTACCCCAGTTCTCATCGCGGATCGGGCAGTCAATCGCGCGGACGACCTCGACTCCCAGCCAGCAGATCGTTCGCAAGGCTCCGTCGAGTACGTCGAGTTGGCAGCCGCCCCGCTTGATCGTCATAGGAAATTCCACAGGAAACGGGCCGTTTGGGAGAGTGCGACTTTTCGAGACTCCAGCGAGCCTTCGTAGGCACGGTCTTCCACTTCGACCACAATGCCTGGAAGTAGGTTGGGTCTTTGATAAGAGCTTCAGTCATGCAATGGCTTAGCCACTAGTATACACCTGATTGAGTTGTCATGGCCATTCAAGTCCTGTGGGTTTCCTAGAGTCAATGATGCTGTTGACCGACTTCCTAACACTCGCCAAATGCGTACTTAGCTGCCCGAAAAGATGGGGGAGCGGGTACAATACTGACCATGCAGAACCTGACGCCCCCTGTGGCGACGATTGTCCCGACCACTCACACAATTCATGATGATACCCGCACGGATAACTACCGCTGGCTACAAGACAAGACCAGCGCCGAGGTTATTGCCTACTTAGATGCCGAGAATGCCTACACCAAGTCCGTGGTGGAGCCGACCGAGGCGCTCCAGACGACACTCTACGACGAGATGTTAGGGCGCATTCAGGAAACCGATCTCTCCGTTCCGTACCCCTATGGCGGCTGGCTGTACTATGTCCGCACCGAAGAGGGCAAGCAGTACCCGATTTACTGCCGCAAGAAAAGTGCCGATGCCGATGAAGTGATTACTCTGGATGTAAACCTACTAGCGGAAGGCGAGAAGTTTATGTCCGTGGGGGCCTATGCGATCTCCGACGACGGCAACTTGCTGGCCTACACCACCGATAACACGGGCTTTCGTGAGTACACCCTGCGCATCAAGAATTTACAGACCGGCGAGCTGCTGCCTGATGTGATCGAGAAAGTGGACGGGGTGAGCTGGGCGGCGGACAATAAAACGCTGTTCTACACCACGGAAGACGAGACCAAGCGGCCCCACGAGATTTATCGCTATGAGCTTGGTGGCAGTGCGACACGCATCTATGAAGAGCCCAATGCGCTCTACCGGGCCTTTGCCTACCGGTCGCGGGATAAGAAATTTTTGTTTGTGGGCTCCGCCTCCTCCACGACGACCGAGATGCACTACCTCGAAGGGGACAACCCGGCGGGAGAGCTGACGTTGGTTCTGCCGCGCGAGGAGAACCACGAGTACTACATCGAGCACCGGGACGGGCTCTTCTATCTCCGTACCAACAAAGATGCCCCGACGTTTAAGCTCATCGCCACGCCCGTAAGTGCTCCCGAGCCGCTGCACTGGAGTGAGGTGATTCCCTATCGGCCTGAGGTGGGGCTAGAAGACTTCGATCTCTTCTCCGGGCACTTCGTTGCCAGCGAGCAGGCAGAGGGCTTGCCGCAGCTTCGTGTTCTGGACTTTGCCAACGGCGAGGAGCACACGATTACCTTCCCAGAGCCGACCTACACGGTCTCCGGTGACACTAACCGGGAGTTTGACACCACCACGTTCCGGCTTCGCTACTCCTCGCTCGTGACGCCGCCCTCGGTGTTTGACTATGATCTGAGTACCCGTGAGCGAACGCTGCTCAAAGAGACGCCGGTGCTGGGGGGCTGGGATCGCGCTCTCTATGTCACCGAGCGCGTTTTTGCCACGGCGGCGGACGGCACCAAGATCCCGATCTCGCTGGTGCGCCACAAAGACACGCCGACCGATGGCACGGCTCCGGGCTTGCTCTACGGCTACGGCTCGTACGGGATCATCATGCCCGCCGTCTTTCGCTCAGGGATTTTCTCGCTCCTAGACCGCGGCGTGACCTATGCCATCGCCCATATCCGAGGCGGCGGCGAGTACGGAAAGCCCTGGCACGATGCGGCCAAGCTGATGGTGAAAATCAAGACCTTCACGGACTTCATTGACTGCGCGGATTTTCTGGTGGCACAGGGCCACGCGGATCGTGAGAAGCTGGCGATCATGGGCGGGAGCGCGGGGGGCTTGCTGATGGGAGCCGTGGTAAATATGCGCCCCGATGTCGCCAAGCTCTGCATGACCTACGTGCCGTTTGTGGACGTGATCAACACGATGCTCGACGACACTCTGCCGCTCACCGTCGGAGAGTATCTGGAGTGGGGCAACCCCAACGAGCCAGAAGCCTACGCCTACATGAAGTCCTACAGCCCGTATGATCAGCTAGAGGCCAAGGACTATCCCACGATGCTGGTCAAGACAAGCCTCAACGACTCCCAGGTGATGTACTGGGAGCCCGCCAAGTACGTCGCCAAGCTACGCACGCTCAAGACCGACTCCAACCCACTACTGCTGCACTGTAATATGGATGCAGGCCACGGCGGCGCATCGGGCCGCTATGATGCCCTCAAAGAAGCCGCCTTTGATTACGCGTTTCTGCTCACACAGCTTGGGCTAGTCAAGTAGGCCATGAGAGCACTCCTTCAGCGCTCGCTGGGAACCTTTAAAGGAGCAGGCGCGGCAGGTGCATTTGCTCTGACCTGGGCGCTGGCTTTTGTGCTTTTACGGCCTCTCTTCATGGTGGGCACAGGGTGGTTCCCTCCTGTTGGTGTCCTCAATCTTGGGTTTGTGCTGGGAGCGCTCCTGTCGGTCTATCGCGCTGTGATGCCCAAAGGCATTCTCGTTCGCCTCCTCACGCCACTGCCACTGCTGTTTGTTCTGGCACGTCTCATCTACGGAAATTCCTCAGAGGGAACGCCGCTGGGCTGGACCTTTGTGGCGGCGGCACTGCTGGCAGGGGGAGTGGCGGAGGTTGTGTACCAGAGAATCCCAGACAAAACACCTCAAAAGAGCGAAGTGACGGGCTA
>NZ_JANNYP010000504.1:0-8185 GCF_031410135.1 Armatimonas sp. | reverse complement strand
GCCAAATCACGAACCGAAAAATTCTGGCGCTGCCTTATGCGCTGAATGCGTGCACCAAGCGTCTGTGGATCCATATGGGGGCAGTGTAGCCGATCACAGCCCGAGTGTCAACCAGCTCAGACAGTCCCAGTCTAAACGCATCTCTCCTATTTTACAGGTCGTTTTTTAAGAAAGGGCTTCTCGCAAAAACGGTAGAAGAGGAGCGCAAATACAAGGCTCCCCACAACTCCGATAAACAATCCTAAGATCCCACTAGGGTCAGGCACTCGGAGTTTTTCAAACAACTGAAGAACTACCCTTAAAATATAATGATGAGTAAGATAGAGGCTATAAGACACGCTTCCTATCCACATCATCCCCACGAAAAGCTTATGCTTTCCAATGCGAGAATCAAACGGGTGTAGGACAATTAATATAAAAGCGAAAAAAATAGAGACGACTGTACTGAGACGAAAGTGCTGAATAAATCCTACAAGATAATCGGGTTTAGAAAAGATGCTCAGCAAAGTAATTAAAAAAATACCAAGCCATCCTCGTGATTCACGATCTTTTGCATTCCCTAAAAAATCATAGACAACTACGCCAAAACCAAAATTTGGCCACATACAAAAAGGATAGGGTACAAGAGTTCCCCAAATAGCATTAGCAAGAACACAGAGAAGAGTCAGACAATGTAGGCTTCGTAACATCATGCGTGCCCCACACCGCCGACCAACGGCCACAAGAGCAAAACCAATGAGAATATAAAACGCCAGTTCATAACACAAAGTCCAACTGATCGGCAAAATACTAGGAATATTCCATGAAAAACGAGTGACTATTGTAATTAAATACTGAGCTAAAAATAAGTTTAAAAAAATGTAATGAGAACTAAAAAGTCCATCGACTCCTTCAGAAAACCCATTCCCTGCAATAAAATGATGAGATGATAAATAATCCGTTATTTTCAACAAAATAAAAAATACAATTAACGAACACCAATAAGGAGGGAAAATCCTGCGAAACCTCGCTAGAAAAAAATCTCGCGGATGGGAATCACGGCTTAATGAGATAACAGCAGCATTGGCGATACAAAAGCCACTGATGACAAAAAACATCTGAACACCAAGCCAACCGTACTCCGCAAGACGAAATATCGGAGAGCCTATAAGTTCTTTATGATGGTACGAATGCACGCCCGCAGCATGGTAAATAACAACCATGACACTAGCAAGCCCACGCCACAAGTCCAAACTTAGATAGGAAAGACGCGGCGGAGGCTTGCTCATGACGAAACTAATCGCGGCGAATGGCGACGAGCTTGTTCACGTAGCTCTTGAAGAGTGGATCAACATCTACACACTTGTGGTTGCTGGAGGCGTGGATAAAGAAGCCTTCCCCAATATAAATACCTGTATGAGTGATCGTGGAGCCGCCTTTCATGGCGAAGTACAGACGATCTCCTGCAATCAGGTTCCCCGTATCGGTGATGGTACGCCCCACTTGAATCTGATGGCCCGAGTGCCGGGGGAGATCCACGCCGATCGTGGAATAGACATTCTTCGTGAAGGCAGAGCAATCAAGCCCGGAGCGCGTGTTTCCCGCCCAGACATACGGAACTCCCATGTACGAAAATGCCTCACGTAGCACTTGGCGCTGCCTCTCCGTGAGGCCACTGCGATCGGCTAAGCCACTTGATGTTGTTGTTTTCGGCTCACTGGGAGTGCTCGCAAGGGTAATCTCGGTATTGTAATCAAGAAGCTCCATTGCCTCTTTTGGCACCCAGCCAATGGTGTTGTTTACCATCAGCACACCATAGAGATCGTCCATTTCGGAGATCACGGCCAGGGTCTGCCCACGGGTAGCCGTCGAGAGAATCTTACCGGAGACGATGCGGGTGGAGCGGATTGCGAGGGAGTCCACGGCCACTTTGGCGGGTCGTACGGTCACGGAAGTAGGTGCAGATTGCGGCTGATCTTGAGGTCGCCCCGATCGGCTAGAGAGGTTTCCTCGGCTCGGCGTTGCTTTTTTCGGGATCGGAGGCAGGCTTTTCGTCTGTGGTGCTTTCGCAACGGTAAACGAGGGAGCAGCCACACCACGCGTCGCCGCTGAGGAAGACGTCGCTCCTGTATTGACAGTCACATCGAGGGAGCCGCCTTGTGCCCAAGCTGCCGGAGCGAGCAGGGCAACTAGAGGTAGTACACCAGTTATGATCTTCACAAAAGTGATTATCGGCGAAAAATGCCCATTTAGCAAGGTTTTTCTGAATTTCTCAGGCATACTCTCTCTATGGATCGCATCACCGATTGGTTTGGGTTTCGGCGTGTCTCTTTTTCGGTGTCAGGTAAAGAAGGTTGGCTGACGGAACCAAAGTCCGTACAACCGGGGAAGCCCTGGGTCTGGCGGGCATCATTTCCCGACTTCCACGCTGAGATTGACAGGGCGCTCTTAGCGGCAGGCTGGCACATTGGTTATTTGGAGACCGGCGAGATGCTGGGCTGTGACGCGGCGCTCGATCTCTGGGACGCTTTCTACGAAGAAGTGACCAAGAACCGAGGACTGGCGATAAAACCCGCCTTGGAAGCCGTCAGTCGTGGCGGGCTCTATGCCTACCGCTATGCCGCGCGGCACCCGGAACGGATTGCTGCGCTCTACGCCGATACGCCCGTCATGGATCTCAAGAGCTGGCCCGGTGGCAAAGGCAAGGGAGTCGGCGCTCCGGCGGTATGGAAGATCGCCTTCGAGCGCTACGGTTTCCAGAGTGAGGCAGAAGCGCTTGCCTACGCCCAGAACCCCTTAGACATCCTCTCCACAATTGCCAAAGCGAAGATCCCCCTACGCCATGTGATTAGCCTCAATGATAGAGTCGTCCCTGCCGAAGAGAATACGCTAGAAGCGCAGCGGCGCCTCAAGAAGTGGGGAGCGACGATGGAGCTGGTGACGGTGGCCGAGGGAACATCGGAGAGCCAAGGCCACCACTTTCCGCTCCCTGCTGTGGCCGAGAGTGCCGAGTTTTTCAAGCGGTTCACTCGTGGCAAGAGCTACCACACGCTACGCCGTGGCTTGAAAGCTTTTGGCCCAAAAGCCACGGTGGCGTTTCTGGGGGGCTCGATCACGTTTTCTCAAAATGGCTGGCGCGACCGCGTGGAGCAGTGGCTGGTCGCACGCTTCCCCCAGACCCAGTTCACCTTTATCCGCGCTGGGATTCCGTCACTCGGCTCCGTCCCCCACGCGTTTCGGCTGGAGACAGATGTTTTAGCCCAAGGCACGCCCGACTTACTGTTTGTGGAAGCAGCGGTCAATGATCCAAGTAACTTCACGACACCCGAGCGGATGGTTCGGGGCTTAGAAGGCGTGGTGCGCCATGTCCGAGCAACACTCCCTCACTGCGATATTATCCACCTACACTTTGCCATGCCCGAGCACGTCCAGAGCTGGAAACAAGGCAAGATGCCGCTGGTGGTTGCGCAGCATGAGAAAGTGGCCGAGCGCTACCAGAACCCGTCGCTGGATCTTACCCGTGAGGTTGCCGAGCGCATCGCAGCCGGTGAGTTTACGTGGGAGCAAGACTTCAAAGACCTTCACCCCTCCCCTTTTGGTCACCAGCTCTACGCCAATAGCATCACGCACCTGCTGGATGCTGCACTGAGCACACCACGCCCCAGCAAGCCGTTGTCCCTCCCGAAGCCTGTAGACAGCCGCAGCTACGCCATGGGGCGCTATGTGCTTCCCAGCGAGGCGACACAGCTTGCTGGCTTCGCTCTTGACCCATCGTGGCAGCCCACCGATGGCAAGGGCACACGCGAGGGCTTTGTGAGAGTTCCGGCGCTTGTCAGCACCACCCCAGGAAGCCACTTTACGCTCGCGTTTACGGGTAAGACAGTGGGTCTGATGATTGCCGCCGGGCCAGACACAGGGACGCTGGAAGTGATCATAGATGGCAAGCCCTATCCGGCTCAGGACACCTTCACCCCCTGGAGCGGTGGTCTCCACCTCCCCTGGGCTGTGATCCTCGCCGATGACCTCAAGCTAGGTGCGCACACACTCACGGTAACACTCTCGGGAAAGCGCCACCCGCAGGCCACAGGCACAGCGCTCCGCGTGGTGTATTTCCTAGTTTCTTAGGGCTTCCTTTAGCAAGTCCCCCATCTTTACGATACAGACAGTGATGACTCTGAAAATTTGGCGAAACCGACGCATAGGGCAGATAATCTGCCCCAGCGCCTTGGCTTCGCCTGTGTGATCCCGATTCTCCGCTTCACGTTTTCTCTGAGCGGCGGCTTCCCGAAAGGCGAAGCCGCCGCTTTTTTTATTGCCCTCGTGCCTTTGGCTTAGCGGTTAAAGCGTCGGCCTCATAAGCCGAGGATCGGGAGTTCGAATCTCCCAAGGCACATAGCTCTCTCCTAGACCACTACTGAGTGAGGCGCTTCACGAGCTCTTCGCGCACCATGGGGCCGATGATGTCGGGCAGGTGGCGGACAATAGCAAAGGCGATGTCCTGACCGCCTTCGGTGTAGGCTCCGACGTACCAGCCGAGTGAGCGCCCGTTCTTGTCTTTTGCCGAAGAGCCTGTTTTTCCCCAAAGTGCATACTTACCTGTTTTTTGGAGGAGTAGGCTCTTTCGCACCACCGCCTGATGCTCCTTCGCAAATGGCAAGCTACCCGCCGCGAGCTTACTTGCCAGAGCTGCTTGCTCCTGCGGAGAGATTGTGAGCGAGCCATCAATCCAGGCATCTTCCGGGCGCTTGCCTTTCCAGCCGCTGCCATAGTTCAGTTCTTGAAGAGTAATCCGCAGTCGCTTCTCGCCCAGCTTGCGGGCGACCTCGCGGAAGTACCACTCCGACGATTCCTGGAGCGCCACCGCAAGATCCATGTCCTTGCGCCACTCCGGTCGCCCCACTAGTTCCCCGTTCCAGCGCCAGACGGTCTTGGCTGAGGGAATCACCCCGCTCTCCAACCCAACCAGGGAGAGCACGAGCTTGAAGGTGGAGCACGGGACAAGACGGGTCTGGATGCCGCCGTAGCGCTGTTGCTTGCTGCCCGTTAGGACGACAGCACCACCGTGGGTGCCGGGGAACTTAGAATCAAATATCTCTTTCATGGCTTATAGGATAGGGCAACTCAGCGCTTTGCCGCCTCAGCTTTGGGCGGATTTCTATCTACTCCCAAGCAGTAGTTGGCGCACGCCGCTACGCCCCCCCGCATCGAGTTTTTTGATGAGATTAGCCGCGTGGGTCTTGACGGTTTTCTCGGAGATTCCCAGCTCCTCGCCGAGCTCGCGATACGTCAGCGGCCCCGCCAAGAGCTGCGCGATCTCCCGCTCTCGTACGGTGAGCCCGGCGAGCGGATCGGCCTGTGCTGCCTGAGCGATGAGAAGCTCTACCGTCTCGGTCTGCGCTTGGGCGATGGTCTGGCAGAGCGGCGCAAGTTCGGGAAAGCGCCCTCGGAGCTCCTCAGCCTGGCGGCGTAAGCGACGGAGCGTCTGGGTGACTGCAGGCTCGGCGGGCGTGGGCGTCCCAAACCGTACCCGTCGCTCGGCATCTTCCCGCTGCCGCGCCAGTGCGGTGACCAGAAGCTCCGCCAGCCCTTCCAGAAAGCGACAAGTGCTCTCGTCATAGACGCCCTCGGTGTAGGAGAGCATTGCCACCACGCCGATCACGCGCCGGTTCCCCTTACCGAACTCAAGCAGCGGCGCAATCACGCCCTCACGCGAGCGGCGGCTAGAGTCCCCAAACGCACGCCCTCGGTGCAAAAGCAGCGCCTGATCCGTCTTTGACCAGTAGGTTTTCTTATTTTTGACAATCCACGCCGTCACTCCCTCGGGCGAGAACGTGTTCACATTGGGATCGTCGTATTCGTGGCCGTCCCAGTTGTACGGGTAGACAATCGCGCTCTCCCCCTGGCGAAACCCGATGTAGAAGGAGTCCACCGGAGCCGCTTCCTCCGCTACCGTACGGGCTTTGTGGTAGAGCAAGTACGGGCTCACCCGCGCCGCCGCAAAAAGCTGCGTGTCGGCATCTTGGAGAATCTGCATGAAGCCCTCTCTCCGTTTCCCCTCCCTCCCCCCTCCCTCCCGATAACGGGAAAGGGAGGGGGAGTTAGAGAGGTATGATCCCCCCTCTCCCACCCGAAGGGCGATAGTTATTGGCACCCAGAGGGTACCCGGGGGGCGGGGGGATGAGGGGGAAAACCTAGCGCTCCAGACCCAGTGCCGTGAGGAGTGCATGCGTCGCCTCGACCACGGCGGGAGAGGTGACTTGCCGGGGACGTGGTGTGGGGATGGCGTACTCGCACTGGATTTGGGCGGGGCGCTCCGAGAGAACCAAGACCCGATCGGCAAGCTGAGCGGCTTCTTCAATATCATGGGTCACCAGAATCACCGTGCACGGGCGCTTGTCCAAGAGCCGGGCAAGCTCAGTGCGCATCTTCAGACGGGTGAGGTAGTCGAGCGCCGAGAAGGGCTCATCGAGAAGCAGTAAGTCCGTCTTGCCTGCCAGCGCCCGTGCCAGCTCGACACGCTGGCGCATCCCGCCGGAGAGCTGGTGTGGGTAGGCATTGGCAAACTCGGTCAGCCCGACAAGCTCTAAAAGCTCGGCAACCTCTGCCTCAGAGGCTGTCCCCAGCGCGATATTCTGGCGCACCGTTCGCCAGGGAAAGAGCCCGTCTGTCTGATAAACGGTACGGGTCGTCCCCGTACGGGTCACTGTTCCTTGTGATGGCTTCAGGTGACCAGACAGAATCGAGAGGAGCGTGGTCTTGCCGGAGCCACTCGGGCCGACAATCGCCAGAAATTCCTGCGGCGCGACACAGAGATCTAGCGGGCACAGCACCTCCAAGCCCCCAAACGTATGTCCAACACCTCGTAGCTCTAAAGCGCTCATCGCTCCCACCCCCAGCGCAGTGACGGTATTCGGGTAAGAAGCATCAGCAAGCGGTCAAAGGCGATCCCCAGAGCCCCAATCACCAGCATCCCCACCAAGATAAGATCCGGGCGGAGTGCCTGGTTGGCATCCTGGATCAGAAACCCCACCCCACGATCTCCGGCGATCATCTCCGCCGCCACGAGAACCAGCCAGCAGAGCCCCATGGTCACCCGTAGCATGGTCACCAGCTGCGGCATGATGGCGGGGAAGAGCACCTGGGAGAAAAGCCTGAGTCCACGGAGCCCATAGTCTTCCGCGACCCGGAAGTAGACACGGGGAACGGCCACGACGGCAGCGACTGTGGTGACGGCCACGGGAGGGAGCGCGGCAAGCAAGATCAGAAAAACCACGGTCGTGTCCCCCGTCCCCAGCCACAGAACCGCAAACGGAATCCAAGCCAGCGGCGAGAGCGCACGCAGAAAATTCAGGACAGGGAGTAGTGCCTCACGAGCAGCCACGATGCGTCCCAGCCAGAGCCCCAGGGGCACCCCCAACCCCACACTCAAAACATAGGCAACCAGCACACGGGTCAGTGAGGCCAGCGTGTCTTTGAGAAGGCGGCCATCGCGCGATGCTTCCGAAAACCCGGCAAGTGCCTCGGTTGGGGAAGGAAACAGCCCGATCTGAGTGCTGGGTCCGGTAGGACGAACCAGCCAACCACGTGCTGCGGCAAAAAACCAAGCAGCGAGCAGAACGAAAAGAGTGGCGAGGGGAAGAAGAGAGCGCAGCGGAAGCTTCATGTCTGGAGAAGTATAGCACGCCAGGCACCGACACCCACCCTATCACTCTCCCTGTGTGGGCGAAGGCAGGGGAACGAGCTGGACACGGCGGATCTGCCCCCAGCCCAGCTCGTACGTGGCTTCTGGACGGCCTGTCCCCACACTCACATGGTTGGTGGGATGGATTGTCAGCGTGTCGTAGCGAGCATCCGCCGTCCACTCGATCACAGCGGTTTCCCACTCCCACTCCGCCATTCCGCCTGCCTGATGGATCGCCATGTTCACTGTAGATCGCTTCGCCATGATCGGCGGTTCCCCAAAAGTGAATCGCCCCAATGCCTCCCGAGCTCTCCGGCGGAACCCACTGTGGTGTCCCATGAAGCGCCTGCCACCCGACGACGCTGGCCCAAGGCAGGGAGTTTCGGGTGCAGGACATTAAAGTGGTGAGGGGAGCCGATTTGCACTCACCGCCTAAAGTGGGCATCATGGCAGGATGACCGAGCAAACCAAACAGAGACTGCGAGAGCGATTTGAACAAATCCTGGCAGCACAATACAAAAAGGC
>NZ_JANNYP010000503.1:0-2891 GCF_031410135.1 Armatimonas sp. | reverse complement strand
GGTGAGGGGATAGTCTCGGGAGCAGGGCGTGTCATGGATTTTCAACTTTTAGACTTTGTGAACATGTTCACAAAGTATCTCATTCGGATTATACCGTCCCTTCTTTCCCGGTGCAATGCTAAAGCAGTGTAAATTTTAAGTGACTATTGCATCCCATGAGTAGGCATGATATAACTTTTCCGCCGTTCCCTTGTAGCTCAGCGGTAGAGCATTCGGCTGTTAACCGAAGGGTCACTGGTTCGAATCCAGTCGGGGGAGCATTACGTTCGGAGGTGAGTGTCAAACACTCACCTCCGTTTTTGTTTGTTTTTCTTTTCTAAAGATCATATGGTATACTTTTGCTACGACGAAGTAGCAAGGAGGGTTCATAGGATGAAACAGGCAGAAAAGACCGAGACAGTTAGGCCACTCAAAGATGCGTTCAAGGGAAAGTTCCTGTTGGGGACAATCCTCGGGGTTGCGGCACTTCAGGGGAAATCGCGGCAAGATACGGAGCTCGCCACCACGCACTTTAGCGCCATCACGCCCGAAAATAGCCTCAAGCCCGAGGCTGTTCAGCCGCGTGAGGGAGAGTTTCGGTTTGCCGAGGGCGATAAGCTAGTCGAGCTTTGCAAGAGCTGTGGGGCCACTGCGATTGGACACACGCTTCTCTGGCACGCGCAGACCGGGCGCTGGATGTTCGAGGGTAAAGACGGCCAGCCGCTCACCCGCGAGCTGGCGCTCACTCGGATGCGCACCCATATTGGTACCGTGGTGGGGCACTACAAGGGCAAGATTAAGCAGTGGGACGTGGTCAACGAGGCAATCAACGATGGGCCTGGGACGCTGCGACCCTCGCCCTGGCTCAAGGCAATCGGCGATGACTTTATCGCGGAGGCGTTTCGCGCCGCCCACGAGGCCGACCCGAAGGCAACTCTGATCTACAATGACTACAATATCGAGCTGGGCTACAAGCGCCCCAAGGCGGTGGAGCTTGTCAAGAAGCTCCTGGCGCAGAAAGTCCCGATCCATGCCGTCGGGATTCAGTGCCACTGGCGCATGGACAATCCCAACTTCACCGAGGTCGAGGACGCAATCAAAGAGTACGCGGCTCTAGGGCTAAAAATCATGGTCACGGAGCTCGATCTAGGGGTGCTGCCGACCAAGTACCAGGGTGCCGATCTCTCCGCACGTCAGGCAATGACCCCTGAGCAACAGGCCGTGATGAACCCTTACACGAAAGAGCTCCCCGGTGCCGTGGCTCAAGCTCACGCCGAGCGCTACCGGCTGGCCTTTGAGATGTTTTTGCGCCACCAGAAGACCATCGAGCGGGTGACTTTTTGGGGAACCCACGATGGCTCCTCTTGGCTCGATGACTTCCCGATTCGAGGCCGCACCGACTACCCACTTCTCTTTGATCGCCAGGGCAAGACCAAGCCCGCCTTCTTTGCCGTACAAAACGCAGCAACGCAGCCACCCCGCGCTCCGGGTCGCCCGGGTGGCTTTGGAGGACCTATCAAGCTCAACCCCGACGATATCCAGGCCTTTCCTGACCCGCCCGCTGAGATTAATGCCAAGCGTGATGTGCCGCACGGAAAGCTGGAGCTGATCGAGTACGACTCCAAGACCGTGGGCGTCAAGCGCAAGGTCAATGTCTACACGCCGCCGGGCTACGATCCGGGCAAGAAGTACCCCGTTCTGTATCTCTTGCACGGGATCGGCGGCGATGAGACCGAGTGGCTACGCTTCGCCTCGCCGAATCTCTTGATGGACAACCTGCTGGCTGATGGCAAGGCGCAGCCGATGATTATTGTCCTGCCCAATGGCCGCGCCCAGAAAGACGACCGCCCTGGCCCCAATGCGATGGCTACCGCGCCTGCCTTTGCGGTCTTTGAGCGCGACTTGCTCGATGATCTCATTCCCGCCATTGAGGCGAAGTACTCCGTAAAATCAGACCGTGAGAGCCGAGCCGTGGCGGGGCTCTCGATGGGCGGCGGGCAGTCGCTCAACTTTGGCCTCGGGCATTTGGAGACGTTTGCCTGGGTTGGTGGGTTTTCGTCGGCGCCCAACACCAAGTCGCCCGCACAACTCGTCCCCGATGCTGCTGCCGCGAAAACCAAGCTCAAACTGCTCTATCTCTCGTGTGGCAATAAAGATGGGCTGATCGGCATTAGCCAGGGCGTGCATGGTTATCTGAAAGAGAAAGATGTCCCGCACTTCTGGAATGTCGATAGCCATGCCCACGACCCGACCCACTGGAAGAACAATCTCTACTACTTCTTGCAACGGGTCTTCCAGGCGAAGTAGACTTACGTCATGGCCCATCCGACCATCGCGACTCTTGCGGAGCACCTGGGACTCTCCCGCGCCACGGTGACCCACGTCCTCAACGGGCGCGGCGATACCCAGCGCATCAGCCCCAAGACCCAGCAGCGGGTGCGCGAGGCGGCGCAGGAGCTGGGCTACCGTGCCAATGCCTCGGCGCGCGCGGTGCGGGCGGGGCGCTTTGGCAATATCGCGCTGATCCAGTCGCTCTGGGGGCAGTACCTTCCCCCGGAGCTGCTCTTTGGGCTCACCCGCGCCCTCGCAGACCAAGACCTGCATCTGGTGCTCTCCCAAGTCCCTGACCCCGTGATGGAGGACGAGGCCTATCTCCCTCACACCCTCCATGAGCTCTCCGTGGACGGAGTGTTGCTCAACCGGCACGTGGCCTCATCGCCGGGCTACCTGGAGACCATCCTGCGGCTCCAGATCCCGGCGATCTGGCTCAATGTGAAGCAGGAGTTTGATGCGATCCACCCCGACGATCTCCAAGGGGGATGGCTCGCCACAGAGTTCTTGCTCGCGCTCGGGCACGAGAAGATCGCCTTTGTGGACTCCGATGAGCCACAGAACGCCCACTACAGCAAACA
>NZ_JANNYP010000502.1:0-1511 GCF_031410135.1 Armatimonas sp. | reverse complement strand
GCTCGCCGACAAAGCCCTCCAGCTTCGAAACCGATGAGCGCCGGTAGCAAGGCTGTATGGATGGTGAGCAAGGTCTGATGGGTTTTCCCTCCGGGAACTCCCACTCGACGATGCCTACTTCCTCAGCACAATGTACGAAGACCAGATAGCGCTGACCTTGTTGGTGCAGTGCTTGAATGGTCTGAGCGATGAGCGCCGATACCCAGTCAGGCACCGGGACGCTCGGGTTCTGAAGCGCGTAGCTCAGAACCAAGACAACGCTTTTCTCGCTATCCGACTCCTCCGGAAGGAAGAGGCGAAAGCGGGCTTTCTGAACGGCTCCTGCACCCGTAAGAGCGTAGGTCTCGTCCGTGACTTTCTTCATGTTTTTTCCTCAATACTCGTCGGGGAGCAGAACTGTCGAACTGCGCCGGTCAGCGTCGGTGATGATCCAGATCCGAATGGAGGTCTGGCCACCGCCGCTTGCGTTGTCTGTGTGGCTTGCTGTGTCTGCACTAGCCACTGTGTATGCGGGGAGGTCGTAGGCGGAGAGGATTCGGTGCCCGTTTCGGAGCGCCTCCTCGTTCACGCAGCGGTCATGGGCATCTAGAACGCCCCAGTCACCGCGTGCGTGCCTTGCTAGATAGCCCTCCAGGTTCGCCTGGCAAGCAATGGAGGCTAGGAGCGCCCCCGGTGTCACCAGGAACTCTCCCGTGGGGAAGAGTGGAGCTTTGAGCGTATTCATCGTCAACTCTCCTCTCGTATCTGGCAGGTCGTCTCTTGCCAGCCAGCCTCCGTGACGACACTGAGAACCGTGCCATCTCGGAGCGTGTATTGGGATAAAACCCGTCCACCGCGCTTGATGGATTCCTCATTCACGACGCGGTCGTCGTAGGCCATCTCCGCGCCGTAGTCACCTTCACGGTGACGCTTGAGCAGGTGAATCAGCTCTTCGTCGTTGTGGATGAGAGCCTCCATTGCTGCTGGAGTCAGGAAGACCTTGCCTAGGAGGAACTTAATGGGCCGCGTGTAGCCACTCATGAAGTCACCTCCAAAGGGTTTTTGGCCTCGTAAACGAAGGTCTCGCGTCGCTGTCGCCTTGTTGGCTCCGGAACCCTGCCCGTGAGCCGCCTAACGACCTCGACGGCACCCTTACGGTAGACCGTGACGACCACGAGAGAGCCGGTGTCGGCTTCTCGCACCGCCCAGTTCCTGCCGCCCTTGTAGCGCGAGATAGTCAGGGACATGAGGGAGATCCTCCATGCTTCTGAATCTGCGCCGAGACGGCTTCTACGATGCCTTCCTGAACCTGCCGGACGCCTTCCTCAAGAGGAACGTTCTCCCAGCGTGCGCTGAGTGCCTGGATAGCCGCTCGTTGCGTCAGCAGGAGCTTCTTCCAGCCCAGTGTGTGCTTGCAGGGATAGCGCCCACCGTGCTTCTCAAAGAAGGGGCAGGAGCACGTGTCCGCCTCGCGATCCACCGTGTAAGTGCCACCGTGATTCGAGCGAACCAGGTAGCGGTGAGCATCGAGG
>NZ_JANNYP010000501.1:0-3087 GCF_031410135.1 Armatimonas sp. | reverse complement strand
CCCAGCAACAGTTCGGTATTGTGGATTTCCAGTCCTGTGCGGCTCAGTCCAAACTCAAAAAAGACCTGGATAGCCAGTTTGATGTCTTTCGTAAAGGTATGGCTGGAGTCTTCAACCGTTTGAAAGAAGGCAATGTGATCTTCTTAAGTAAACAAGAGATGACCGAGCTTTCTACGATCTACGAAAAAGGCGACAAGGCAACGGCGGCAGAGAACACTCGTGCCACAGATCTCTTGAAGAAAGCGGATCAGAGTGCCGGTACCCTCAACCGGCTCGCAGGGACACAAGGCACCCTTAAGGATACGGAGAAAAAAGAACTAGAGCGTTTGAATAATCTCCAGAATGAGGGGATACCTCTTATCAATGAGATCGGGGCAGATTTAGAGCGCCGCATTAAGGAAAAAGGTGATTCATTTGAGGATCAGCTGGAGAAGGCTGTCAAAGAGGCCGTGAAAAAAGTCGCGCAGGAAAAAAATCTCGCGATGATATTCAACTCCAATGTGGTGATCTATGCGTCCACGGACATCACGGACGATGTGGTCAAGATTCTCCAAAAGTAGCCCCATCGCTCTGGTGGCTTTGGTGGGGTGCAGTAGCTCGTCTCCGAGACCTGTCCCCTCCCCTAAGCCCACAGAAGCACTGGTTCGCCTGGATGTCTTGATGGCTCGCCATCCTCTTTCGGCAGCTCTGCCCAAGGTGCCCTCACCACAGCCACTTTCTCTGGAACGGGTGACGGCTCCGCCGCTATTGACGGAGCAGCTCCTCGCCCAGACATCAGGGTGGGACGTGGCACAGCAACGTCGCTTGGCCGGTCGTGATGCACTTACCGGTGCCGATCAGGTAGGAGTTCAGGAGTTTGGGGAACGCCTCCGGCGACGACAGGCACGTCTTTTAGAGATCAGTAAGGCGCAGATTGAAGGACAAGAGCAGCTCTTGGTCGCGGGTAAGGCACAAGAAGACCGTGAAGAGGCACAAAAATCCATCGTGGAGCAGCTCGCTCTCATGAAGGATGATATCTCTCTGGCACAGACCCAATACCAGGTCTCCCAGGCACTCGCAAGCCCGGAGAACAACACACTCCTGATACGCGACGAGCCGGAAAAAGTGGCGGCGGAGGTGGAACGTCTTAAGAAGGCAGGGCTCCGCGCCGAAATACAGATTGATCCGACCACACAAGCACGACGAGCTAAAGTTCTCTGGGCAGATGGTGTTCCCCCGCGGAACCCACGGGTGCTCTATGCCGCCTCACGCGATGTCTTGAAAGTATTGTGTGACCAGATGTCGGTGCGGGTTGCTCAGGTAGAAGTGCAGGCAGAAGAAAAGCGCAAGCAGAGCGCCCAGGATCGTGACGAAGAGGTTCGTCGCCGTGTGGCACAGCGCTTGGAAGGAATTCGAAGCCGCGATGAGACGTTCTTGTTACGCTTGGATCAGGAAGAAAACCTAAGTCGTATTCTTCTGGCCGAGGAGCTGCCCACGCGACGGGCGGCGGGAAAGCTACCTGCTGTGGCGATACGCCCTCCCCAAGTGGGTACCTTGCCGAAAAAGCCGACGGTACAACCGATATTAAAAAGGGAAGAGAGTGCAAGCTCCCCGCTTGAGGCAGAGCTACGAGCGGCGGTTTTAGATGTGGCCCAGCGCCGTCGGATTCGGGTGTCCTTTACTCCGCGCCCCGGCCTACCAGATCGCACAACGGAGTTTGCAAATTGGATAAAGGTAAGCTTGTGATGAAAGAGCAACGCCCCCGAACGGCGGCTGAGATTGCGGAAGTGGTACAGGGAAACCTCTACGGCGATCCGGCGACCATGATCTGCGGAATTGCGTCCATAGAAGAGGCACGCTCCGGTGACATTACGTTTGCGGAGAGCCCGCGCTTTCTGGAGACAGCTCAGCGCTCGATGGCCTCCGCAATCCTCGCCCCTCTCTCGGCGGTATCCTCAGGAGACTCCAAGGTAGTTATTGGTGTTGAAAACCCACGGCTTGCCTTTGCCCAGCTCCTAGATCTCTTTGCCCCCGAGGTCTATGCCACACGTGGTGTCCACCCGACGGTGGTTATTGGAAGCGATCTGCAGTATGGCGAGCTAGTTTCCATTGGAGCTCAATCCGTTATCGGCGAGAACGTCAAGCTGGGTAAAAATGTCACGATCCATCCACTCTGCTACATCGGAGACAATGTGGAGATTGGCAATGACACGGTGATTTTCCCGCATGTCACCTTGCTCCATGGCACTCGAATTGGTAGCCGCACGATTATTCACTCGGGAACCGTGGTGGGCGCAGATGGTTTTGGCTACATGATGGTGGGGGGTCAGCACAGGAAAGTGCCACAGATAGGCACCGTTCTGGTCGGGGATGACGTGGAGATTGGAGCAAACTGCACAATAGACCGCGCCAAGACCGGTGTCACCAGTATCGGCGAGGGAAGTAAGCTGGACAACCTGGTGCATATCGCCCATAACTGCCAGATAGGTAAGCACTGCTTGATCGTTGCGCAGGTGGGCCTCGCGGGCGGCGTCCATGTCGGCGACTACTCGGTCTTTGCGGGACAGTCAGGAGCGGTAGAGCAAGCCCATATTGGAACGCGCTCTGTGGTGGCGGGCCGTGGTGTGGTGGTGGGTGAGATCCCCGAGGGCTCGTTTGTCTCCGGCTTCCCTGCCCGTCCTCACAAAGAGATGATGCGCCAGCAAGCGGCCCAAGCGCGTGTGCCCGATCTCATCAAGAAGATGCGTGAGTTAGAGAAGCGTCTCGGTGAGCTAGAAAAAGAGAAACCCTCCGCTTGAGGAAGCGGAAGGCTTTTCTAATCGGGGCGACAGGATTCGAACCTGCGACCTCTTCACCCCCAGCGAAGCGCGCTACCAAGCTGCGCCACGCCCCGAGAACCGTTTTGATCAAGCGGCAAGGGGAATCTTATCACCTCCGCGCACAGGCCGCAACCATTTAGCCTCTTTAGGGTGCAGGACATTAAAGTGGTGAGGGGAGCCGATTTGCACTCACCGCCTAAAGTGGGCATCATGGCAGGATGACCGAGCAAACCAAACAGAGACTGCGAGAGCGATTTGAACAAATCCTGGCAGCACAATACAAAAAGGC
>NZ_JANNYP010000500.1:0-1089 GCF_031410135.1 Armatimonas sp. | reverse complement strand
CCCGACACTCATCCTGTGATGCTCCAGTCCTATCTCAACAAGAGCGGCGATGTGATGACGCTGGCCCACGAGCTTGGGCATGGCGTCCACGCCTCGCTCAGCCGGGAGCAGTCGTACTTCAATTACCACGGGACACTACCTCTCGCAGAGCTTGCCTCTACGTTTGGCGAGATGCTTGTTTTCGAAAACCTTGTTGCTGCCTCATCGGATGAAGACAAGCTTGCTCTGTACGCAGAAAAGATCGAGGGAGTTTTTGCGACTATTTTCCGCCAAGCGGCGATGTTCCGGTTTGAGCAGCGCAGCCACGAGTCGAGACGTGCCACCGGTGAGTTGTCCCCCTAACAGTTTGGTGACATCTGGCAGGAGGAGCTTCAGGCAATGTTTGGAGATTCGGTCAAATTGGGAGAGCAACACAAAATGTGGTGGAGCTATGTCAGCCACTTCTTTGCTTCCCCGTTTTATGTCTATGCGTACTCGTTTGGAGAACTGTTGGCGTTGTCCCTGTTCCAAATTGCAAAAGAGAAGGGGCCAGCGTTTGCCGACGATTATGTGAAGCTGTTAAGAATGGGCGGGTCCAAATCACCCAAGGAACTCATGGAGTTCATCGGCGTTGACCTTGACAGCAGTGAGTTCTGGATGGGCGGATTCCGATCGCTTGAAAAGCTCGTCTCCGAGTTCGAGCGTCTACGCGGCCTCTGACTTTTTGGCTGGGCTTAGGTGGGCAGAGAGAACACCGAGTAGCGAATCGAATTGAACGGGCTTGGGTAGGAACCCATCCATCCCGGCTTGTTTGCAGAGCTTCTGATCCTCTGCCATCGCCGCCGCCGTCAGTGCGAAAATCGGGGTCCGGTTCTTGCCGAGCATCTCGCGATTTCGAATTTCACGAGTTGCCTCCAGTCCATCCATAACGGGCATGTGAAGATCCATCAGGACCAAGTCGTATTTGGATTCATTGCAGGCCTCAACCGCGCGCTGTCCATTCTCCGCATGGAGAACTTCAACTCCAAGGCGTGAGAGAAACCGCAAAATAATCATCGCGTTGACTGGGTGATCTTCGACAAGAAGCACTCGACCGGTGAAAGTCTGATT
>NZ_JANNYP010000499.1:0-2135 GCF_031410135.1 Armatimonas sp. | reverse complement strand
GGTCTGCTTGCGCGCCCCATAGAAAGGAAGTGTCGGCACGGGGACGTCGGTGCGGACATCGCTCTTGGTGCCGTCGAACACATAGAAGCTCGACGAGGTGTCGCCGAGTCGGTGGCTGGGCGCACGCTGTGCGGGAATCGGCTCGGCCAAAACTGCGACTCCAGACCTCTTCGCTTCTCCGAGTTGTTCCATCAGTCGAAGTCCTTCAAAGGCATCTTGGGCATAGAACACGCTGCCTTCATATAACTCTCGAAGGTCTTCTTCAACATAAGAGCGGGTTAACGCCGCTCCACCCAAGATGACCGGAATTGAACTGAGCTCTCGCGAGTTCATCTCGAGCAAGTTTTCCTTCATGATGACCGTGCTTTTGACGAGCAGTCCGCTCATGCCGATGACGCTGCACTGGTGCTCGCGGCACTTGTCCAAAATTGAGTTGATGGGCTGTTTGATGCCGATATTTACCACTCGGTAACCGTTGTTACTGAGAATGATATCAACAAGGTTCTTGCCAATGTCATGCACATCTCCGGCGACCGTTGCCAAAAGGATCGAGCCTTTTTCTGACCCCTCGACCTTCTCCATTCGAGGCTCCAAAACGGCGACCGAAGCCTTCATGACCTCTGCACTTTGCAGCACAAAGGGGAGCTGCATTTTGCCCGAGCCAAAAAGCTCGCCCACGGTTTTCATGCCATCGAGAAGGATCTCGTTGATGATCGTGAGGGGTTCGTGGAGCTCAAGCGCCGATTCGATGTGTCGGTCAAGGTTCTTTTTGATCCCGTCGACAATATGCTTTTTGAGAACGTCTTCAATGCCGAGGCCCTCAAAAGGATCGACACTCGAGTCCGTCAATTTGACGTTCTCAAACCGCGCCATTAAGACATGGAGCGGGTCATAAATACACTCGCGGTCGTTGCTCACTTCAGTTGTTCGGCTGCTGCGGTGCTTTCCCAGGGGAAGCTTGAGTTGCCAAAGTGACCATTTTTGGCGGTCGGGAAGTAGATCGGCCTACGGAGATCGAGGTGCTTGGTGATGCCAGACGGCGAAAGGTCGAAAGCGGCGCGCACGCGCTTCTCAATTTCTTGCGGATCCATGGTTTCTGTGCCAAACGTTTCGACGTTAATGGAAACGGGCTGAGCCACCCCGATCGCGTAGGCCAGAGCAACCTGAGCCTTACTTGCCAGACCTGCTGCGACAATGCACTTGGCAACGTGTCGGGCCATATAGGCCGCACTTCGGTCGACCTTGGTCGGGTCCTTTCCGCTGAATGCTCCTCCACCGTGGGGGCACATGCCGCCATAGGTATCGACAATGATTTTTCGACCGGTAAGGCCGGTATCGCCTCGGGGTCCACCGATCACAAAGTTGCCGGTTGGGTTCAGGTGATAGATGATTGGACCATCCACAAATCCACCGTATCGGGCCAGAACTGGGGCGACGATATTCTTTTGAATTCTCGCGTGGATTTCTTCTTGAGTCAAGCCAGGTTCGTGCTGCTGACTCACGACAATCGTGTCGATTCGCTTGGGCACGTTGCCTTCGTAAACCACCGAAACCTGAGCCTTTGCATCGGGTCGGAACCCGAGACTGGGCTTGTCTTTTCGCACCGAGGCAGCCTGGGCCATCAGCGCGTGGGCAATCGAAATAGGCAAAGGCATCAGCTCGGGTGTCTCGTTGGTCGCCATGCCAAACATCATCCCCTGGTCGCCCGCACCACCGGTGTTGACGCCCATTGCAATGTCGGCCGATTGCTCCTGAATGCTGACCATCACGCCGCAGGTATCGCCATCAAAACCAAGCTTAGCATCTACATATCCAACGTCTTTGATTGCGCGTCGAACGATCCCAGCAACATCAACATAGCCCTCAAGCGAAACCTCTCCGGCGACGATCGCGACTCCGTGGGCCAAAAACGTCTCAATCGCCGCGCGAGCCATCGGGTCTTGTCGCAAACACTCGTCAAGAAGTGCGTCGGAAATCTGGTCTGCGAGCTTGTCTGGGTGTCCTTCGCTTACGCTCTCGGAGGTGTAGATCTTAGGGTATGCCATGCCTTCTCCCCAGGGTACCCCCTTGGGTTCAGGCGATCAGACGATTGAACCTGGGGCGATCGCGCAGAGATCACCAGGAGTGTGTTTAAG
>NZ_JANNYP010000498.1:0-10500 GCF_031410135.1 Armatimonas sp. | reverse complement strand
GAGTAAGCCCGATGTCACGACTGCAAATCCGATCTTGTAGAGAAGCAGCGGGCGACCCGATTTTAGCGGAAACTAAAGATTAAGAACTTAGGAATAATTGTGCTGGGGCTCTCAGCACTTTCCGCCCCTCTCACCGCCCATAGCTCCGTGCAGGACAAGGCGGATCAAGCGGTGAAGCAGCAGCTCGCCTCAGCCAACAAAAAAGGCTGGAGCGCAGTGATCGTCCGCACCAGCGCCGCCCCGACGGCGGCGCAAGAAGCGACGATTAAATCGCTGGGCGGCGATGTCTACCGCCACCTGGGCATCGTCAACTCGCTGGCGCTACGCATTCCCAACAAGAACCTAGCCAAGCTCGCCGCACTGCCCTTTGTCAGCCGCATCTCCTCCGATATGGAGGTCAAGAAAACCGATGAGTTCACCATTGAAGGCAGTGGGGCAAAGGCGGCTTGGAGCTACGGGTTCTCTGGCACGGGAGTCGGTGTTGCTGTGGTAGACACCGGGGTTGACAAGGCTAATGATCTTTCCTACCGAACTAAAGGCGCTACTTTTGTTCCAGGGACAGTAGATGTTAGGGATGAGTGTGGTCACGGAACCCATATCGCTGGAATCGTGGCAGGCAATGGCATAGAATCATCCTATTCTAACAACTTCCGCACGTTCTATGGAGTTGCTCCAACAGCCAAGATCGTCCCAGTGAGAGTCCTGAACAGATATGGTTATGGTACAGTCAGTCAGGTAGTGGCGGGGATCCAGTGGACGATAGCGAACCGAGCGGCTAATAACATCCGTGTGATGAACATCTCCTTGGGCCATACGGTAGGGGAGAGCTACACCACCGACCCGCTCTGTCAGGCAGTCGAGGCGGCTTGGAAGTCTGGGATCGTGGTAGTGTGTGCGGCAGGAAATAACGGTCGCAAGAGTGGCACACAGACGGTTGGTATGAGCAACGAGGGCTTTGGAACGCGCTATGGCTCTATCCAATCACCTGCGAACTCCCCCTATGTCATCACAGTAGGTGCTATGAAGGCCACGGCGATGCAGGTGCCTATAGCACCGGGTGCTCCCTTCTCCTACGACCGCACGAAAGATCGTATCGCCACCTACTCCAGCCGTGGTCCCAGCCGTATCGACTATGTGCTAAAGCCTGACTTGGTAGCCCCCGGAAACCGCGTGATCTCACTCTACGGCATCAACGCGTGGAGGTTAGAGCAGTTCCCCAGTAACCTCATCCCCTTCGATGCCTATACTGCTGCGCGAAATAATGGTTGGGGGAACCGAGACAGCTATTCCTACCTCCAGCTTTCTGGGACGTCGATGGCGGCTCCCGTGGTGGCGGGAGCCGCCGCTCTGCTTCTTCAGAAAGACCCGAACCTGACTCCCGATGCGGTGAAAGCTCGGCTGATGGTGAGTGCGGATAAGTGGGTCGCACCCGATGGCAGTGGGGATGCTCTGACGTATGGGGCGGGGTATCTCAATATCCCCGCGGCACTCAACACCCGTGTCACCCCGACTCAGTACGCACTCAGCCCACGGCTCCTCGTGAACCCCGCCACGCAGAAGCTCACCATTGATCCTAGCCTGTGGGGCTCTCAGGCGATGTGGGGCGAACAAGCCATTTGGGGAACGCAAGCCATCTGGGGCGAGCAAGCCATCTGGGGATCGCAAGAGATCTGGGGCGAACAAGCCATCTGGGGCAACCAGGCGATCTGGGGTGACCAGGCGATCTGGGGAACTCAGGCACTTTGGGGAGAGCAAGCTTTGTGGACCGATCAGGCGATCTGGGGCCTGACAAGCAGCCGGGTAGACCTGACCAGCACCGCGATTAACGGGGAGAAATAAAATGAAAACTTCCAAACTCTTTCTGGCGCTTCTCGGAGCGCTCTCCTGTCTGAGCCTGCCCACACAGGCCGATGAGTTCACTGTGGAGCACTCCGGAGCCAACGTGGCCGCTAGCCAGCATGGTGTCACGGGGACAGGTATCGGAGTTGCTGTTCTCGATAGCGGGGTGAAATTCAGTAACGAGCTTGCACAGACGGTCAGCGGTGGACCATCACGTATTGTGGCTAAGGCTCTGTTTGCCACCACCAATACCGACGATTTCTGTGGACATGGTACCCATGTGGCAGCGATTATCGCCGGTAATGGGTCTGCTTCCTCAGGGAGTGATTGTTACCGTACCTTCAAGGGAATCGCTCCCAATACCAACATCATCAATGTCAAGGTGCTAGACAACCAGGGAAGGGGCACAGTAAGCCAAACCATCTCTGGCATTCAGTGGTGCATCGCCAACAAGACCAAGTTCAACATCCGGGTGATGAACCTCTCACTGGGTCATGAAGTGGGCGAAAGCTACACTACCGACCCTCTCTGTCAAGCTGTGGAAGCGGCGTACCGCGCCGGGATTGTGGTGGTCTGTGCGGCGGGTAACAACGGGCGGGCCAATGCGACTCAAGTTGCTGGAAGGGATAACGAGGGCTGGGGCAGTGCTTATGGTAGCATCCAGTCGCCCGGCAACTCGCCCTACGTCATCACCGTCGGGGCGATGAAGCAGAATCTGTCCACGGCGGCGCCCGGAACCTACACGGGCAACCGAGCCGCTGACAAGATCGCCACGTACTCCAGCCGTGGCCCCAGCCGCCTAGACTTCGTGATGAAGCCTGATATCGTCGCACCCGGAAACCGCGTGATCTCGGCGATAGTTGATAAGGGCTTCTTGGATACCTCCTATGTTTCGACCAACCTGGTGAGGGAGAGCGAGTACAGAACGGGGAGTACCTCGATCTCCAAGCGATACTTCTACCTCTCGGGGACGTCTATGGCGGCTCCGGTGGTCTCGGGGGCGGTGGCGCTCATGTTGCAGAAATTCCCTACCCTGACCCCTGATAGTGTGAAGGCACGCTTGATGCTCACCGCTAACAAGTGGACGACGCCAAGCGGTGGCTGGGATGTCACGGCTTATGGCGCAGGGTACCTTAATATCCCCGCGGCACTTGCCAGCACGGCAGTGGCGACCAAGTCTGCGGTAAGCCCCCGGCTTTTCCGGGATGCGGTGGGTAATGTCCTGATGAACACCTCGGATCTGTTTAGTACGGATCAGGTAATCTGGGGAACCTCGGGGCTGAACAATCTCCAGGGTATCTGGGGCGATCAGGTTATCTGGGGGACACAAGTGATCTGGGGAACCGGCTCCAGCACGGTAGACCTGACCAGTAAAGCCATCAACGGCGAGAACTAACCCGAGTTTCTCTGACCGAAAAAGACGAAGAAGCCACGCAGTGCGTGGCTTCTTTGCTTTAGTTTCACGCGACATAAACCGATAATTCATGCTGGAACAGCATTAGATGAACACACTTCCTCCCAAAGCAAAAGCCTTTGTGTGGCTCACCTACCTCCTAGGCATAACAGCGATCCTTGGAGGAATCTTGCGTCGCCTCGACACTCCAACCGTCTTTGGGTTTGAATTTTTCCTTTATATCGTCCTCGGGATAGCAGCAGGGAGCCGTAAGGTCAGCCTAATGCGCAAGAAGAAAGAGTCCGATGCCGATGTTGGCTCGATGTCGCTCAGCTTCATCCTGACGTTTGCGGCGATCCTTCGCTTCAGCCCTCTGCTTGCGATTCTCATCGGGATAGCGACGACGCTTTCGGGCTGCCTCTATCCCAAGCGCCAGCCGACCTACCAGCTTGTTTTCAATGTTCTTCTGAACTCGATTTCTTGCTTTCTCTGTAGTGTGCTCTACACACAGATCATTTCCACATCGTTTTTTGGGGTAGCTTCGCCCCTGATGGCAGCCTCGTTTGCCTGCTTCACGTTCTATTTTGTCAACACGGGCTTTGTCGCCGTTGTCTTGGGGTTTGTTCTGAAAAAGAACTCTTTCCAGATCTGGCACGACACTTTTTTGTGGACTGCCCCCAGCTACTTTCTCGGAGCACTGGCGGGCTACGTCGCAACACTCCTCAATAAAGACTACTTCCTCATGGTGGTTCTCTGTGGAGCCCCCATCGCCTTTCTCACCTATAAGTCCTACCAGATCTACTCCGCGCAGGCGGAGGCGATGCTCAAGGGGAAAGAGGAGCTGGCAGATCTCTACCTCGCGACCATTAAGAGCTTGGCACTTGCCATTGATGCCAAAGATGCCTACACCCACCAGCACATTCTCCGTGTGCAACACTACGCCGTTGCCGTGGCAAAAGAGCTAGGACTCAAGGGCGACGAGCTTGAGGGAATTAGCACGGGGGCCCTGCTCCACGATATTGGCAAGCTCGGCGTGCCGGAGTATGTCTTGCTCAAGCCGGGAAAGCTCACCGAGGAGGAGTTTGCCAAGATCAAGGAGCACCCCCGTATCGGGGCCGACATTCTGGCTGATATTCCGTTTCCCTGGCCGGTTCTGCCTGGGGTGAAGTACCACCATGAAAAATGGAACGGGGGCGGCTACCCGGAGGGCCTGAAAGGCGAGGAGATTCCCCTACAAGCCCGCATTCTGGCCGTCGCGGATGTCTACGATGCGCTGACATCCAACCGTGCCTACCGTGGTGCTTGGACACACGAGAAGGCAGTGGAGCTGGTCCGGAAAGAGTCGGGCAACCACTTCGACCCTGTGATCGCGGACGCCTTTCTCAAGGTCATAGATAGCGTGGTCACGGAGATGGCGGAGCGTGGTGAGGGACCACTCGTCACCAAGAAAGAGGAGTCTTTATCTACTCAGAGCAGCTCGGAGCGGGCGGTGCGCGATATCCAGAGAAACTCCTCGGAGCTCTGGGCGCTCTACGAAGTTGCTCACACGCTCTCGTCTAGCCTTGGCTTGGACGAGACACTGGAGATTCTGGCACGCAAGCTGGAGTCCATTATTCCCAACGTCGCCTGCCTCTTTCTGCTCTACGATGCCGAAGACCATCGGCTCAACACGCGCGCTGCCGTGGGCCTCAACCGGGAGTTCTTCTCGGAGGCACGCTCGATTGGTCAGTCGGGAAGCTCCATGCAAGTGGTGCTCCAGAAGCGAGCCTACTGTGGTGAGTACGAGCCCGATGACCTGCTGATCCAAGGCTCCCCCACCACCCAATGGATCAGTATACACTCGGCCTTAATTGTTCCGATTATCTACGAGGGCACGGTACTGGGAACAATCAATCTCTACCACCCAGATCATCATGCCTTTTCGGAGCACGACCAGCAGCTCTTGGAGCGCATCGGCGAGCGGGCGGCACTTGCGCTTTATAACGGTATTCTCTTTGAGCGCACCCGGAGCCACGCCCACACCGACACTCTGACGTCTCTGTATAACCTGCGCTATATCAGTGAGTACGTTGAGCAGCGCTGCGCGGTCTCTCTGAGCCCCACCGGAGAGGCGCTCCAGCGCTCCAGTGATCAGTTTGTAATGTTCTGTCTCGATCTGGATAGCTTCAAGCCCATCAACGATCTCTACGGTCACCAGACCGGCGACCGGGTTCTTCGGGAGCTGAGCCTCCTGCTTCGCTCTCTCGTTCGCCCCAGTGATGTTGTGGCGCGCTATGGGGGCGATGAGTTTCTCATCATCCAAGAAGAAGCCACGCCAGCGGAGGCGGAGGCGCTCTCTCAGCGCATTCAAGAGGCAATACAGCACTACAACACCGGCCTTATCCACCCTAAACTGGGGCATCTCCGTCTTGGAGTGAGCGTCGGCTTTAGCAACTTCCCTCATGATGGCCATGACTGGGCCACGCTTCTCAGTGTCGCCGATCAGCGAATGTACGAGGACAAGGCGGAGCGCAAGCTAGGTCGCCTCGCAACCCCCTCCGAGCTTATCATTCCCTAAAAAAAGCCGTTGACAAGTAGGCTTACCTGCCTTACAATTGCCCATGTGGTTTGAAGGTGGAGGCAAGTGGTAAGCAAGTGGTGACTTGGGGGGGAATAGTTTAAGGCGATGGGTTTCCGCGGGGAGCACTACCATGGCCTGGATGAGAAGGGGCGTGTCATCATGCCTCTCAAGTTTCGCAACGCCCTCGGCAATTCCTTTGTGATCACCCGTGGCGTCGGCCCGTGCCTCTCGGTCTACCGTGAATCGGACTTTGATCTGATCGAGGAGAACCTCAACAAACAGCCCAGCCTCGATCCCCATGTGCTTCGGATGAAGCGCCTGCTCTGCGCCCCCGCGGTGGATACGGACACCGACAACCAAGGCCGCGTCGCCCTGCCTGCCAACTTGCGGCAGTGGGCGGGAATTGACACCGAGGTGGTGGTGGTCGGAATGGGCGAGAAGATCGAGATCTGGTCACGTAGCGGTTGGATTGCACTCAATGAAAGCTTAGAGGACGATCTCATCATTGCCTCGGCACGCGAGACAGGACTGGCGCGAACCCTAACCGGTGATGTCTCTGCCACCGAGGAGTTCGCATGAGCACCTACCATATCCCCGTGATGCTCTCCGAGATCTTGGACTGGCTGGCACCCGCACCAGGCAAGCTCTTTCTGGACGGCACCGCAGGCGGCGGCGGACACACCAAGGCTTTTGCGGAACGTGGCGCCCGCGTGATCGCCGTGGACCAAGACCCCGAGGCCCTCGCGGAGTGTGCGCGTGCGTGTGAAGGCCTTCCCGTCACCCTCTGGCGGGGCAACTTCTCCCAGCTTGCCGATGCGACTCAAGAGCCACTCGATGCCATTCTTTTAGACCTTGGCGTGAGCTCGCACCAGCTCGACACGCCTGAGCGCGGCTTTGCGTTGCGCTACAACGGCCCCCTTGACATGCGCATGGACACGGACTCAGAGGGCGAGACGGCGGCAGAGCTGCTTAACCGCCTGCCTGAGAGCGAGATCGCCCGGATTCTTTTTGAGTACGGCGAAGAGTCCCGCTCCCGTCGGATTGCCACCGAGATCGTGAAAGCTCGTCCCCTCAATACCACGGAAGACCTCGTGGACTGTATCCGTCGCGCCATGCCCTTTCGCACACGCCCCGGGGAGACGCACCCCGCGACCAAGACCTTCCAGGGGATTCGAATCGCCGTGAATGAGGAGCTGACCGTGCTAGAGCGGGCACTTCCTGCTGCGGTCGCCTGCCTGAAGCCCGGTGGACGGCTCGCGGTTCTGAGCTACCACTCGCTCGAAGACCGCTTAGTCAAAAATACGTTCAACCAGCTCTCGGGCAAGCGGGAGAACTCCGATCTGCCGTCACCGAGCCCAGAGCCCCCTATTGTGCTAGAAGTGCTGACCAAAAAACCCCTTCCTCCCACAGACGAGGAACAACGCAGGAACCCTCGCTCTCGTAGCGCGAAGCTAAGAGTGGCGCAAAAACGAGAAAACTAGAGAAAGAGAGAAGAAAACGGTGGTAGTCGAACAAAAGCCGCAGACGCGGCGCAAACGAGCAGCAGTTGCTCCTCAGACAGTCGTGTTTAAGCGTCGCGCCCCGCACTGGGAGCAGCGTCGGCAAGAGCTGATCCAGAAAGAGCGTGCGATGGCAGGGATCTTCGGGGTGATCTGTCTGTTCGGCACACTGGGCATGCTCTACGTGGCCGCCCATGCCAGCACCACCAATGAGGGCTACCGCCGTACAGAGCTTCGTCGCCAGATCAAGGAGGCAGATGCGGAGTCGCTACGCCTTCAGACCGAGATCCGGCACTTGGAAGACGGCAGCGCAATCGCTCAGACAGCCCAGCAGCGCAAGCTGATCCGCTCCCCTCAAAACATCCACTACTTTGGAAAGGCGGACTAAGATGGCCACTCGCTCCAGACAGCGTCCCCGGCGTGAGAGCCCGGAAGAGTTTGAGCAGCGCACCGCGCCACGCCTCATGAAAGTGGGGGTGGCACTTGCCCTCTTACACGTCGTCCTGCTGGGACGCTTAGTGCACTTGCAGATCGTGCGGCATAAAGAGCTGAGCGCCGAGTCGCTCACCCGCTGGCGGGCCCCGCGCACCCTCACACCTGCCCGTGGCCTCATCTACGATCGCAACGGGGCCTTGCTGGTTGAGAACGAGCCCGGTTTCTCCGTGATCGTGGATCCCAACCGCTGGTTTGTGGGCAATAGCACCAATCCCCTCGCCAAAGACCTCCCCGAAGACCGTCGCGCCCATGCACTACGAGTGCTAGGTCGCTACTTCCCGGAGCCAACTCTGGCCTGGATTAAAAAGCTCGATCTGAGCCACCGCGACCCGAAGCACCCATTCCCTACCCGCGAAGTGGCACAGTGGGTTTCGGCGGACACCATCGAGATGGTGCGTCAAACCACCGTAGATTTTGCTCCGCCAGTTGCCAAAGACCTCAAGAAACGTAAAGGGGCTCTTGCGCAGCCACGCGCCGAGCTTCCTGGGGTGAGCTACCCACCCTCGTCACGGCGTGTCGCTGTCAATGGCACCTTGGCCTCACATATTCTTGGCTTCACCGATCAAAGCGGCTCGACTCCCTGGCGTGGGATTGAGCTCAGCCTGAACTCGTCCCTGGCAGGTGAGGCAGGCAAAGTGACCTACGAGGTGGATCGTTTCGGGATGATTCCCGGCACGGAAGAGGTTCGCCACAAGCTCACACCCGGCTCTCATGTCTATCTCACTCTGGATGCGGAGCTTCAGCACGATGTCGAGCAAGCGCTTGGCACCGCCGTGGCGCAGCATCATGCGGAGTCTGGTGTTGCCATTGTCTTGGACATCAAAAACGGGGACGTGCTGGCGATGGCCAGTGCCCCCACTTATAATATCAACGATGCCCGCCTTCCCAAGCCCGGGACCAAGCCTGCGCTGATCCCACGTATTAACTGGGCGCTGGAGCGTCCCTACGAGCCGGGCTCAACTCTCAAGGCGATGACCATCGCCGCAGCTCTTGAGGAAAAAGAAGTCACCGCACGCTCTCTCTTCTCGTGCAGCGGCTCCCGGAAAATCCTCACCAATACCATTCACTGCGCCACACACGGAGGTTTCCGTCATGGACACGGCACCCAGGATCTTGGCGGTGTGGTTCGCCATTCCTGCAACGTGGCCACGGCAGAGTGCGGTGCAAAGCTAGGCCCAAAGAAACTCTATAAGTACCTCACGGACTTTGGAATGGGCGAGAGAACTAAGATCGGGCTTCCGGGTGAGGAGCGGGGCTTGCTCCGTAACCCGGAGCGTAAAGTATGGCGCCCCATTGACCTTGCGACGATAAGCTTTGGACAAGGCATCTCCGTGACCCCTCTTCAGCTTGCAGCGGCGTACACGGTCTTTGGGGATGGTCGCTATCACTCGCCACGCTTGGTTCGTGCGACTCGCAATGCGGAGACAAAAACCCTGGAAGAGCGCCCCCCCAGCGCCTCACATCGGGTTCTCTCCGAAGAGACGGCGGCGACCATGCGTACGTTTCTGGGCGGCGTGATTGACGAAGGCACGGGCCAGCCTGCCCAGATTCCGGGCTACACGGCAGGCGGCAAGACGGGCACAGCACAGATCCCCGAGAATGGGCGCTATAGTAAGCGCTTTATCGCCTCGTTTGTGGGAGTGGCCCCTCTGAAAGACCCGCAGTTTGTGATCCTGACCCTGATTCGTGATCCCAAGGGCGAAGACCACTATGGCGGCTCGGTAGCGGGGCCGATCTTCAAGCAGATTGCAGAACGGGCTCTTCTCCTGCGCCGCACGCCACACGACCGAGAGAAAACCGTGACTCCCGTCAAAAAGAAGACCGTGACGGTAGAAGCATAGATGATGACACTGACGACATTAGCAGAAAAGATCCCCGGAGCGCAGGTCTTCGGCGAGGCGGTGCTGACAGTGCTGGAGTACGACTCTCGGGCCGTCGAGCCAGGCGCACTCTTTGTCGCCGTTGTCGGAGGGCGCTTCGACGGCCATGATTTTCTCGCGGATGTGGTTGTCAAGGGTGCCGCCGCCGTGGTGGTCGAGCGTGCCGAAGCCGTTCCTCCGGGCGTGCCCTATCTGCTCGTCTCTAGCTGCCGCGAGGTACTGGCGTCGCTTGCCTGTGCTTTTTGGGGCGATCCCACACAGACACTCTATCTCGCGGGCGTGACCGGCACCAATGGCAAGACCAGCACGATGCGCCTTATTGATGCGGTTGCGCGAGCGTCGGGCGAGGTCACCGGCACGATTGGCACACTCGGAGCCACGGTAGGCGACACGTTGCTATCGGGCGAGCACACGACACCGGAGTCACCCGATCTTCAGAAGCTCTTTACCCAAATGTGCCAAGCGGGAGCCACATCCGCCTCCATGGAAGTCTCGTCACACGCGCTTGCCCAGGGACGCACCGCGGGCTGTTGCTTCGACGTTGCCGTCTTTACTAACCTGACCCAAGATCACCTCGACTACCACAAGACCATGGATGCCTACGCGTCTGCCAAAGCCCTGCTCTTTACCCAGTACCAGCCCACCCACGCCGTGATCAACACGGATGACTCCACAGGAGTACGTTACGCGGCACTCACCACCGCAGACCAGCTCATCACGTACTCACCTTCCGGAAATGTCGCGGCAGATATCTACCCGGAGGACGTTCAGCTTGCCGTAGACTCGCTCCGCTTCACGGCAAAGACGCCAATCGGGGATGTTTCTGTGCGGCTC
>NZ_JANNYP010000497.1:0-11476 GCF_031410135.1 Armatimonas sp. | reverse complement strand
GAGGAATCCCTGTCGGGTTTTGATAGACGGAGTTGCCGTTTGGGTGGGCCATAGTGATGCTCATTCTGGTTCTTTCCTTTTTGCCCTGGGGAGATATAGAGGGAACGGAAAGTGTCTCAAATCATTGTGGCACACAGGGGTGCGACAACCGCACCCCAAGTGAGAGCAGGCATAAGTTCTGTCAGTCCTGTGGAGCGAAGGGTGAGGCGATCCAAGTTGGGGCGCGGGTCGTTGATATGGCTCGCAACTTGAGGGAATGTGTCTTCGCGATCCCTTACTGTGCAGGTATGGGATGGCTTTTCTGGTATGGGATGGACTACCTTCCCAAGAAGCCCACTCCGTGGTTTCCAAGTAGCTTCCTGGCTATCGCAGGGATCGCGCTGCTCATCGGGCACCTCTGCCCACTCTATACACTCCTGACAGGTGAGCGCCTGGCCCCACTCACTTGGCGAGCCCTCTCGCGCTACGGCTTCTCCTTTTCAGAGCACGACGACTCCATCCTGATTCGACAAGCCCTGAAGTTGCGAACCCGAGTAAAAGCCATGCGACGATGGGGCGTGCGTACTTGGAACAAAAGTAAGCGCAAAGCAAAATGGCTCCCTTAATGAGCCCGCGAGATCCATCACAATTATTTTTTGATCCATCCGTAGCGACTCTTGAAAAAGCAGGTATAATCCCCGAAACTGTATCATTGCACCTGGTGCAAGGATCACCTGAGGAAGGGATGGACTTGAGTCTTTATCTGAAGCACTTCGGACTGAAGCTGGCACCGTTTTCTACGTCGCCAGACCCTCAGTTCGCGTATGACACGCGGGAGCACCAGCTCGCCGTTGCGAAGGTCGCTTACTCGGTTAGTGAGCGGCGCGGAATATTCCTGCTCATGGGCGAGGTTGGTACGGGAAAGACCACCCTCTCTCAGCTCCTGCTTAACAGCTGGGAAGAAGACCCCGATACCTATATGGTCGCCCACATTACCGATCCATCCGCAGCCACGCCTGCCGCGTTTCTGCGGGTGGTGCTACAAGCCTTTGGCATCGAGACAACCCGCAACCTGCAAGACCTCAAGGATCGGCTCCAGGTCTTCCTCATTGAGCAGTACCAGGCGGGTAAGATCGTGGTCTTGATGCTTGATGAGTGCCAGACAATCTCTCGGGCGAACCTTGACCTGCTCCAGACCCTCTCCAACGTCCAGACGCAAAAAGTAAAGCTGATTCAGATCATCTTGCTCGGACAGCCCAACTTCGCAAATAAGCTCACCCAGAAACCCGCGCTTAAGTCGCGGATCACGGGTGGGGCAAACCTGAACCCCCTCACCTATGACGATGCACTCGCTATGCTGCGCTACCGGGTTGAGGTGGCAGGTGGTGACTTTGATACGATCCTCCCCCACGAAGTCCATAAGACCATCTACAACGCGGGAAGCGGTGTGCCTCGTGAGCTCTGTGTATTGTGCGATGCCGCCCTAGTAAATGCCTTTGCCCTTCGTAAGAAGGCCGTCGACCTGGAGTGCATCCGCATGGCCGTAGACGACCTCAAGTTCAAGGGCTTTCGACTTTCAAGAGAAGGAGACATTTAAACTATGTCTGAGAGACCAGCGGGTCGCGGCCTGACGGTTCCCAAGAATCCTGCGGCGATGCTTCGGGCGCTGAATACCCAGCACGCAGAGGATTCCGAAACAAACAATCTAACCGACAAAGAAACAGACCAACAAACAAACAATACTACAATACTACAAACAGACATTCCGCCAGTCGAACAGGAGACCCCTCTAGCAACATCTTCAGAACCCGAGGCACTCAAAGCAGTTGCTCCAGAAACAGCTACAAAACAAACAAGCAATACGACTAACAAACAATCAATCAAACCAACAAAGAAACAAACAAACAATACTACAAAGCAAGAACCACTACCCCCAGCTCCGAGTCGCAGAGATGGTAGGACGCTGCGCTCGCGCCAGCCCGCCTCTGATCCCACGTCAACCATAGTGACCTCGTTTCGTATCTCAGTGGGCACCATGGAGGCGCTAGATCGATACTGTTTCGAGAACCGTCTTCGCAAGCAAGATGTCGTGGAACAGGCGTTAGCGGCGTACATGGCAGAGGACGAGGAGTAATTCGATGCAGCGCGCAGAGACGAGCAAGCGACTAACCTTCTCCCAGAAGTGGGGAGATGATCCCTTCACCCAGTCTGGGCATACTCAGGTTCCGAATGCTCTGATCACCTACGCGCACCGCCTCGGCCTCAAGTCGGAGGAGTGCTGGCTTATCACCTGCATCCTGCGCTTCAAGTACGATGACTCCAATCCCACTCCCAGCCAAGAGCGCCTAGCGGAGCTTTTTGGACAGAGTGTGGACACCGTTCAGCGCACCATCAAGAAGATCGTTGACAAGCGCCTCCTGAAGGTCGAAAGGTTCCGTGACGAGGAGACACACCGCTTTACCCACACCGTCTACGACTTCACACCGCTGCGCTTCTCCCTGAACGAATGCCACTATCAAGACCATCCTGAAGAGCGGCCACAGATGCCTACACTTCCTGAAAAAGCCACACCGCAGATTTGCGGCCTGGAGTTTCGGGGGAGCCACACCGCAGTTCTGCGGCCTGGGCCACACCGCAGAACTGCGGTGTACATAAAGAGAATAAGAAGAATATTAGATTCCAAGAAGAAAGAGCGTTGAACGTTCGCAAAGACGAAATACCAAACTCAGAAATCTCAACGTCCAACGAAGGGGGAAAGGGCATATATGCCATACGAGATAAGGCCGTCTCCGAGCTCGTCGCCCTCACCGGAGACGAAGGGAGTCTCAGGCGTTTTCAGCAGCTCTGGGAGATCGCAGAAGGAAAAGGGACGCTCGATGCCTGGAACGCCGCTCTACGAGCCACACGGAGGCGTCTGAGTGGCAACGCAAAGCAAGCATTAGACCGGCCGGGAGCTTACTTTGACAAGATTTGTGTGGGCGAGCTGGAGAAGCGCGAGGTCTTCGTTCCCACCATCGCCCAGAAGCAGGCAGACCTTGGGGTGGGGGATCTCATCCGCCAGGGGCTCTTTGGTGGTGAAGATAGACTGGGCGGCGAGGAAAGTCTCATCGCCGATGAACAAGAGCCAGCACCACATGAGGCGATCACAGAAGTTGTCGCGCCACCGCTGACGGTTGCCGAACTCGCCGCTGAGCTGGTTGCCTTGGAGAGTCAGGGTGGGGCATCCTACGAAGCCTTCCAGAGCTTCTGTGAGGCCGAGCGAAAGCGCTACGAGGCAGAGATGGGAAAGGTAAGCCCGACTAGCCGTGAGCGCCTCCTCGGCGTCTTTGATCGCCCAGAGAAACAGAGGGACTTGTACAAAAAGTGGAAAGCATCAGGCCAAACTCTATAACAAACCTATCTCCTGTGACGAATCTACGCTGCACTAAGAAGCTCCTGGATCGCTTAAAGCTACCCGCCAAAAAAATTAAGTCTGGCACCCAGACAGAGTCAGACATCCCTACAGAGTCAACCGCGAAGCTGGGAGACTGGTACGCCACTTACCTGCCCGTAAGACCTAAGCACTTCATCCTAGCTATTAGCCAGAGGTGTCGACTGGCTGTTCTGCTTCCTGCTGCGCCGCTCCAGACGCTGGGGATGCGCTTTATGGAGGCGGTGCAGCAGCGCCTCGAAGCGCTCTGCATTGCTCCTGAAATTGTCGAGCAGGAGCTGGCTGCGATGGGCGAGCCACAGTTTGTTCCCACCGGCCCGGATCGTTGCCGCGTCACCATGGGAACCATGACCCAGTTCCTTCAAGTGATGGACTACAGCCTGGAGCGTCAGGAAGCTCCTGATGAGATTGCCCTGTACTTGGGTCACTACCTCGTGGGGATCACTGGGCAGAAGGACTACTTTCACCTGGAGACAGCCGCCCGCGAGTTCCTCGATCCCGCCACAGTGCTTGAGGAGTCGCGCTGGTCGCTCCAGCTTCGCGTGACGATTATAGAGTCCGACCCACCTATCTGGCGTCGCTTGCTGGTTCCTGCATCTTTGAATCTGAACCAGCTTCATCACCTGATCCAGAGCGCTTTCGGCTGGCAGGACTGCCATCTCCACGAGTTTGTTATCGGCGAGGGCGAAGCAGTGGTGACCTATGGGACGCGCTACCAGTTTGCCTTAGAGCCTGGCGAGGGGCCGGATCGCAGTGGTAGAGCGTTGCGCCTATATCGTGCCTTTCCCGAGGTGGGGAGCCGTTTGGTGTATGTCTACGACATGGGCGATAACTGGCGTCATGAGGTTGTGCTTGAGGAGCGTGTCGAATCCGGTGGGGGACGGCCCAAGTGCCTTTCTGGTGATCGTCGTTGCCCTCCTGAGGACTGTGGCGGTATCTGGAGCTACCAGGAGGTTCTGAAGGCTCTAGCCGGTGGTTCTAGCTCGGTTTCTGGCAGTGAGCTAGCCGAGTGGCTTGAGTGGGCTGGTCCAGGCTTCGCCCCTGCCGCTTTCGACCTTGATGCGACGAACAAGCGTCTGAGCTACTACTGATCTCCTCGCGCCTCCAATGTGCATTTTAAGGAACGATACTTTGGTATTATTGGCTGCCCAGTCTACCCAACCCAACGAGTGATGTGTGGACTGGGCGAAACGGTCTAGGGTGTTAGCGTGGAAGTGAGCCGCCCCTTGAGGCGCTGCTCCTGGAAGTGGCTGAGGGAGCGGTGCGCTCGCTCCACTGTCTGTTGGGGGCAGTGTGGGACTGCCCGACATTGACGTAATCGTTGCGGCGAGAGGGAGCGCTTTCTTCCGATTGAACTCGTCCTGCCATGCCTGCCGTAGCGGGCTCTGTTGGGGGAGAAGCTCCTCAGTGATGAGAATCGTCAGGTTGTGGAGCGCCTTCTCGGGAAGATCGGTCTGCGAGTTCCAGGAAGCCATCCAAAGCTGCCCAGCAGGGCTGAGCTGCATCAGAGGCCTCGAGGGCGCACCGCCGCCACGACGAGGGAAATCCCCCCCGCCAGGGAAGCCACTGCCGCCTCCGGGAAAACCGCCTCCACCACCACGGCCCATGCCTCCGTCACCTGGTGTGGAGGGCTGGAGCCAGAACAGCCCTTTGAGAGACCACTGGGTACTATCGGTAGGGGCAACAGCGGCGGGAGAGGGAGCCTTGTCAGGAGCACCCTCTTTGACGGTCTCTAGCTTGAAGGAGGCATGGGGAATGAGAGGCTGGCGTTGTGCGCCAACCACGCTAAGAGTTGGGCTGAGGTACTCCCGAAATGAGGTGCTCCACTCAGTAGGTATTGTCAGTGGGGTTGAGCACCCAGACCTTCTTGGCATCACGATCCATCAGGACAATGCTTCCATTGCTGGCATCGCGGCGATCTTTGTTGCCGTGGAACTGAACGGTGATCGTCCGCTTGGATGTGTCCGTGCCTGTGGTGATCTCTGCGACAAGCTTTGTGTCGGCGAAGGCGTGGGGGGCTAGCAGTAGCAGAGAAAGAGGGGCGAGAATTATCTTCATACTAGTGACGTAGTCGTGAGAGTAGCCCGCTGGCCACTAGTAATACGGTACTAATCGCCACAATCAGGGCACCGGGCGAGAGATCCCAGATAAACGAGAAATACAGGCCTATAGGGATAGGAACCGCTCCAAAGAGTGCTGCCAGGGTGAAGGTATGGCTGATGCGCCGGGTGAGAAGCAGTGCACTCACAGCAGGGATGACCAATGTACCAAACGTCAGTAAGATGCCCACTGCGTGGATCGAGAACGCGATCGCGATGCCAATGCTCAGGGTCAGAAGCGTCTCCCAGAGCCGTGTGTTGTAGTCCGCTGCCTGCGCCGTATCGGGGTCAAACGAGATAAAGAGTAGCTCCTTGGCAAAGAGGCGGTGCAAGACAAAGACTACGGCCAGCGCACCAATGGTCAGCAGCGTATCGGCTGCCGTCACCGTGATGATATTGCCGGAGAGCATATCCAGAAGCTGGGTCTCGCCGCGTGGGTTTTTCGCCAACAGGAGAATGGTCACTGCGGAGGCGAGCACGTAGCCCAGGCCAATCACGGTGTCTTGCCGGACTTTCCGTGGCGACCAGCGCAGGGAGAGCAAGAAGACTCCGACGAGCATCATCCCAATCGAGCCAAGCAGCGGCGCAAGGCCGAGCAAGAGCCCCAGCGCGACGCCCGCAGAGGAGAATTGGGCTAAGGCCATACCCACAAAGACCACGCGCCGCAGCACTACAAAAACCCCGAGATAGGCCCCGACCAGCCCGATGGCAAGCCCGGCGATCAGTGCCCGCTGCATAAAGTCCAGCCCAAAGACTTTCGCCACAGAGGCGTGCTTGAGGTCATCGGGGAGGGCTTCGTCGTGCTCGTGCTCCTCAGACGCTGATACAGTGGGTGTGCTGGGAGTCGGAGTCGCCTCAAGGGCCAGTGCCTCAGGGGGCGGCGGTGGGGGCGCTTGTGCTTGGACGCATGCAGGGACAAGGGCCAAGCTCGCCAGAAACAAAGTAAAGAGCCTTTTCAAAGCACCAACCTCCGACCGTCTACTTCAAGAATTTTAAAATCGTAGTTGAAGAGTTCGCGCAGGGTCTCGGGCTGGACAATCTTTTCAACGGGGCCGATCTGGAAGTGTGTCCCACCAAGTATGGCCACAGTACGGGCGTGATTGGCGACAATATTGAGGCTGTGCGAGACTAAAACAACCAGAAGGAGGCTCTGCTGGTGAATCCGCTCGATCAGCTCCATAGTCGCAGACTCGGCGGCGATATCCATTGCGCTTGTGGGCTCATCCAGCACCAGTACATCCGGCTCCGAGACCAACGCACGGGCCATTAAGACGCGCTGTTTCTGTCCACCTGAGAGCTCCCGAAAGAGGCGAGTGCTCAGGTGCGGCAAGCCCACCTGCTCCAGCGCACTCTCCGCTCGCTGCCTGTCCTCGCTGCCTGGATTTTTGAGCAGCCCCACGCGGCGGTAGCGGCCCATCACCACGATCTCTTGAACTGTGATGGGAAAGAGATCATCGGTGGTCTGCGCCTGCGGGACATAGCCAAACGTGAGCTTTCGGTGGTGGATCGCCTTCCCCGAGAGCGGTGCAAGAATCCCGAGAATTGCCTTGAGCAGCGTGGTCTTGCCCGCCCCATTCGGACCAACAATCCCCAGGTAGCCGCCCTCACTCAGCCCGAAGGAGAGCGAGGGCAGCACCACGCGCCGCCCGTAGCCTAGCGTGGCATCGTCAAACGTAATCAGCGGCGTGTTTTCCATAGCTTAGCGCAGCGCTTTCGCGAAGCCCTCCACAATGGCGTTGATGTAGTCGAAATAGTTCCGTGTCCCCATGCCTCCGACAGAGTACGGCACCACGGCGACTTTCCCGCCCGCCTCCTTGGCGACCAAGTCGGCGTACTTGGTGGAGTAGATCGAGCCCATGACCACGGCGCGGACTTTGCTGGCTTTCATGCGCTGGATCAGATCCGTCACATGGCCGCCCGACGGCGGGATTCCGGGCTTAGGTTCCAGAAAACCGAACGGGGTCAGGCCAAAGCGGGTGGCAAAGTAGATCCACTCATCGTGGTAGGCCACAAAGCCTTGGCCCTTAAACGGAGCCAGCGTGCGCTCCCAACCCGCCATACGTGAGCTGATCTCGTCGCTGAAGCGCTTGTAGTTGGCGTTGTAGGCCGTCGCGTGGGCTTTATCAACAGCTAAGAGCGCCAGCAGAATCTCATAGGCAACCACCACGGCATCTTTGGGATCGAACCAGTAGTGGGGATTGCCCGCCGAATGAACATCGCCCGACGCGCCATTGATGCCGCCAGTGGGCACTTCCAGCTTGCGAACCCGCGCCGACGCGTCCACGTAGCCTACCGCGCCGCGCTGCACTTTTGCATTGCGAGCCGAGGCAAGAAGGGCATCAGCCCACATGTCCAGGTCCATTCCGCAGCGCATAAAGACATCGGCACGGGCCACTCGCACCACATCACTGGGCTTGGCATCCACTTGATGGTAGTTGGTCTCCGACTTGGCAAGCGAAGTGACATTGGCTAAATTTCCGACCAGCTCGCGGGTGATGGCGGCGAGCTCCGGGGTGGTAGTGATAACTTCCATTTTGATTTCCTTTGTTATTCCAGGTTGTGTGTGTGCGGCCCGACTCCCCAGACCCACTGAAGGCGAAGCTCGTTGAAGCCCTTTTGACCGGGGCGGTCGCCGTGGGTGGCTTGCAGGCGAAAGTAGGTCTGCTCGGTGAGCTGGTGGGTCTGGATCAGCGAAAAGGACTTCTCTCGCCCCACGGCCCACGGCGAGCCACTGTTGTCGTAGCGCACCCCCAGCGAGCGAAAAGGCCCTGAGCGCTTGTCTACCGAGACGTAGTAGCCTTCGGCTCTTCGGGTCGTGCCGCTACCTTTTTGCTCGTGGGAGAGCCACTCACTTCTTACGAGAGTGCGCTGGCTGTCAGTAGCCGTCGTACGGTAGGTAAGATCCAGACCGTGGAGCGTGTTCTGTGGGGAGAAACCACCATAGCCGACTCCCTTGCCCTGGGCATCCGAAGCGCCTAGCTCCAGATCGCCGCCGCTCATCCGCTGTGATCCCCAGAGGCGTAGGGTACTGAAGGTGTCACGGAAGCCCGCACCGCTCTCGGGGGCGGTGCCATCTTCAGTAGGCGTTGGCTGGCCGAAGTAGCCTGCATCGAGCTGGAGGAAGAACTTCGTGGGAAACAGATACGAGAGATACGCTCCATCGCCTGTCAGGCTCTCTTCTGCGACGAGATTCTTTAGCACGGTGGGTGGCTCAATGTAGGCCCAGGAGTGCGGATGAAGCTGATTGACGCGGCCAAACGGAGCCTTACGCCGTCCGACCGTCGCCGAGAGGGGCAGCTTGGCAAAGTGCAGGTCTTGCACCGTCACATAGCCTTCCTCTATTCTGGCCTCGCCGTTGCCAAAGACTATAAAAGCATCTTGCTTAATGCCCGGATAGACAAAGCTCTGAATCGCCAGCTCGCCGGAGTCCAAGAGAAATTTGTTGCGGTTCGGGTTGGTCTTATCGCTGGTGAAAAGCCCTCGTGCATCACTGATAAAGGAGATGTCCGGCAACAATAGATAGCGATTGTTATTACTCGCTGGCTGTGAGCCGGTAGGAGCCGCGACCGCATCAGGTGGCGGCGGCGGAGTCTGTGCAAAAGCGGGTGCGACCACAAGTGTGACGGCCAGAAAAGTGAGCCACTTCATTATGTTATTGGTTTCCTGAGTCGAGGTGTTGAACTGTCTCTAGTACTGGGTGACTTGCTGCGCGAGGCCACCGTCTTGATAGATGGTCGAGCCGGTCAGGTAGTCGGACTCATCGCCGACGAGAAAGACCGCTGTCGAGGCGACTTCTTCCGGCGTTCCCCAACGCCCCCAGGGAATCTCCCGAATCGTATTGCGGACGGCTAGCTTACTGGCAAGCACCGACTGGTTGATGGGAGTGGCGATAGCACCGGGCGCGATGTTATTGATCGTGATCTTCATCGGGGAGAGCTCCACGCAGAGATTTCGTGTGAACATCCGCAGGCCGCCCTTGCTGGCGCAGTAGGCTGTGTAGCCGGGAAACGAGATGTCCTCGTGGGTCGAGGAGATATTGACAATCTTGCCGCGTGCCTCACGCTCTGGGAGTGGCTCTTGCCCCGCCATGACCCGCACCGCCGCTTGGGTGACGTGAAAAACGCCCGTGAGATTTACCGCAATAACCTTTAGCCACTCGTCCTCGGTGATCTCCAAAAAGGGCTTCTTGATCTCGATACCCGCGTTGTTGACCAGAATATCGAGCCGTCCATAGATCGCCACGAGCTGCGCGACCATCGCCTCGACTGCGCCGCGATCCGTGACATCCGCCGCAATCGCGAGAGCACTCCCCCCTGCTCCTGTGATCGTTTCAACCACTGCCTGGGCATCCGCTTTATTGTTGCCTCGGTCGAGGAAGTTGACAATGACATGAGCTCCCTCCGCACCAAAACGTATTGCGATTGCTTTCCCAATCCCGCTGGAGGCACCCGTGATGAGCGCCGTTTTTCCCTGAAGTCGCATAAAACACTCTTCTCTTTCTTAGCGCGTAGCTCCATAGAACAGGAGCGCTACACCGACCACACCCGCGCCTAGGCTGACGAGCCAGAGCGTGCGCTGGCGCATGAGGGCAGCAATGGCAGAGAGGGCGATGGCGATCTGAAACAGGCTGACCGAGAGAGCGAAGTGCTCGTGGCGAGTGACGTAGGAAGCGGCTGTTGCACCGTCGTGCTCAGCGTCTTTTTCAAGCTCCTGGGCCTTCTTCTGGATCTCCTCTTGCTCTTGCTTGTAGCGCTTGGCCTCGCTGGGATTGTCTTTGCCAACAATCAGGGCCTTGATCCCTTTGGCCTGGTAGTAGCTCCACTGGTCCGACGCCTTGGTTGTGTGGGCGATCTGGTCGTTCTTTTCTAGGATCGCTTCGTTGATGTACTTTCCAGCCTGGAGCGAGCCGACGGCGGCTAGGACAGCAAGTACGGCAGTGGAGAGGGCGATGTAGCGCGTCCAGTTTCCCCCTTCGGCTTCGTGGTGTAGCTCGGAGAGCTTCTCGTGGATACTTTCGAGTGGAACTTCGATCTCTTCAGGCATAATAATTTCTTACTTGATCGCCAGGAAGGTAGGAAACAGGATCGCCACAAATATCATGATAATTATAATCACGAAAAAAACCTCAATTAACGTAAATCCTGAGTGGTATGTTTTTCTTTGAATCGTTGGTTTTTTCATTTTTGTTTTCTCCATGATCTATTTAGCACATCGTGGATGAATCTAATGCGGTATTAATCAGGTAATAAGTTCCATCTAGAAACATAATATGCTCAATTAAAAAGGGTGATGAAAAAAATCTTAGAGGATGTTAATGGCCCTTGCCGCGAGAAGGGCTATGGTAGTGAGGGAAATACTTGCCTGGAGCATGATGAGCCATTTTGCCCAGCGTGAGAGAATGGCGGTGTCGGTAGGTGAGAGAGCCGTACTGTGGTTAAAGGACAGAAACAGATAGTCCACGAAGTGTGGCTTCCATCCCTCGTGGCTCTCCAGTCCGAGCTGGGGAAAGAGAAAGGCTCCCGAATGATGGTGCTCCCGCGTGTCGCGCAGGTGTGGCCCACCCGCATCGAGCCGCCAGTACCAGAGTGCAAAGACGAGTACATTGGTGATCCAGAGGGCTCCTGCCGCTTTGAGAAGATGTCCTGGTGAGAGCGTGTGGTGTGGCAGAGAGAGCACCAGCAGGCTCAGCGACCAGACCTCTGCTAGGGTCACAACGGCGAGGGAGAGAAACCCAAAGAATCGGTTGATCCGGTGGCGCTTGAGGCGGAGGGTCAGGATGGTGGGGACAAGGAGTAGGGCCACGAGTGTTGGCAAGAGCCATGGTGGGCCGGGTGCAGGACAAAAAAGTGGTGAGGCAAGCCGATTTGCCTTCTGCTCCTAAAGTCGTCATCATAGGGGGATGACAGAAGAAACGAAACAGCGACTTCGCCAACGCTTTGAACAGATCCTTGCCGCCCAAGATGCACCG
>NZ_JANNYP010000496.1:0-10394 GCF_031410135.1 Armatimonas sp. | reverse complement strand
GTCGAGCACACCTACACGTGTGCCGTCCACAAAAACTTGCGTCCAGTCGTGTGCCTCGGTGAGCTTGAGGATGCCCTCAGGGCCAGCGGGCAGGGTGGTGCGGTAGAGCATGGCCCCAAAGCCAATATCATACGTCTCCATCGCGGCGGGCTTCTCGGCACGAGTTGCACGCGGAAGGCTCGCAAAGAGCGGGGCTCGCTCGGTCAGTGCGATCTCAGGAATGGCGATCACGGGCATGGGCTCTGGGATCGCAGGGAGCGGCTTTCCCTCGGGCTGCCACTTGACGAGGAGATTGCGGAGCGCATGGTATTTCTCGGTCGGCTTTGCAGCTTCGTCGAGCGGTGCGTTGTAGTCGTAGCTGGTGACAATCGGATCGTACGGAGGGCCGCCCGCGCCTGCCCAGGGGCCAAAGGTCGTGCCGCCATGGGTCATGTAGAGCGAGAATGAGCCGCCATTGTCTAGAATCCAGCCCAGGTCTTTCAGGGCACCGGCGATAGGCCGCGTCTCGTGAGGCTTGCCCCAGTGATCAAACCAGCCGCTCCAGTACTCGCTCACAAAAATCGGGCCGTCCCCGGTGCGCTTGCGCTTGAACTCGGTGACATTGCGCTCGGCGCTATTGCCAAAATTCACGGTAGAGAGCACGCCGGGAAGCGCGTTCTGCGTAAAGTTCGACGACCAGTCACACGCCGTGAGCGGCACATCCGTGAAGCCCGCCGCGAGCAAGAACTTACGCACCGCTTCCATATACGGCCGGTCGGTTCCGTAGGCTCCCAGCTCGTTCTCTACCTGCACCAAGGCGATTGGGCCGCCGCGCTCAAGCTGCAAGGGAGCTAGCACCCGCCCGACTTCCTTTAAGTAGCGCTCGACGGCGGCGAGATAATCACTATCTGCCGATGAGCGCAGCTGGATGTCTTTCTTTTTGAGGAGCCACCACGGTAGGCCCCCCATCTCCCACTCCGCGCAGACATACGGACCCGGCCTGAGACAGACTAGAAATCCCTCTTTTTGGGCGAGCTTCACAAACGCCGCCGCGTCTGCCATCCCTGACCAGTCGAACTTGCCGGGGTGGGGCTCGTGGCGATTCCAGAACAGGTAGACCGCCACGGTGTTGCAGCCCATGGCCTTGAGCAGCTGGAGGCGGTGCACCCAGTACTCGCGCGGGATTCTCGCAAAGTGCACCTCACCACAGAGTAGGCGGATCGGTTTACCATCGAGAAGAAAATCGGTTTTCCCGATCGCAAAATGAGAAGACATGGGCTAAATTATACACCGCCCATTTCAATGAGCAGCAGATCAGGTACCTTGAGATATGCAACAGCAAGAACTTGGGGGCTGGAAAGCGGCGCACGAGTGCCATCTGGGGGTGCGCAAGGGCAATCTTGTGGTGCGTACCACCGGCGGCGACCCGTATTTAACAGCGAGCGACGTTCCCCGCGTCAGTGGGACACTCACCCTGGAGTGGCGGCAGCGGACGGTAACACGCGGCTCGGCGGAGGTGTTCTGGAGCGATGCGCGGGGCGGCTTTGCGGCGGAGTGTAGTGTCCCGGTGAGCTACACGCCGGGCGAGAAGTGGCAGGAGCTAAAGGCGACTCTGCCCGTGCAGGGAGCACTGACGGGGCTGCGGCTCGACCCGTGCCAGGCTCAGGGTGAGCTGGAGCTCTCCTGGCTACGTCTGCGCGACGCAAGCGGCAAACTGGTGCGCGAGTGGAAGTTTAATGCCCTCAAAGACAGTGAGCCTGCTGGCGAGCTGCCCAAGCCCGAGAAGTGGGCCTATCTCGACAATGGGAAAATCCGAGTTGGCGTGAAAGTGTCATCGGGGGCGGCGATTGGCTGGCTCTCGCTCTCCAAGTCCGAACGGAACTTGCTTAACCACTGGGATCACGGGCGACTCGTGCAACAGAGCTACTACGGCGACGATGATGGCTCGATCTGGGGGAAGCAGCCCTGGCGCTGGAACCCGGTGCAGGGTGGCGACTACAAAGGCGGGGCGGCAAAAGTACTGGAACTCAAACAGACAAAAACGACGCTTTATGCCAAGAGTATCGGGCGCAACTGGGCAGGCTGCACCGACCTCCCTGAGGCGATCTTTGAGCAGTGGATCACGCTGAAGGGGGATGTGGCGCAGGTGAAGTACCGCCTGAGCTACTCTGGGACGCACTCCCACGCCAGCCGCCACCACGAGATTCCCGCGGTGTTCCTAGAGCCAGATTTAGACACGCTGGTGATTGGCGGCGAGGAAGCAAAACGCAGCAAGCCTGGCTGGCCCAACGAGAGCCGCAAACTCCCTGAACACTGGGCTGCCTACGTGGATAAAAATGATTTTGGAGTGGGAGCGAAAGTTCCCCTGGCGGACTCGCTCACCTGCTACCGCTTTGGCGATGGCAAGCCCGAGCACGGGAGCTGCTCCTACTTTGCGCCGCTGACCAAGTTTGCGATCACGCCGGGGATGGTCTTCACCTATGACCTCTACCTGACCTGTGGGACGCTCACACAGATTCGCTCACGGCTCAATGGAGCCGATAAAGGCGATGTGCCCCGACTCTAGGCTGTCGTCCGTTGCGGAGGTGACAATGGCGGCGGCGAACTCGGCGATGGTGGGGAGATCGCGGCTCGTGTCTAGGACGCTCTGGTGTAGGCGCTCCAGAAGCCGCACTGTGATGGTGCCCTCGATGCCATCGCCGCTGACTATTGTGAGGCGAATGCCACGAGCCTCTAGCTCCGGGATGCGGGCACGGAGGGCATCCTCACCCGCTTTCTTGCTCGCCGCCACGGCCTCGTAGGCGGTTGCGACGGGGTGTGTGCCGTAGAAATGCGCCCAGTGGCTGGTGACAAAGACCACGCGGCTTCCGGGCAGCATCAGGGGCAGGAGCGCATCGAGCGTCGCAAGCTGGGAGTCACGGTTGAGCTCCATCGCGTAGCCTGCCTCTTTGTCTTTCTCCATCCCGCCGCTGGCATTGAGAATGAGCAAGTTGAGGTGGCCGAAGCGAGAGCGGACGCTCTGGGCCATAGCATCGCGCTCCTCGGCATTGGTAATATCGGCCTGAGCAAGAAGCGCCTGCTGGCCAAGAGACTCAACCTGCGCCGCGACTTCTTCCGCGCGTGGCCCTTTGCTTCGGTAGTTGATGACCACGTCCACGCCGTCTTCGGCGAGTAGCAGGGCAACCGCCGCCCCGATCCCACGTGAGGCACCCGTCACCAGCGCAACTTTCGGGGTTAGATCCATACCGAGAGTATACCCTCAGCGTTTGGGGCAGGGGGTTGCAGGAGCCTCACACTCCATGATTTGTGAAGAGGCTGCCTGGGGCAGGTTGAAGTAGGGGTTGGCCGTGCGCCACTGCAAGGCGACGGCCCCGATACTACCGAGGATAATCACCATGAGGCCAGGAATCAGCCAGAGGGGCGAGAGCAGAAAAGGGGATCGTGTACCAATGCGTGGAGCTTGACCAGTGTGGCTGAGTGCGGTTGCCAAGCCTGCGGAGAGCCGGGCATAGGTCTGGGCACGCTCACGACAGGTGGGGCAGCCCCAGAGATGCAGGCGGAGGCGGAGCACTGCTCCTAAGGAAAGCTCGCCGTGTAGTAAGAGTAACAAGGATTCGTCGTTGCAAGGAACGCGGTTCTTCATTAGGAATGTTCCTCTTTCTGCATCGCTGTTCCGAGCTGGAGACCACGGGCGTGTGCCTGGTAAAAGTGATACTTGACCGTGTTAAGGTTCCGATCCAGCACCAGCGCGACCTCCGCGAGAGTGAGATCGTCGAAGTAGTAGAGCTCCAGCAAGATCCGCTGGTCGTCGGGGAGCTGCGCGAGTAAGGCACGCGCCCAGATCGCATTCTCGGTGGTGGAGAGCTTGTTATCCGGGAGGTCGTTGGTCAGCGACTCCAGGGAGAGGTCACGACGGCACCGGCGCTGCCAGTCGGCGGACTTATGGAGCGCGATCTGGTAGAGCCAGGTCTTCAGACGGACGCGGGGCTTGAAGGCGGGAAGCGCGGACCATGCCGCTAAAAACGTCTCCTGAAGCACGTCCTCGACCGCGTCACTGGGGAGCCGACGGCGTAGAAACCCCCGTAGTAGTGTCTGGTGGAGCTGCACAAGGCCATCGAAGGCGATCCGGTCTCCCGCTTGGGCACGCAAGAGCAAGCCTCGCTCTGATGGCAGTCGTAGCCAGGAGCTGTCTTGGTGCGTTTCGTTGCGTATCCCTTCCACCTTAATCTCTTTATCGTGGAAGAACCGCAGAAAGTTGGCCGTCACAGAATTATTTTACATGCCCCGCACAGATCACGCACAAATGCCGCCGCGAGCTTGTACTCGTCCTCGGTAGGCAAGTGCTCCAGCATAAAGGGCGTGTCCTTAGGGAGCCTCGTCATCTCGCCTAAAAACACCTTATAGTCCAGCCCCCCAAGTCCCGGACGGACTTCGTCCAGATGCACCGTGAGGTTCTGGCGCAGGAGAACATCTTTGGCGTGCACCCCGACAACCTGCGACCCCAGTAGCGCAAAGCACTCGCGCAGGAAATTGGCGTTGTGAAAATAACGTGTGGGGCTGTTGATCAGGTTCACCGGGTCGAGGTGCACGGCAACACTTTTTCGGTCAATCGCCCGCATCAAGTCCAAGTAGCTCTGTGGCGAGTCCGGGTACATCCAGGGCATGGTCTCTAGCGTGTAGATCGCCCGCTCTGGCTGGACACTGTCCACGATCTCCTGCACGCTCTCCACAATCCGCGCAAACGCCGCCTCCGTGAGATCTTCCGCGCATGGCCCGTCCCATTTTGCCCCCAGTGAGCCTGCGATATTGACACAGCACACCGCCCCGATTCTATCCGCCAACTCCAGCTGCCGCTTGCAAAACTCCCGCGCCTCGCGCCGCGTTTGCGCGTCTTGGGAGAGGGGATTGCTCCATGCCCCGACCTCGGCGATCACAATATCGCTCTCCCGCGCCGCCTGGGCATAGGCCGCGATAGTCGCCTCCGACGCATCGTTTTTCACCGGGCAGTACGCCGCCCGATAGCCCGCCGCCTGCACGGCGGCGATCCATTTCTCGGGTGTCGAAATATCCCCAAATACGGGGCCACCTAATCTCATGGTTTGGTTTCTTCGGGGCACACGGTTTCGGGCGGCTAAAGCGGCCCGCTGTTGCGGCAAGACCCATAAATGGGCCTGGAAATACCTTTCCTAGCCCCTCTTCCCAGCGAGGAACGAGCGGTTGGGGAAGAGGGGAGGCGAGGAACGAGCCGGGGAGATGGCCCAACTATCCCAGCAAACTCTCCGGGGCGACAAACGGAATCGTGAACTCTTCGGAGAGGGGCTCATAGGTGAGCTTGCCTTCGACTATATTCAGGCCTTTGCGCAGACCCGCATCGTCTTTGAGGGCTTTCTTCCAGCCTTTCTTGGCGAGCGAGAGAACATACGGGAGCGTGGCGTTGGTGAGCGCCGCCGTGGACGTGTGCGGAACTGCGCCGGGCATGTTGGCGACGCCGTAGTGCAAGACGCCGTCCACAAAGTAGGTTGGGTTCTGGTGGGTGGTGGGGTGCGTGGTCTCAATACAGCCGCCCTGGTCCACCGCGACATCCACGATTACCGCACCTTTTTTCATCTGGGCGACCACGCTTCTGGGGACAAGTGTTGGGGCTTTTGCGCCCTTGAGCAGCACGGCACCGATCAGAAGATCGGCTTGGAGTGCCTTCTCGCGGATCGCGGCGAGCGTGGAGTAGAGCGTGCTGACGTTCTTGGGCATCACATCGTCGAGATAGCGCAAGCGGGGGATCGAGACATCAAAGAGGCTGACGTTTGCGCCGAGGCCCGCTGCCATCTTTGCGGCTTCGGTGCCGACCATACCGCCGCCGATAATCACGACGTTGGCAGGGGCAACACCGGGGACGCCGCCCAGAAGAATCCCACGTCCGCCCATTGCACGCTCCAGGTACTTCGCGCCCTCCTGTACAGCCATACGACCCGCGACTTCGCTCATCGGGGCCAACAAGGGTAAGAGTCCATCGGGGGTCTCGACCGTCTCGTAGGCAATGCAGACCGCGCCGGATTCAAGGCACGCATCGGTAAGCTCACGGCTGGCGGCAAAGTGGAAGTAGGTGAAGAGAATCTGCCCCGTACGCATGAGGGGCCACTCAGAGGGCAGGGGCTCTTTCACTTTGATAACCATCTCGCAGCGCGCAAAGACCTCTTCGGGCGACGAGACTATCTGCGCCCCGGCGGCGGCGTAGTCTTCGTCCTCGAAGTTGATCCCGGAACCGCAGCAGGTCTCGGCCAGAACCGTGTGGCCCGCTGTCACTAGTGCCTCGACGCCCGCTGGGAGCAGCCCCACGCGGTTCTCGTCGTCTTTTATCTCGCGAATAACTCCTACAATCATAGTTAGGAGTATACCCAAAAAATTAAGACTGTCTGCGAAACGTCCAGAGGCGGTGTAGGGTGAAGTTCCAGAGCGAGATCACCGGGAGCGCGATGGCCTTGCCGATCCACTGTGGCGCCACGCCTCCGAGCGGCCCGATGCGCTCGGCCAGCGCCGCGATCCCAAAGTCTACCAAGAGCGCGACACTATGCACCACGGCAAAGCGCCCAACCTGCGTGGTGGCGGCTTGGTCTTTGGCTTCCGCGAAGGTGAAAAAGCGCGAGCCCAGAAAGTTGACAACAGCGGAGAGGAGATAAGCCAGTGGATTGGCAAGCAGCACCCGCCAGCCAAAGCCATGCGTGAAGAGAGCTACAGCGCCGTACTCAACCACGGTGGAGATCGCTCCCACACTGACAAAGCGCATCAGGCGCTGGAGAGTTGTCACGTTGGTTTCTTTCCGATGGCGAGAATGGAGAGGCCGTAGGGGAGTGGTAGGGACAGAAGAGGACGCTCAATAGCAAGAACCGCGCTGAGGGTTTTGTTGAGCCAGGGCGTGACGGGTGCGACATCCGATGACTCGTCTTTACGTAGTCGGCTGAGCAGGCGGGCGGCGACAATGGCAGGGAAGAGCAGGGTGTTCCAGTGCGAGCAAAACGTCACTTCCAGGCCCGCCTCAGTGAGGAGCTTTCTCACTTGGGGGCGGGTGTAGCGCCGCGCCGTCTGCACGACCAGATCGTGGTGGCCGCGGAGCCAGTCGTAGGCAGGGAGATTAATTAACACCTGCCCACCGGGCTTGACCACACGCGCCGCTTCTTTCGCTGCCTGGGTATCGTCCACGGCTTGGTGGTACCAGACATCCAGCGAGACCACGGCATCGAAAGTGTTCTCTGGGAAAGGAAGGGCATTGACCGAGCCTTCGATGAGATTTTCAAGCCCCCGCGTTTTGGCGAGCCGGAGCGCCTCCGGCGAGAAATCCAGCCCCGTGACCGCAAAGCCAGCGTCGGTCAAGCGGCGGGCGAGCATCCCCGTGCCGCAACCCGCGTCGAGAACCCTAGCACCACGAGAAAGTGCTTTAAGTTGCTGCAAGACATGGCCGTGAAGCGTGCGGTACCAAAAATGATCCGCCTCCACCGCAAACATTCGCTCATACTCCCCGATTTCCATGCCGGCTCCTATGGTATCCTTTTCGCATGCAGTTTCGCGAGGATCAGGTTAATTTCTTTCGCACCGAGGGCTGGCTGGCCGTGGAGGGCTTCTGGAGCGAGCGTGAGGTGGCGGCGATGCGTGTTGAACTAGACCGGCTCAAGTCCGAGGGCAAGCTCCGCAATATCGCGACGGAGGGCGACGGTAAGACCTATTCGTCCACGAAAATCAATCTCCAGCTCTGCCCGATGTGGCCGCACTCGGAGCTTTTTAAGGCGATGCCCTTTGCCCCCAAAGCCGTGGCGGCGATTGAGGCGCTGATCGGGGCACCCGCGCTCCTGCACCTCGACCAGGTGTTTCTAAAGCCGGGCAAGCAAGGCGCGGGGACGAACTGGCACCAGGACAATGCGTATTTCCAGATTCCCGACCCCCTGAAGGGAACCGCTCTCTGGACCGCCGTTCATGATGCGACTCTTGCCAACGGGACACTCCAGGTGATTCCGCGCGCCTTCTCCGAGCTCCTGCCCCACGAGCGCGATGGCTTCTCCGACCACCATATCCGCTGCTGGCCCGACGAAACCAAGGCAATTCCCGTGGAGCTCAATGCCGGGGGCGCGATCTTCTTTTGCTACGGGACGCCCCACGCCACGGGAGCCAACACGACCGAGTACGAGCGTGCGGGCGTCGCGCTACACTTTATCCACACGGATCAGAGTGGGGTGGCACGCAGTGGCTTTGAACCCGAAAAACGCCCGCCTTTAATCGCGGATGCCGCCGCGTGGAATGCTCAAGTCGCGCGGGTTCTTGCATGAGACAAGTACGCTGGCAGGCCGATCTCGATGCCGCTTTCACTGAGGCGCTGGCGCAGAAGAAGCTACTCTTTGTGCTCTTTCGCTGCCAGCGGGAGAAGCGCGACGCGGCGATCCTCCAGCCCTCCGACCCAAAGCTGATTGCGCTGCTCATGGAGCACTACATCCCGGTTCGCCTGATCAGCCTGAAGGGCGTGGATCTCAATCGCTTTCGCTTCGACTACGACCAGCAATTGATGGGGCTGGTACTCACTCCCGACGGCGTGACCCTCGCCCGCTGGGGCGGCGACGATGTCTCGGTGGCTTCCTTGGTCGCCGCTCTGGAGCGCTTGAAATCGGTGGCGTGGCCCAAAGTGGGTGCAGTACCGGCTTCCCAGACTCTGAGACAGAAATTCCCCGCCTTTGCGCAGTCCAAACGCGCCGAGGAGCCGTGCTACCACTGCCACTATGCCCACGATGCGGAGATCGAGCAGCAACGCAAGGCGGGAACGTTTCAAAAACTCTCGCTCTTTCGCTACCCCCCGCCTAGTGTGCTGGGACTCACGCTAGACGATGGCAACCGCATTGCGTCGGTGAGGCCCGGCTCGGTCGCGGCAAAGGCGGGCCTCAAAGTGGGGGAGCGACTGACGGTATTCAATGACCAGCCGATCTACACCGCCGCTGACGTTGCCTTTGCGCTCGATGCCCTCCCCGCAAAAGTAAGCCGCGTGGTACTCAATGGAAAGCCTGCTGCCCTTCCGTCCGGCTGGCGCACCTACGACATCTCCGCCCGCCCGTCGCAGGGGGCGATCCCCCCGATCTTTGGGTTCTGGGAGGAGCCGGTTCCCGGCAGCAAGACCCTGGCGCTCAAAGTGAACTTTGTCTTTCCCGGCGAGAAATGGGCACTATCGCTGGGTGGCCTGAAGCTGGGCGATGTGATCGTCGCGGTGGATGGCAAGACCCTTCCCCAAATGGCTCCGCGCCAGTTCCACACCTGGCTGCGCCTCAACAAAGATGTCGGGCAAAAGCTAAAACTCACGGTTATGCGCGACGGCAAGCGCCTGATCCTCACGCTTCCTTGCCTGGATTTGCGCTTGGATTGAACGTGCCCGCCGGTTGAAAACGGCGTCTGAGGGCATTCTGCCAAAAAGTCGCTCCGCGACTGCCGAGCTGATTGGGTTTAGTCGCGGAGCGACTTCTTAGCCGAGGGACGAGGCTCTGAGACGCCGATTTCAACCGGCGGCTACCCGTGCTGATCGCCGCCTCACAAGAAAATCCCCCGCCTCTCGTCTTGGAGAAGCGGGGGATTTTTATGACTCCCCTCCTTCCCGTTATCGGGAGGAGGGGCCGGGGGAGGAGGGCTTCCCGGAGGAGGGCGGCAGCCAGCCGCTTTTTTCATAGCCTAGGCCGTAGGCATCGGCCATGCGGTTGAAGAACGCAAAGAGCGCCGTATCGAAAGCTGCCTCGAAGATCTGCTCGTCTGTCCAGCCCGCTTTTCGGAGCGCCTCGATATCCAGGTCCGAGGTCTTGGCGGGCTCTAGAGTCAAGCGCTTCACAAACTTCAGTAGCTCGCGCTCTTTCGGGGAAAGCCCCTTGGCCTTCTCCGGCTCGCCCATCCCCACCGCATCCACATCACTAAGTTCTTGTCCCTGCGACCGCAGGAAACCACCATGGCTAGACACTCAGTACTTACACCGGTTCAGCGCCGAGACATAGGTCGCGACCAGCTCTTTCTGGCGGCGCGTGAGGGCACCATCGGAAAAGTGCATCATGCCCGCAAGCTGCTGCACCATCATCATCGCCTCGGGCTTGAGGCTCATCGTGCGCATGATGCCAGGGATCTGCTGAGGCGCTCTAAACGGAGCACCCATCTTCTTGATCTGCTCAAAGCGCGGATCGGTGGCCTCGCTTACCCAGTCAATGCGCGCCACATCACCTGCCTGCCGCGAGAGCTTGGCAAGCTCGTCGGGGTTGGTGGCCTTTCCCGTCAGGCGGCCCCGGCGGTCGAAGATCAGTGCCATGGGGGTGGCCGTGATCTCATTTTTCTGTGCAACAGGCTCATCGCCGGTCTTGAGAGCAATCGCTTTCAGGCCCACTGGTTTGTCTTTAAGCTGCTTTTGCAAGTCA
>NZ_JANNYP010000495.1:0-9678 GCF_031410135.1 Armatimonas sp. | reverse complement strand
CGTGTAGAAGCGCTGCATCAGCACGGAGGTGGAGCTGTCGTTGACGGGCCACAGGCTCGCCAGCACCGAGCGTGCTCCGAGCAGCTCCGCGACCTTAGCCAGGCTGTCCACTTCCCGCCCTGAGCCCTCGCCCACCGCAGTGCTACACGCTGAGAGCGTCACTTGCTCCACGCCGACAAAGGCATTGCCGCCTTCGAGCAGCTCCAGCAGTGAGAGACGCGTTCCATCGCCTAGGAGGAGTGCGGACTGGCTCGCTTGTTCGCCTAGCTCGAAGTGTGTGGCAATATGCACGAGCGGGTAGCCTTTTTTGAGGCTTGCTAGAAAGCTCGCCTTGGTGAAGGTTGGATCTAGGAGCGTCTGTCCTGGCAGGATGCTTGCAATAGCGTTGACCTCGCTCGGCACGCCGGGCAGGGGAGAGACGCCTCCTTTGCCTAGGCTTGCCCCCGCAACCAGCGCGGTGGTTGCGGTCTTAGCCTTCTCCGTGAGTCGCTGCTTTGCTGCGAGTGTGAGCCGTGCGTGCGCGAATCTCTCGACGAGGTAGCCCTTTCCGTCTGGTGAGAGTGCTTCGACGGGAATGTAGCGTAGTGCTCCATCTAGGCTCCAGAGAATGGTTTTTATGCCTGTCAGTTCTACTTCTATGGGCTTGAGTAGGATATCGTAGAGTTCTTTGCCGAGTGGTCTTGGGTCTAGCTTGGGGTTCTGTAGCACCGCGCGAAACGTAGCGAGCTTCTTGTCTAAATCTGCCTGGGTGATCTCGACTTTGCGTGTCTGTATCTTGGTGGGGGTTACAAGGATGAGATGGAGGGCGTCTTCGGTAGGCACTAGGTAGATTACCAACGTGTGATCTAGTCCCGTGAGTGCCTCTTGAAATTCCTTGGCTTTCTGTGCGGCGAGTTTGGCTTCTCCGTCCTGGATGGGCTGGCTGAACCTGGCCGGTAAGCTCTCCAGAAAGGCGACGAATTGGGCATTGGCTGCCTCAAGGCTCTTTCGCTCCCGTAAAAGCTGTGCCTCTTGTGCGGGTGTACGGGTGGGTAGATTCGCTAATTCTGTGACTTTAGTATTGGCGTTTGCAAGGGTTAATGCGAGAGCTTCATACTGTTTTAGTGCCTTGTCTTCGCTGTCGGTTTTGTCGGGTGCTTCCTTGAGTAGTGCTGCGAACTGGCTCTGTTTTCCTACGAAGTCGAAGAGTTCCTGCTGTTTAAGTAGGTCTATGATCTGGAGTGCCTCGGTAAGTCTGCCTTGCTCCAGGAGAGTCGTGGCAAGTGCTCGGTATGTTCCTTCCGTTGTTTTGGTGAAGCTTTGGAGTGCCTTGTTATCGATTTTCTGCGCGTCTTCACGAAGTTGTTGGTAGAGTTGTACGCCTTGCTTTCCATAAAGCGACGCCATCTGCGGCGAGCGCTGTTTAAGCTTCGGATTGTGCCAGAGTACCATTAGGTTCTTGAGCGTGATTGCCTCTCCACTTTTATCGCCTACAATTTTCCTAATTGACAGCGCTTTATTGTAGAATTCTAATGCCTTTATCTTCTCACCAAGAGAACTATATATAGTACCAATATTATGGAGTGTTGCTGCCTCTCCCTGTTTATCACCTACCATTTTTTTGATTGGTAATGCCTGGTTTAAGAACTCCAGTGCCTTTGCCTTCTCCCCAAGAGAGTTGTAGATAGTGCCAATACTGATGAGTGTTGTTGCCTCTCCCTGCTTATCGTTTATGGCTCTCCTGACTGGTAGTGCCTGGTTTAAGAACTCAAGCGCCTTTGTTTTCTCGCCAAGATCGGAGTAGGCCAAGCCGATGTTATTGAGTGTTGCTGCCTCACCTCTTTTATCACCTGTTTGCCTTAGAAGTGGTAGGGTCTGATTTAAAAAATCTAGTGCTTTTGCTTTTTCTCCAAGAGAGCTATGAATAACACCGATGTTATGGAGTGTTGCTGCTTCACCAGGTTTATCACCAACAGCTCGTCGGATTTGCAACGCCTGGTTTAAGAACTCCAGCGCCTTTGACTTCTTACCAAGGGAGTTGTAGACGGTGCCGATGTTATTTAGCATTATAGCCTCTCCCCCCTTGTCTTTTGTATGCCTTAGAAGGGGCAGTGCCTGATTTAAAGACTCTAGCGCTTTTGCTTTCTCGCCGATACTGTCATAGACAAGGCCAATGTTGCCGAGCGTTCTTGCCTCGCCACTCTTATCATTGACTACTCGGAAAATTGTTAAAGCTTGATTATAGAACTCCAGTGCTTTTATTTTCTCACCAATGTTGTCATAGATAAGGCCGATGTTGTTGATATCTACTGCGGCATCTTGCATGCGATAGCTTTTATCAAACTGGTAAGCGGCTTGATAGTTCAGGATGGCTTCTTTCCAGGCAAAGCGCTTCTCTGCCTCTCCTGCCCACTCAAAGTAGACATCGGCGAGGGCGTGAGCCAAAGCGGTGCGGTCATCTGTCGTGGTGGTTTTGGGGAGCACTTTCCACTTGGTCTCCAGCAAGGCGACAGCTTCCGCGGGTTTACCTGTCTGGGTGACTTTCTTGGCCTTGGCGATAAGCGCGGCCATTACTTTCGAGGGCTTGGGGTTTGCAGGAATCGTAGGTGAGGTCTGAGCGAAGGTGCTGATTGGCAGACTTAGTACAAGTGAGGTGAGGAGGGAATGACGTTTGAGCATGGGGATTATGGACTACCTTGTGTTTCCACTAAGGGTGAACGGTGCCCAGTAGAACGGATGGGCATAGGGGGCTCTGGGGTCGAGCGCGAAAGGCTTCAGGCTCAGCTCTGATTTCTTTGCTCCTGTGGCGGCCACAGGACCACGGACGCCGTTGGCTGGTTTTAGGGTTCCCGTGAGGAGAGCTAGCTGTGCCTGACGCAGTGCCTCGGCCTTGCTGGCCTTTCCCATGTTTGTGTAGAAGCGCCCCATGAGCGCCGCTGTCGAGGCATCATTGACGGGCCAGAGTGTCGAGAGCACCGCCGCTGCACCTTTGCGCTGGGCCACGAGGCTGAGCCCTTCGAGTTCTGCACCATTAGACGATGTCGCACCACTGCCGGTGTCGCACGCTGAGAGAGTGAGGAGGTCTACGCCCGCAAAGAGGTCGTCGGGCAGGTCATTTATCTCGGCGAGGCGCAGTGCCTTGCCATCTCCAAGCAGCAAGAACGAGGTGTAGAGATCGCCTGGACGAAGGGCGAAGTGGGTTGCCAGGTGAACGATGGAGTAGCCTTTCTTAAGCTGGCTTAGCAGTATATCTTTTGTAAAAGCGGCATCCTGGAAGCGTTTGGTGGGCTTGATAACATCGAGTTCTTGAGGCACTCCGGGGAGTGCTGCGAAGGCAACTCCCTCTGTGTTGTGTGCTTTGCTGGTTGCCATTGCCAGGGTGCGTCTTGCCGCCTGCGGTTTCCTAGTTAGCGTCGTGATGGCTTCTGCGGAGAGGAGTGTGTGTTGTTGCGTGCCTTGGATGAGGTACTGCTTTGCGTTGTGGAGTGCTGCTAGGGGAACGTAGCGCAGCTTTCCATCGAGCATCCAGAAGACTTGCTGGCATCCTGCAATGTCGGCGGCGATGGGTTTGACGAGGAGGTTGTAGAGCTTCTGCGCCAGTGGCTTTGGATCGTAGCTTGGCGTGCCTTGTCCGTTGGTTGCGGTAAGTGCCATCTTGAACTGCCCGATAAGCTGGTTAAGGTCGCTCTGCTTGATGCTCTGTTTTCGAAGCGTTGTCTTTCCGTCTTTGATAACCATGAACTCGATGGCGTCACTGGTAACGATGGTGAAAACCGTGGCGTTCTTTAGCTTTGTTTGTGCTTGCAGTGTGGCGAGCGCTTGGTGTAGCTCGACGATGAGCTTAGGTTTCTCCACTTTCTGTGGTGGTGCGTTTTTGGCTTCTTTTCGTGCTTGTTCTAGGAAAGCGAGAAAGTCATCGCTGGCTTTTTGAAGCTGTGTGTTAAGGTCTTTAATCTGTACTTGTTGCTCTTGGGTGGGAGCCTTGAGTAGTGCCAGTGGTGTGAGCTGGTTTGCTATCTGGCCAATCTTGTCGGCTTTTTGGTTGTAGCGCTGGATTAGGCTCGACTCTAGTGGCGTGAGGTCTGGGGTGAGAAGGGTTCCCTTGGTCTTGACCTCCTGGCGCTTTGTGAGTAGATACGCCTGCTGTGCCTCGGCGGTTCTCCCTTGCCTATTGAGCCCTTGGATAAGGCTGCTATACTTGTTTTCGTTCTCCTTGAGAAATGTCTGCTGGCTTTGCCTGTCTGTTGTGGGAGTCGCTCCTCGGAGCTGCTGTAGGAGAGTTATGGAACTCTTGAACAAAGCTGTAGACAAGACATTCTCGCCAAGAGAGGAGTAGACCAAGCCGATGTTGGTGAGCGTGTTTGTCTCTCCCTGTTTGTCCCCAACAGCTCTCCACAGTGGCAGTGCCTGGTTGTAGAACTCTAGCGCCTTTGCCTTCTCGCCAAGAGAGTCGTAGACTACGCCGATGTTATCGAGCGTCGCCGCCTCTCCTCGCTTGTCCCCGACCTGCCTGTAAAGTGGCAGTGCCTGGTTGTAGAAATCCAGCGCCTTTGCATTCTCGCCAAGATCGGAGTAGACAGCGCCGATGTTGGTGAGCGTATTTGCCTCGAAAGGTCTATTACCAACCTGTTGGTGGATTGGCAGCGCTTGATTATAGAACTCTAGCGCCTTTGCCTTCTCGCCAAGAGAGTTGTAGACCAAGCCTATGTTGGTGAGCGTCGCTGCCTCGTCTCCCTTGTCTCCGAAAGCTCTTAGGTTTGGCAGTGCCTGGTTGTAGAACTCCAGCGCCTTTGCCTTCTCGCCAAGAGAGTTGTAGACCCCGCCTATGTTGGTGAGCGTCGCTGCCTCTCCTCCCTTGTCTCCGAGAGCTCTTCGTATTTGCAGTGCCTGGTTGTAAAACTCCAGCGCCTTTGCATTCTCGCCAAGAGAGTCGTAGACTACGCCGATGTTATCGAGCGTATTTGCCTCTCCTGCCTTGTCTCCGAAAGCTCTTCGTATTTGCAGTGCCAGATTGTAAAACTCCAGCGCCTTTGCATTCTCGCCAAGGTCGGAGTAGACAAAGCCGATGCTGCTGAGCGTTACTGCCTCTCCTCGCTTGTCCCCGACGGCTCTTCGCATTGGTAGTGCCATGTTGTAGAACTCCAGTGCCTTTGCATTCTCGCCAAGATCGGAGTAGACAGCGCCGATGTTGTTAAGATCAGCGGCGGCACGATTCTTCCGGTAGGTCTTATCTATCTCGTAGGCTGCCTGGTAGTGTGCGATAACTTCTTTCCAGGCAGAGCGCTTCTCTGCCTCGTTTCCCCAAGCAAAGTGTGCATCTGCTAGGGTGACAAGAAGCACACGCTTCTCGTCTTCGGTGATTTTTTCGCCCAGCTCCTTCGTCCGCTGTTCTAACAGGGCAATGGCTTCGGCGAACTTGCTAGCTTTTGTCAGTGCTTCGGCTTGCTTGAGCGCTTCGGCAACACTGGCCGGAAGGGGAGGAGTATTTTGCGGTATATTTTGCATAAATTATCTCGTGTTTCCAATTAAGATGAATGGTGCCCAGTAGTAGGGATGGGCGCAGGGGGCATCAGGGTAGGGGATGAAGGCGGGGACAGTGGCAGGAGGCTTACCCCCGGTCGCTGCCACGGGGCCACGAGCAGCTCCCACGCTGCTGGCTTTTCCACTAAGCAGCTCACGCTGTGCCTTGCGAAGGCACTCGCCCCTCCCGAGGCCAGGCTCACTCTTGAGGAGCGTGTAGAAGCGCTGCATCAAGACAGAGGTGGAGCTGTCGTTGACGGGCCACAGGCTCGCCAGCACAGAGCGTGCCCCGAGAAGCTCCGCGACCTTAGCCAGGCTGTCCACCTCGCGCCCTGAGCCCTCGCCCACCGCAGTACTACACGCTGAGAGCGTCACCTGCTCCACGCCGACAAAGGCATTGCCGCCTTCCAGCAGCTCCAGCAGTGAGAGTCGTGTTCCATCGCCTAGGAGGAGTGCGGACTGGCTTGCCTGCTCGCCTAGCTCAAAGTGTGTGGCAATGTGCACGAGTGGGTAGCCCTTCTTGAGGCTTGCTAAAAAGCTCGCCTTGGTGAAGGTGGGATCGAGTAAGGTCTGTCCTGGCAGGATGCTTGCAATGGCGTTGACCTCGCTTGGCACGCCGGGCAGGGGAGAGACCCCGCCCTTGCCTAGGCTTGCGCCCGCGACCAGTGCTGTCGTTGTGGGTTTGGTCTTCTCCGTCAAGCGCTGCTTTGCTGTGAGAGTGAGCCGTGCGTGTGCGAATCTCTCGACGAGATAGCCTTTTCCATCGGGAGAGAGTGCTTCGACGGGGATGTAGCGTAGTGCTCCATCCAGGCTCCAGAGGATTGTCTTGATGCCCGTCAGTTCTGCTTCAATGGGTTTGAGGAGGATGTCGTAGAGTTCCTTGCCTAGTGGTCTTGGGTCTAGCTTGGGGTTCTGGAGGACCGCGCGAAACGTAGCGAGCTTCTTCTCCAAGTCTGCTTGAGTAATTTTGATGGTTCGGGTGGTGATCTGTTTAGGCGCGACGAGAATGAGCTGGAGGGCGTCTTCGGTAGGCACTAGGTAGATTGCCAATGTGTGATCTAGTCCTGTGAGTGCCTCCTGAAACTCCTTGGCTTTTCGGGCAGCGAGCTTTGCTTCGCCATCTTGAATGGGTTTATTAAACCGCGCTGGCAGGCTGTCTAGGAAGCGTGTGAACTGCGTGTTGGCGATGTCGAGTTGCTGGCGCGCTTGAGTGACCTCTATGGCGTGCCTTGATGTTTGACTTTGTGCATGTTCCAGGCCCGTGACTGCTGTCTTTGCTTTGGTAAGTCTTTTACTCAAAACTTCGTATTCTAGGAATAAATTCAACTCTCGTGGTGTTTTATCTGGTGCCTCTTGGAATGTGGGAGTAAGCTTACTCTCTTTACGTACAAAATCAATGAGCTCCTGTTGTTTGAGGATATTGAGAATCTGAAGGGCTTCTGTAAACCGTTCTTGCGCAATTAGAGTAGAAACAAGATTTCTATAATAATCTTCAACAGATTTTGTATACGTCTGGAACGACTTATTATCAACTTTAAGAGCGTCTATTCGTTGTGATTGCACGCTTGAGATAGATATTTTCCAGATGAATGTGGAGATGGTTTTGTCTGATTTAGAGATATTTCTATCAGACCAGAACTTAGCAATATTGTTCAGTGCACCTACTTCTATCATTGAATCTTGACTGTATTTAGCCAATAAAAGTGATTTTTTATAATATTTTAATGGCTCTGTTCGGTTTCCTAATGCCCAATAAGCAGTCCCTATATTTGTTAATGTTGATGATTCTCCACGCAGATCTTCTATTGACCTAAGAATTGGTAACACTTGATTGTAATAGTCAAGTGATTTTCTATAGTATCCTTGAGTCTGATAGATTTTTCCCATATTATTGAGAGCCATTGCCTCTCCTCGTTTTTCATGGGTTTGTTGGTTGATTCGTAGGGCTTGGGAAAATAGATCAAGTGCTTTTTCTTTCTGATCCATATACAAGTAACTTGTTGCCACTTGTGTCAACGTCCAACCTTCATCTCGTCTCTGTCCAAGTTTACGCTGCAATATCAATGCCTGATTAAATAAATCAAGTGCTTTTGGATGGTTGCCTAGAGATGCATAGACGAGCCCCACGTTACTAAGAGTTTTCTGTTCAAGGGACTTATTATTAGTAGATTTTGAAAGACTTAGTGCCTGCTCATAGTATTTGAGAGCATTAAGTTTATCTCCTAAGAAATCATAACTTGCGCCTATGTTATTTAAGGTAGAGGTTTCGCCATTTTTATCTCCAGATTGCTGACGCAAGGGTAGTGCTTTTAATGCGTACTCGAGTGCTCTTCTGAGATCACCAAGTAATCCGTAAGTTGAACCTATATTATCAAGAGATCGAGCTTGGCCATTTTTGTCTCCTGATTTTTTCTGTATTGCCAGTGCTTGATTATAATAAGAAATAGATAGTGTGTATTGATTAGTTAATTGATAATAATTTCCAGCATTTGAAAATACTGAAGATATTAAATCGGGATCTTTCGATAAATGTATGTTTTTTATTGCTGATTTTAAGTATTTTAGTGCATCTTTAAATTCACGTAAACTGTTGTACATAAAAGAAATAGCATTGATATCTGCAAGAGACTGATCTTTTCTGGTTTGAAAATCCCCACTGAACTCACGCCAAAGCCTTTGCCGCTGGAGTCAAGTTCACCTCGAAGCCCAAACTTACCAAACGCTTCGTCAGGCTACGGGCAAGCCGCTCAGGCTCTCGCTTATCAAAGTAGTCAACTCCCAAATCTGTATAATCCTCACCACGCTCCATCAAGCGATAAGCAATTACAAGGATAGAATGTGCAACCGCAAGAAGCGCTCGCTTCTTGCCACGACGCACAACCAAACGACGATACTGCGCACCAAGATAGGTCTTCGTTCGAGTTGCTGCATGCGCCGCTTGAACCAGACCAGCACGCAAGGAAGCATTACCGGGACGAGTGCGACCCGAAAAACGCTTGCCCGCACTCTCGTTATTGCCAGGACAAAGACCAGCCCAAGAAGCAAGATGACCCGGAGTGGCAAAACGAGTCATATCGATGCCCACTTCACTCACAATCAGCTCCGCCGTCGCACGAGCCACACCAGGAATCGTATCTAAATGCACGACGGCTTGCTCAAAAGGGGCACAATAGGTCACAATCTGCTCATCAAAACGAGCTATCGTCTCCTCAATGCTGTCAATCTGGCAGAGCAACTCCGAAAGAATGAAGCGTTGATGTGCACTGACCCGTCCGTCCAGAGAACGCTCCAAAAGCTCTTGCTTGGAACGAAGACGGCCCTTGGCAAGTTCTGCCATCTCGGAGGCACTGGCTTTGCCTTCCACCAGGGCAGCTAGCATTGCACGGGCCGAGACGCCCATCACGTCGCTGGCAACACTAGCAAGTTTAATGTTCATGCCTTCCAGTGTCTTCTGAACCCGATTGACTTGCGTGGCTCTCTCCCGAATAAAGTTAGCTCGGTGGCGACAGAGTTCTCGAAGTTCGCGCTGAGGAAGCGGGGGGACAAAGCTCTTGCGAAGCAAGCCACACTGAAGCAACTGAGCGATCCACTCCGAGTCTTTGACATCGGTCTTGCGTCCTGGCACTTGCTTGATATGGTAGGCATTGACCAGCCAGAGTTCAAAGTTGTTCTCCAGCAGATTGTAAACCGGCTTCCAATACTCGCCCGTGCTCTCCATAGCGACCTGGGCAATGCCCACTTCAGCCAGCCAATCCGAGAGTTCCAGCAAGTCGGCAGTCATGGTGGCAAAGGTTCGTACTTGCTGAATCTGCTTGCCATCAGGGCCGGGAAAAACACGGCATGCAACAACAGTCTTCTTGTGAACATCGAGTCCTGCACAATGTGAAAAGAGGGTATCCATAAAGGCTCCTTGTTTCTTGAGAATCTTGTGTTTGACGAACTGACGTGGGCACTTGTGTTGAAAACTCTGGTTTGCGTCCTTGAGGCGTAGAGCGTGCCCTAAGCCTGCTCCTTGTGAAAACGCCTGTATGACAATCGGTGGTGCTTAAAAGTGCCCTGGTCTGACTGTATATCGGGATCGCATCACCAAGGAAAAAACGACCTTTGTGTCAGTGCGCCCTGCCTATGCTACCTTGCCAAACTCAGATTTTCATGCTCGGTGGTGAAGCATCTTCATGA
>NZ_JANNYP010000494.1:0-10600 GCF_031410135.1 Armatimonas sp. | reverse complement strand
GTGCGTGGCTCGGTCCAGTCGCCCGGCTTACCATCCAGCGCATCCACCACTTTGGCGGCTTTCAGCGCCGTCTGGGCTTTGGTGGGATCGCTGAGCAGCGCGTCCACGAAGATATCCATGTCCGGGTTGCGCTCAATTCCGAAGCTAGCCGCGATGGCATCCAGCGTCTCGGGCGTCTGCTCTTTGAGCAGGTGATCGAACCGATAGCGCTTCTTGGTGGTCTTGTTGTCCACCAGCGGGTCGGTGAAGCCCTTCTCGTGGCCGGAGTAGCGCAGGACATAGCGGTTGGTCAGAAGGGACGTCTCGATCCCCTCCATGTCGTCGCGCTCGTAGACATTGTGCTTCCACCAGAGCCGCTTAAGATTATTCTTCAGTTCCACACCCAGCGGGCCGTAGTCGTAGGTTCCCTGGAGGCCGCCGTAGATCTCGGAGCCGGGAAAGATAAAACCGCGTCGTTTACAAAGAGAGATGATCTGATCAAGAGAAGTAGCAGGCATAGTGCCGCTATTTTATCATCGGTTGGCGCGGTAGATTTTGATAAAGTGATCCGCCATTTTTGTGGGGGTATCTCCCACTTCAAAGGCGGGCCGCTCGGGCATGTGACAGCCGACGCATTTCTCTTTGGGATTCACGGGACAGGCTTTTTTCGGCGCACTGTGGCAGCTCAGACAGGCTTTCTCGTAGGGTTTTGGGTCGGTGCCCGCATCTTCATGGGGACTGTGGCAGGTGACACAGGTTAGCTTGTCCTTGCTTTCCTTGAAGCAGCGGCTCAGAGACAGGCCATAGGGCTGGAAGCGATTGGTGCTCTTACTGAGAGGCCCGACATCGTCTTGTGTTCGGTGGCAGCTGCCACAGAGCGTGTTGAGCTGCTCACCGCCTGCGTTTTTGAGTGACTCTATTGCGAGCTTGGCAGGCTTCTCGCCTTTCCCCATCGCAGCGACATGCTCTCGCCCCGGCCCGTGGCAAGACTCACACCCTACCCCAAAGAAGCGGCGCTCGACCTGTAGAGAGTTTTCGGGAAGGGTGACGGCATGGCAGCCGAGGCAGCGCTGGGCTTCCTGGCCAATGACAATGCGGCCTACCTGGCCTGCCATCGCTTTGGGTTTCTCTTGGCCCGGGGTGGTGCGCCAGAGCTTTTCGTGGGGAAAGTAGCTGGTCTGAATCTCCGTGCAGCTATCATCGGAGAGGGCGATAAAGGTCATGCCCGTCTTACCGGAGCCCAGCACGAGCTGAAGAGGCAGGTCATTGACCACAAAGCGCCCCTGTTGCTCCGTTAGCATGCCGACGCCCGGAATTTGCCCTGGCTCGGGGGCCAGGGCGCCCAGTCCAGCACGAGTTGCCTCCTGCATCGTGGCCATGTGGTGGGTCTTCTGATGGCTTGTGAACTCAGCCGCATGACAGGGCTCGCAGGCCGCATTCCCCACAAACGGTGATGTCTCGTCCGAGGGAAGAGGGGGCTCGGATTTTTGGGGCGAGCATGCCACAACGAGAAGAATCAGTGTGGGGAGCAGCAGAGCGCAGAGAAGCCGAGTGAGCTTTTTGAGATTTTTCATGAGCGATTTGGCCCAAAAACCTCTTCGTAGATGGGGTTGGGAAACGGAGCGTTGTAGATTTCGGTGCCATCGAGGCCAAACGAGAATGCCAGATACGAGAGCTGTCCGTTCTTGTAGATGACGTTCTGGAGCATGTGGTGGATGCAGCCGCGCACGCTCCAGTCGAAGCCCGTGTCGTTGAACTGGTGGCGCGCTTCATCCAGCTGCTCTGGCGTGAGGGATTTGAGCATCTCATCCCAGCGTTTTGCCTCGGCTTCTAGCTCGGCGATAAGCGCGGCTTTGTCTGCGGGCGCATCGGGGACCCGGGCGTGCTTGCTGGCATCGGGCTCCTCGATATGCATTCGGTCGCAGATCAGCCATTGCCAAGCGTGGGTCACGAGCGTGCGGCCCGTGGGCGCGGCGTGGTGGTACGTAAAGTCAAACTGTTCGTCGGACATCCGGCTGGCCCAGCGGTGAATGCACTTCAGGTGCCCGATTAAGTTGCCGTGTGCTTGTTCTAAATCTGGTGTCATGTACCATCCTCCGGTTTATCGGCATCAGGGGGCTTGGGGCCGACTGTCATGATCCAGCGAACATCCAGCGCCTCCCACTCGTAGATTGCGCTCTCGCCGCCGCCGTTCCAGTAGCGGTTGCCGGTGGAGGAGAGCTCTCCATCGGGGCTGTTGCGCCGCGCGGTCCATGTCTGATTTCCGGCGGGATCGTTGACAATGATGCGCTTGTTGTCCGAGAGATAGCCCCGCGCTGTCATTAAGTGCCCGGCAGGAGTGACGCGTGTCCCTAAGATCACGGGGCGGCCCGCGTTTAGCTCGGCTTTCACTCGGGCAAAAGTGGCCTTTTCGTTGTAGAGAATCGCCACACCAGGGAAGTCTGGTTTTAAGTAGGTTAGCATCTTCGCGTGAATCGCTCCCGAGTCGGGCTCACAGACCGCATCGTCAATCTCTTTGATGTAGCCCCCCCAGGCATTGGTGTGCACATACGAAGACGTAATGGTAACCGGCTTGGCGGGGCGCTTGCCCAGGCCCGCCAGGAGCATGATCATTGAGCAGGGGCCGCAAGAGCCTGCGCCGTCAAAGTCGTCGGGAGAGTCCCACATCTGCATGACATAGGGGAGCTTGAGATCCACAACTGGCACTGCCCGAGGAAGCGGCGCGACATCGCCAAAGTGCCACGGCGCGGGCGGGCCTGTCGGAGCGCTCCGGCCCCAGGCCAGCTTTTCGGCTGACGGGCGCGTGACGGCAATCTTGGGAAAGCGTCCCTCGCCGCCCGACGCGAGTACATCAAGGACTTTGTTGGCGTACACATGACCTGCCGCACCCTCCTTGCCCGTGCCGTAGCGCCCTAGAGCATAGAACCAGCACTCCAAGATATTGCGCCCGTCTTCGAGCCGTCCGTTGCCCATAATCGGCGCACGGTTCCAGCAGAGATAGAGCTTTCGCGCGAGCTCCTCAATGTCCTGAGCCGTACGAAACTGCTGCCAGCGTCCTTCATGCCAGGCAAGGGCTAGCAAGAGAGAGGAGGGAATACGCCAGCGGCGAGCGGCATCGTCGAGGAGTGCTGGGACAGAGAGCATGGGCTATTTTACCGATAAAATGGCCCATGCGTGTTCTCCAGACGGTTTTGACGGGTCCCGACGAGTGTCACTACTTGCCCGAGCGGCAGGCGACCATGGAAAACCTGGTGGTAGCGCAGCTTAGCCCAGAGGAGTACGAGCAGAAAATGAACGAGGGCTGGCGCAAGTTTGGCCCTGTGCTCTTCCGCCCGATCTGCGATGGTTGCCGGGAGTGCCGCCCGATTCGGATCTTGGCGGCGGAGTTCTCTCCGAGTCGCTCGCAGCGGAGGGCGCTGGCAAAAAACGCGGATTTAGAGGTGCGCCATGCCCGTCCCACCGTCGATGTCGCACGACTAGCACTCTACAACCGTTACCACACGGCACAAGAAGTCGCCAAAGGCTGGCCTGAGGTCGAGAAATCCGCCGAGGACTATGCTTTTTCGTTTGTGCATAACCCTCTACCTGCGGTGGAGATCAGTGTCTGGGAGGAAGGAGTGCTACGGGCGGTTGTGCTCACAGACATCACTCCAAACACGGTATCAGGGGTCTATCACTACTACGAGCCTGAGTGCGAGGGGCGCAGTATTGGCACCTTTGCGATGCTTCAGACTATCGCGCTTGCCCGCTTGCTGGAGAAGCCGTGGGCCTACTTTGGCTACTGGGTTGCCGCTTGTCCTAGCCTCTCCTACAAGTCGAAGTTTAATCCCTGTGAGATAATTAATCCTCAGGGGCAATGGGAACCTAATAACCCGTAAAATTACTAGGTTTTCGCAAGCTACTTTGCTGGGTATAATGATGGGTAGTATATTTGCTAGGGGTTGTAAACTATTCGAATGACAAATAAAATTTCTCTTACTCTTGTTGCTGGTCTGGCGCTTTCGGGCAGTGCCCAGGCTCAGATTGCCTACTCCAACGACTTTGAGACCACCACGGGAGGTTTCACGGCGGGCGCTCTTGTGAGCCATCCTAACACCGCCAACCCGGCAGGAGCGACTTCGCAGTTCTTGGGGCTTTTTTCAGATAACTCTAGCACAAGCCTGACGCTCAGTGGGCTGGTTCCCGGTGACTTGTACGACCTGACTCTGGATCTTCTCGTCAGGGGGTCTTGGGATGGAAATAATAGCTCTGTGGGGCCGGATGTCTGGCGTGTGACGGCGGCTGGCGGACCTTTAGTGGATACGACTTTCTCCAATGTCAGTGGTTCTAACCAGTCGTTTTCGTCGAATGGCTATATTGGTGTGGCGAGCTACGCACCGGGCACCGATGCTGAGTTTATCAATACCGATGTCTATGGCATCTATGATGGGTATGCTCTCTACAAGTTCGATGGTGTTTCGAACCCACAGCTTGAGTTCACGGCGGCTAGTGGCACGGTCATTCTGGATTTTGCGGGACAGAACCTTCAGGGTGTGCCGGACGAGTCTTGGGCCATAGATAATGTGGTGGTGTCGAGACGTGGTAATGTGATCCCCGAGCCTGGGACGCTTGCGCTGGTCGGCCTAGGGGCTCTTGCCCTCCTGCGCCGCCGCCGTAAGTAAACGTGACGGCTGATTTTCTAATAACGGATGCTCGTGTCGTAGATGGCACGGGCAATCCGTTTTTTTATGCCGATGTGGCTGTGACAGGCGAGCGCATTATCGCCGTCACGGCTCCGGGGCACTTCCCACGAGAAAACGCACAAACAGTACTGTCGGCGCAGGGAAAAGTGCTCTGTCCGGGCTTTATAGACATTCAGAGCCACTCACTCCATCCCTATCTGACCGATGGGCGTGGGCTCTCGAAAGTCACCCAAGGCGTCACGACGGAGATCCTAGGCGAGCTGTGGACTCCCGCACCCTTTGGTGGTAGGCGCACCGAGCGACAGACGAGCGATGCTCCCACTTGGCGACACTTTGCAGACTGGCTCAAGCACTACGAGACGCGTGGTGTTTCTGTCAATGTCGGGAGCTTTGTCGGGGGCGGTAGTGTCCGTGAGTGGGCCTGTGGTTGGGATGCGGATACACCCACCGATGACCAGCTAGAGCAAATGCGCCGTGTGACAGCGGAGGCCATGGAAGAGGGGGCTTTCGGGATCGCTCCTGCCCTGATCTACCCGCCGGATTCCTACTCCACGGATCACCAGCTCATCGAGTGTGCCAAGGTCGTTGGGCGCTACGGTGGGGTGTATATTGTCCATCTGCGCTCCGAGGGCGACGGGTTTCTGGAGAGTATTGAGGCCACGGCGCAGCTCTCTGAAGTTTCGGGCTGTCCGGTGGAGATTTACCACTTGAAAGCCTCGGGCGAGCGCAACTGGGACAAGATGCCCCGCGCGATCGAGCGCATCCACGAGCTACGTGAGCAAGGCATTGACATCACGGCGGACATGTATCCCTATATTGCGAGTGGCACGGGGCTCTCGGTTCTTATTCCGACTTGGGCGCACGAGGGCGGCAAGCTCTACGAAAACATCGCCGATCCTGTCACGAGCCGCCGTATCTATGAGGAGATGATCGCTCCCCAAGCCGCGACCGGAGATTTTGCCAGTAGCGACCGAGGAGGGCATGTGATGCCGCTAGGCTTTCTCAAAGACGAGAACAAGCGCTTTAGCGGGCTACGGCTCACTCAGATCGCCGAGCTTCTTGGCTGCGACTGGGCAGAGGCGGCCTTACGCTTACTGCACTCGGAAAACCAGCGCATTGGCACCGTGTTCTTCTCAATGTGCGAAGAGAACCTCAGGCTCCAGCTCCAGCAGCCCTGGATCAAGATCAGCACCGATGCGGGCGGCCTTGACCCCGCCACCCAGACCACGCCGGTTCATCCCCGCGCTTACGGCACCTACCCCCGTGTGCTGGGTAAGTACGTCCGTGAAGAGGGCTTGCTGACGTGGGAAGATGCCATTCGCAAGATGACCAGCTCCGTCGCCGAGCGCCTGCGCATCCGTGACCGAGGGCAAGTCCGTGAAAACTTCTTTGCGGATCTGGTGATCTTAGATCCTGCCACCGTAACGGATCGAGCGACTTTTACCGATCCACATCAGCTCTCTGTTGGCATTGAGTGGGTTTTTGTCAATGGACAGCCTGTCGTGGCAAAGGGGGCGCACACGGGTGCAGTGCCGGGCAAGGCACTCTTTAACGCACTTTAGCGGGCTTGTTGGGGACTTCCGCAGGACGTGCGAAGTCGGTATCTAAGAGAGGGACGTTGTTTCGGATCTGGTTGAAGGCGAAAACCAACTCGACCTCTTTGGTCTTCTGTCGCATCTGAAAGGGTGTCTTGACGCCCTCGGTTAGTCGCCAGTCGCTGGTGTAGGTCGTGGTGCTGAGCTTGCCCTGAGGACTCTCCTGGACTTGATCCGTGCGCACAAGAAGGAGCGTCGTGGTGTCGTGGAACTGGATCACGGGCGCACTACCATCTTTGGGCCAGAGCCGTAGCTTATAGAAGCTTGCCACGCCGACTTTAGCAACCCCTAGATTCTCCACTTTCTTGAAGTAGCTGCGCCAGTTTTGTGGTGCGTTTGTCTGGAGCGCCTGAAGCTTGAGCTGTGCGAGCTCTGCGCCCCGAAGAATGCGTAGCCCCAGATTCGGGTCGCGTGACCAGCCCTCTTTGCCGTCAAAGCCCAGAGATATCTCTCCTTGCGCTGGTAAGAGCAGGCGCATCAGAAACTTACTGGGTGCTTTTGACTTGATCTCCACCGTGCCTCGGGTCGCCTGTCCGACGAACTCAACGGTTCCTGAAGCCACCGCACTGGTGATCTTGGCATATGCTGTGGCCCCTCCTGTGTTCTTGAGAAAGCCATCCAGAACTTGTTCTGCTGTCAATTTGGGCTTAAGGAGAACTTCCGGTTTGGGTTTCGGTGTGGGGGATGGTTTTGTCAGGAGACGCTGCATATCTGAATGATACCGTAAAGTTATTAACAAACAATAGTTCTTTTTGTTATTTTTACGGTGTAAGTTCAAACGCCATTGACAGTTACTAACACATGGGGTTATAATGCCCCGCATACGGAGTGCAGATAACCATCATTGAGCGTATTTTAAGCGTCCGCGAGCGAATCGCGGTGGCAGCAGGTCGTGCGGGCCGGTTGCCAGAAGAGATCACATTAGTCGGTGTTAGTAAGCGTCACCCTGCGGAGGCTGTGCGTGCGGCATGGGAAGCGGGGGTGCGTGAGTTTGGGGAGAACTATGTTCAGGAGGCCCGCGAGAAGCGTGCTGCACTGGAGGATCTTGTCGGGCTCCGCTGGCACTTGATTGGGGGACTGCAATCCAATAAGGCTCGGCTTGCCGTATCGCTTTTCGATACTGTGCAGACCGTAGACCGGCTCTCGCTGGCGCAGGCGCTTTCGCTTGAGGCAGAGAGAAACAAAAAAGAGCTGTCGGTGCTGATAGAGGTCAACCTCGCGGGAAGTGCGATCCGTGCGGGGGTGGCAGAATCAGAGACACAGGCACTTTGTGAGCAAGTGGCGGCTCTGCCCTACTTGCGACTGAAGGGACTGATGGGAATGGCCCCTCTGTGTGAAAATGCAGAGGGGGCGCGTCCCCATTTTTCTCGTTTACGATGTCTATTTGAGGCGCTTCCGGGTGAGAACCAACAGGTGCTTTCCATGGGAATGTCGGGAGATTTTGAGGCGGCGATTGCGGAAGGGGCAACACTGGTGCGGATTGGGACGGCCCTTTTTGGTGAGAGACCACCACGGAATTAGTTTTATTAAATTAAAGTTTTTGAGGAGCGAGGAACAATGTACAACGCCTATGAGCGTGAGGACGAGCAAGAAGAGCCGGTTGGGAGCAGCTTTAAAGATCGGCTAAAGACTCTCTTTGGGCTACGAACCCCTGCCAATGAGCTGGAAGAAGAGGAAGGTTTTGACGATCCTGAGCCCGTATCACGGCGCAGCTCACGATTGGTTGCCCCGACTACGGTTGCCACTGCGCCGGCGACTGCGACTATGACCACTCGTAACACCACCTACCGACTCTCCAGCGTCCGCGATGGCTCGATCAATATCATGCCCGCGTCGTCGTTTGCCGATGTTCAGAAGGCAGCGGATCGGCTCAAGCAGGGCGAGCCGCAGATCCTGAACCTGGAGAAGACCCCACCCGAGGTGGCGGAGCGGCTGATTGACTTCCTCAATGGCGTGACCTATGCGCTAGATGGTTACGTGGAGAAGATTGCGGAAGGGGCGTACTTGTTCACCCCGGCCAATGTCATGATCCACGCTGATAAGCCCGGTGAGCAGCCCAAGCCCTTCTTCGATCGGCTCTAGGTGAAGCTCGCGGCGATTGGGACGGGAAAGCTCGGCAGCGCGATTCTGCGTGGCTGGGTGACCTCGGGGCAGCTCCTCCCGGCAGAGCTTACTCTGCCGGGTCGGCCCTCAGGTGTGGCACTTGCAACGGAGCTTGGTGCACGGGTGATGCCTAGCAATCGTGAGACGGTAATCGGGGCAGAGGTGCTCTTGCTTGCCGTAAAGCCCTACCAGCTCGTCTTAGTACTCACCGAAGTGCGTGAGGCGCTGTCACCGGAGTGCCTCATCGTCTCCGTTGCGGCGGGAGTTCCCACGAGTACGCTGGAGGCAGTTCTTTCTGAGGGCCAGCCGGTTCTTCGTGTCCTGCCCAATACCCCGGCGCAGATCAGCGCGTCGGCGTCTGCACTCTGTCGCGGCAAGTCTGCGACGGACTCCCATGCGGCCACGGTTTCTCGTCTCTTTTCCGCGCTGGGGCTCTGTCTCGAAGTGGCGGAGAGCCAGATGGATGCCGTTGTGGGCGTCGCCGCCTCAGGGGTTGCCTTTGTTTATTTATTTCTAGAAGCCCTCACCGATGGGGGTGTTCGGATGGGTCTGCCACGCCCTGCCGCCCGTCAGCTCGCTGCCCAGACCCTGGTGGGAGCGGGGCGCATGGCGCTAGAAACCGGCCAGCACCCGATGGAGCTCAAGGATGCCGTCACGACACCTGCTGGAACGACAATGGCGGGAATTGCGGTACTGGAGAGCGCAGCCTTTCGTGGCATCGTGATGGAGGCCGTCCGTGCCGCCACAGAGCGCTCCGCCGAACTAGGGAAAACGAGATGACCCTGGAAGAAAAAATTGGTCAGCTCTGCTGTTTTGGCTGGCACGGTTGCACGGCACTGGATGAGCAGGCCCGCGTCTGTGTGCGGGAGCTCCATGCAGGGGGCATGATCGTTATGGGACGCAATCTCCATGATACTCGCCAGAAACCGACACCGGATATAGATGCTGTTGCTGTACGAGAGATGCTGGATGCGCTTCAAGGCCTCGCGAAAACGCCGCTACTGATTGGCACGGATCAAGAAGGGGGGCGTGTTGCTCGCTTTGGGACGGCCCCGTTTAGCCGTCAGCCCGCCGCTGCTGACTTTAAGAGCACGGAGGCCGCCTATGCTGCTGCGTACCAGACGGGCCTGGAGCTACGCACCGTCGGGGTGAATGCTAACTTTGCGCCGGTCGCCGACATTAACTCGAACCCCGCTAATCCTGTGATCGGCGATCGTAGCTTTGGGGCAACCGTAGACGAAGTGGTTCCTATGGTCGAGGCTCAAGTTCGGGGCTACGCTGCGGCGGGGATGCTTGCCTGCCTGAAGCACTTTCCCGGCCATGGTGACACGGCTACCGATTCGCATTTTGCCCTCCCCACCCTGCCGCACTCGCTAGAGGTGATGCAGCAGCGTGAGCTCGTTCCGTTCCAAGCGGGAATTGCTGCGGGAGTGCCTGCCGTGATGACGGCCCACATTCTCTTTCCGGCGTTGGATGCTGAGCTGCCCGCAACGATGAGCCCGACAATCCTCACCGGTCTACTTCGAGAACAGCTTGGCTTCAATGGCCTAATCGTCACCGACTGCCTGGAGATGAAAGCCGTCGCTGAGCGCTGGGGAACCGCCCAAGCCGCACTCGCCGCTGTGAAAGCGGGAGCGGACATGGTGCTGGTCTGCCATACGTTAGAGCGTCAGCGTGAGACCTATGAGGTTCTTCTTGCCGCCGCTCGCTCGGGGGAGCTACCTGCCACCCGCCTCGACGAAGCCGTGGCCCATGTACTCGCAGCCAAAGCCACCCTCTCTTCGCTTCCCTACGACCCCACGCTTCTTCAGGGAGTCCAACACCAGGCTATAGTCACGACTCTCGGGGCCGAGGCTCCGGTTTAAACCCCGCAGCCGTTAGGCCACGCCTAAGATACGGATGCTCTCCGACCAGTTTCCAGAGCAGGCCGGTTTTTGAGTTCTCCCAGGCAAGGAGCGCCATGCCCAAGTCAATTCCGACGACATCTTGATCAAACCAGTTTTTATCGGCGTTGAGGGCGTTGGAGAGTCCGTAGCGCCCTGTGATTTTTTCTCCAAAGCGTTTCTGAAGCGCTGCCAGAGCTTGTTTTGCTTGCTCTGGGACAAAGAGAACTCCTGCCATCGCTGCGGTGGGAGCCACCGTGCCATCGTGATCACCCTCGCGTGGAGATTGCGCACCGTAGCCAACGGGTGGTGGCTGGTCACAGGCATTGATTCCCCAGATCCCCTCACGGTCGGTCAC
>NZ_JANNYP010000493.1:0-4409 GCF_031410135.1 Armatimonas sp. | reverse complement strand
CAAGGGCCTTCCCATGATCGTCCCCGGCGATGGAACCGGCCTCTGGGCAAGCTGCCACGTGGACGATGTCGCGGAGGGCTTTATCTCCGTGATGGGCAAGCAAGCCGCCGTCGGGGAGTGCTTCAATATCACCGGCGAGGAGAACATGACCTGGAACGACTATCACAAAACTGTCGCTGAGGTCGTCGGCGGGACGTTTAATCCCGTCTATATTCCGATGAGCGTTCTGGAAACCCTTGCCAAGTCTGATTGGACCGGCGGCCTGCGCGAGATCTTCGGCTGGCCCAGCATCTTCACCACCGATAAGATCAAGGCTATCGGCGGCTACCCCGGCCAGAGCATCTCCTGGCGCGAGGGCGCCCTGCGAACCATCGCCTGGATGGAGACCAACGATAAGGCACAGCCCGCCGAGAGCGACACCTACGAAGACCGGCTGATTGCGGCCTGGAACCACGCGATTCAAGCTCTTCCCTCGCTGGAGGCATAGGTGCTGCCCGTGGGCAAGAACACTCTCTGGCTGGTGGTGTTCTTGCTCGCCCCGGTGGCACTGCTGAACTACTTGGATCGCCAGATGCTCGCCTCGATGAAGTTCTCCGTGATGGCTGAGCTGGTGGATATCAAGAGTGACACCAGCTGGGGAGTGATGCTGGCACAGTTCAAGTGGGTCTACGCCTGTCTGAGCCCGATCGGTGGCTATCTGGCGGATCGGTTTAGCCGCCGGGGAATTATCTGCGCCAGTCTTGCGGCCTGGTCGGCGATCACGTGGTGGACGGGGCAGGCGACGGGCTATGCAGAGCTTCTCACTGCCCGAACCCTGATGGGGGTAAGCGAGGCGTTCTACATCCCGGCGGCACTGGCGCTGATCATGGACTACCACACGGGAGCGACGAAGTCACGGGCGACAGGCATTCACACGGCGGCGATCTATATCGGGGTGATCCTGGGCGGCTTTTCAGGCTTTGTCGCCGATGCCCCGAGCTTGGGCTGGCGCTGGGCCTTTCATACGGCGGGGGCACTGGGCGTTCTCTACGCGCTCCCCCTGTTTCTTCTGCTCCGAGATGCTCCCCGAGCCGTAGTTTCAGAGACGGCTCCCCAAAACTCGCCTTTATCGGCGCTACGGCAGCTTTTGGGCAATCCCTCGTTTCTTCTTCTCACGGCCTACTTTGCGCTGGCGGCGTGGCCGGGCTGGATGATGAAGGACTGGATGCCCGCGATGCTAAAATCCCAGTTTGAGATCAGCCAGGGGCGGGCGGGAGTCTCGGCGGGGCTCTATGTCAATCTGGCAGGATTCGTGGGGCTTTTTCTGGGTGGTCTCTGGGCGGATCGGCTGGTGCTTAAGACTGTCCGGGGGCGCACGCTGGTCAGTGCGGTGGGAATGGCGCTGATTATCCCCGCACTCTTTGGCCTTGGCTACGCCCCAACACTTACCGTGGCAATCTGTTTTTTGGCACTTTTTGGCCTGGGCTTTGGGCTTTTTGACTGCAATAACATGCCGATTCTCTCGCAGCTTGTGCGCCCGGAGCTTCGGGCGACGGGCTATGGCCTCATGAACTTTGTGAGCGTGAGCCTGGGGGGCTTTGCCGATATTGGCGTGGGCAAGCTCCGCGATGCGGGGGTCACCTTTCCCGTGATTTTGAGTCTCGCCGCCTGTCTGGTGATTGCCAATGTCTTTCTGGTGCTGCGGGTCCGTCCCCAAGGAGTGAGCCTATGAGCGGTACAAAACTGGCGAGCCTGCCGGATAGGGAGGGCTTTGCGGGTTCGTTTGCAGGAGTGAGCCACGGCACACTGCTCGTGGCGGGGGGAGCGAACTTCCCGGATAAGCGTCCCTGGGAAGGCGGCACGAAAGTCTGGACAGACACTGTTTTTGCGCTGGATCGTCCGCAGGGAGCCTGGAAGGTGGTGGGAAAGCTGCCGCGTCCGCTGGGCTATGGTGTGAGTGCCTCCTACCGCGATGGTGTGATCTGTGTGGGCGGGAGCGACCTCAGCCAGCACTACTCTGAGGCGTTTCGCTTGGAGTGGCGGGGGGGCAAGCTCCTCACGCTACCGCTTCCCGCGCTGCCGATCCCGCTGGCAAATGGTTGTGGGACTCTTGTCGGGGAGACGCTCTATGTCGCTGCGGGGCAAGAATCCCCGACCAGCAAGACGGCAAGTAGGCGAGTTTTTGGTCTCAAGCTCTCCCGAGCTTCCTCAACCTGGAGAGAGCTACCGCCCGTGCCAGGCCCCGGTCGGATTCTGGCGACGGCGGCGGCGTTTTCCGGGAGCTTCTGGCTCTTTGGCGGGGCCGAGCTGTACACCGACGAGAGCGGGGCGGTGAAGCGTCGGTACTTGAAAGATGCCTACCAGCTCACCCCAGGCAAGGGCTGGCGGCAGCTCGCCGACTTGCCTTCGCCTGTTGTCGCGGCCCCCTCGCCTGCTCCGACCTCCAAAACGGGGATATTTGTCTTAGGCGGCGATGATGGCTCACGAGTTGGCCTGCCACCCCAGGAGCACCCCGGATTTTCCAAAAACCTCCTGCGCTACAACCCGAAAACGAACTGCTGGACGCGTGACGGTGAGCTCGAAGTGGCTCGTGTGACGGTGCCCGTGGTGCACTGGGGGAAACGGTGGATTATTGCGGGCGGGGAAGCCCGCCCCGGTGTCCGTTCCCCCGAGGTCTGGTCGTGGGAGCTGCCCTGATGTCTAATGAGCCTTGCTACCTTCCACCACTGCGTCGCACAGTGGGCTCAAGCTACTTTCTCCAGCAGACTCCCACAGCGGAGCGTATGGGAGGGCTCGAAGTACGGCTCGCCGTGCCATCAAGTTCGAATGGGCTAGGGATTATCCGTATCGAGCATGTCCTCTGGCGCACGGGTGAGCCCTACGATAACCTCCAGCCCTGGGTCTCCGAGGCGCTACGCGGCATTCAGGACTATGCCACTCGCAAAGGCATTGAGCTGGAGCGCTTTGACATCACGCTCTCGCAGTTTCTAGTTCACCCCACCGATTCGCATTTGCAGCAGTACTATCTCGCGTCGCAAAACGCGCTTGCCTCGGCCCTGAATGCCTGGAACCAAGTCTCTCCGGACTAGAAACGAGAAGCGGTTAGGAAAGTAAAAACGCCGCAGCAAAAGCTTGCTGCGGCGTGAGTGTTTGTAGGAAGGGAGGTGCTATTTTTTGAACGGGTTGGAGAACTTGGGATCGCTGATAATCGTGTTGTCCGTTAAGGTGCGCAGGAAGGCAACGAGGGCATCGCGGTCTTCTCCCGAGATATTGAGCCGCTGGGGCTGATTATTCGGACCCTTGAGCCTATTGTCGAGCGCCGGGCCATTTTGCACGCCCCCGATATAGTGATCCACCACTTGTCCCAGAGTCGCGAAGCGTCCGTCGTGCATGAACGGGCCGGTGACGCCGACATTTTTCAGCGAGGGCGACTTGAAGATGCGTGTCTCGCCGGCATCTAGGCCATTGCTACGGGAGTTCCCATTCAGTGAGAACGTCGGGACACTGTGGCAGCCTGCACAGCCTGCACCACCCTGGTTGGGGGCGAGCAGATAGACCTGCTTGCCGCGCTCCTCTTGTTGCGTGAAGCCTGCAAACGGCGCACCCACATTTGCATTGGGCTGGCCCGGATTAAAGACCTTGGCGAACTCCGTGTCGAACTTGCTGTTTACCGAGACCATGCTGCGCTCGTACTGGGCGAGGGCCTTTTGAACGCGATCCTCGGTGATGGTGCTGTCGCCAAAGACCCACTTGAAGAGCTCGGGGTAGTAGGGCAGGGTGCTCATCTTGCTGGTGAGAGCCGCAAATCCCCCGTGCGCGGCGTCAAAGCCCATCTCCGTGGAGTCTTGGATCGGCTGCGTGGCCTGTGCCTCGACACTGGCGGCACGACGGTCCCAGAACATCTGCATTCCCTGGTAGAAGCGGACATTGCCAAGGCGCATGCTGTGCGCTCCGGTGAGTCCGCCCTCAAAGCCGACACTGCGTGTTTTATTATCCACAAAACCATCACTCTGGATGTGACAGGTTGCACAGGCAACGGTGTCGTTGCGGCTGAGGCGCTTGTCAAAGAAGAGCACACGTCCGAGTGTCGCCCCTCGGTCGGTAATCGGGTTGTTCGCGGGGATGTTGTTCTGTCCCCGCACGTTGGCATCGTAGTGCACCGGAAACGCGGGGTTGGCGTAGTTGAAGAGGCTGTTCACATCCAGCGTGGTGTACTCTTTGGTGCCCGCAAACGGATCTGGCGTTGGGGTAGGCGTTGGCGTTGGAGTGGGGGTAGGCGTGGGTGTGGGTGTCGGACTCGGTGTTGGGCTGGGCGTGGGGGTTGGCGTCGGGCTAGGCGTTGGTGTCGCATCAGGCCCTGGTGTTGGCGTGGACGTCGGAATGGGGCTTGGCGTCGCGTTAGGATCGGGCGTGGGTGCCGGTGTCGGAGC
>NZ_JANNYP010000492.1:0-3826 GCF_031410135.1 Armatimonas sp. | reverse complement strand
GAAGTGGAATCGGTGTTGAACCAGTTGGAGGATCTACTCATCGCCGAGGAAGTGCCCGCATCAAAAGGAAGGAAATGAAATTCGATCTCGTCACCAATTTACCTACAACAAACTGTCTCATTTATATTGACAAGTTCCGCTTGAGCATGTTCTTTGTCTCGGCCTGCGTGCCCATGTAGAAGTCGCGGTTGTTGTCGTGGCCGATGTACTTTTGGTAGAGACGCGGGATGTCAAAGCTGCGCTTTTTCTCATCAGGCTCGCGCATGTACCAGTCTGAGACCAGCTCCATGCCGTCGGGGTTGGCGTGGACGAGAAGAACAATGCAGTCGTCGAGGAAGCGCTTCACCTCGGGGTCGTTGGAGTGCACGAGCTGGTAGGTGGTCTCGATGAGCTGATGCGCGCCCAGCACTTCATTGGCGTGCAGACCACCGTCAATCCAGACCACTGCCTTCCCGATTGCCGCCAGCTTCTTCGCCTCGGCCTCGGTGAGCCCCTCAGCCCGCGCCAGCCGCGCCGCTATTTCTCTATACGTGGCGAGCTTTTTGTGGTTGGCGGGCGAGGTGACAATCGCCATGAGCTGAGGCCGCCCCTCCGCCGTCTTCCCCATTTCCTGCACCACCAGCCGGTCGGACTCTTTATCGAGCTGCTTCCAGTACGCCGCAAACTGCGTGTAGTTGGCGAGCTTGTAGTCATCGCCTATCGAAAACCCAAAAAACGCCTTGGGAGACATCACTTTTTGTTGCAGAGATGAATTCAGAGGGGCAGTCAGCGCAATCACTGCCAGTAGGGGTATGGACATGCCCTATTGTACGCCAGAGCGCTAGGATTTTGTCGTCACGGGAACCCGGCTTCGTAGCAGCGCTCCCTCGGGCGTTTCCGCCCCATAGAGGCGTGAGGCTAGGGCGTACCAGGCTTTGTTGTCACTATCGAGGTGCGCCACGTGCTCGGCGAGATCCTCAGCAGCGTGTCTCCACTTGGCTTTGGCGGCGCTGGTGGCGGCATCGAGGTCTGCGGCGTGGGCGATAGCGCTCTCAAAGGCGGCGTGGGTGTGCGAGGGGGAGAGGGCCAGGTTAGGCAGAAGGGTCTTCCATGCCTCCGCGACCGCTTTGGCGCGGGCAAGGCTCTGTGGCCGTCCAAAGGGCTGTCCGGGGAGGCGCTTGAGGGCTTCTTGCACGGCAGTATTGCCCCGCGCGGAAACTTTCAGGGCGGCAACGGTCTGCATGGTAAAGCGCTCCAGAGACTTGTAGGCGGCGTTGCGTTGGGCACGGATCGCGTGCTCTTCCTGCTCGGCAGTGTTCTCATTGCGCTCTTTCTCCGTTAGAAGGGTAAGATCGGTGTCCCACTGTGCCACGGTTTTGTCTGGCCAGACCCACTGCGCTGCAATTTCTGCCTGCACATCGCGTGTGGCTTGTGCACGGGTACGAACTATTGAAATCTCCATGATTAAAACTCCTTGCTAGCGCCGCAAGATGATAGTTTTTCCCTGAAAAACACAATGCTGCTTTGATAGCACGCCTGGGTGCGTCTGTTGCACTTCAGGCTAAGCTTGCGAAACGCAAAGTGATCGTATCGCAACACGAAGCCATTTTCCAGTGGTGCTATGCTGTCCCCAAAAAATCTCATGCCAGGGCTCTGATGTTCTATGCCAGAGCCTTGAGGTTTCATACCAGAGCTTTTATCTTTCAGGGTAAGGCTTTGAAACTTCAGGGTACGGCTTTGAAGTGCCATGCCAAGGCAGGAAAATTTGTGGGTCTCGTGTGGGAATGTCAGGGTGCAAAGGGCGGACTTAGAGGTGGGTGATCAGAGTGAAAATTATTTTTTACGGTAAAGCAATTCCTGATTGAAATTTCTTGAATACCTGGTAGAATAGCCCTGTAGGTGGTATTGGGTAGTCTCCACATAAAAAGTGCCCCCCCCCCCCCTATTTTTCGTCAATAGTTGTCAGTTAAGGTGAAGGGAGGGCATTATGCGCTTTTCTTACTCTCGTTGTCGGTCACTAGCTGTTTTTTTGAGTTGTTTGACGTGCTGCATCGCTTCTTTGAGTGGATGCAAAATGGAACCTGCGCGGGCGCAGGATTCCCCCCGACTCCCAGCCCGGCGTGGGGATAAATCGGTTGTGCGTTCGCTTCCCGAGTACCAGAAGGCCACGGCTCTATTTGCTAAAGGCGATAAGGCAGGAGCGAAGCTCGCTTTAGAGGCACTCCTCAAAACCCCGAATCTATCCCAGACCGATACGGCGTTTCTCAAGACACAGATAGGGCTGTGCGATACCTCCCCCAATAATTCTGCCTCCCCCGGCGGCTTTAGCGCCGCCACCTGGGCACCCTCTGGGTACGGCCCTCGCTCGTCCCTCGCTGCGAAGGGGGGCATTGCGCGTCGTGTTGGCGATTGCGGGCCGCGTGCTCTCCTGATTGCTGCCAGTGAGTTAGACATTAAGGCAGATGTTGTGGCGCTGGCGAAGGCGGCGAAGACAACTTCGGAGGGCACGAGTCTGGAGGGGCTAGTGGCTGCGGCAAAGAGTATTGGCCTGAAGGTGGAAGGCGTTCAAGTGGACAGAGACGCGCTGGCGCAGCTTTCAACTCCCTTAATTGCCTGGTGGGAAGGCAATCACTTTGTAGTGGTGCTGGAGATCAAAGAAGATATGTTCAATGGCGAGGTGACGGCGCGGGTACATGACCCGAATAAACACAAACCGGAGAGCGTGAAACTGGCCGACCTGCTGGCCAAAAGTGGAGGCATTGTGCTCACACTGAAGAAATAAAAGTAGGAAAAGGAGAAGCTTCGCCCTAGCTTGGCGGCCTAAACGAAGCCTCCCCTCTCTCGTCAACCGCAAGAACGGCAGACCGCTTAGTTTACCGTGCTTGCATTTGTGAAACAAGAAAGTTAGAGAATCAAGATGTTTTTCACAGAGAATCCTAACCGGCGGAAGGTAGCGGTGCTGACAGCAGCCCTGTTTGCCTGGCTGTCGGTGGGGCCAAGTGCGGGGGCGGCCTATGCCAGGACGCACACGAAAGCCAAGGGGCACTCGCGGGCTTTAACCGCTTTTGAGAGAAGCCATATCCGAGGGGCGATTCCGACTCATGCTCTTTCACTCGACCCAGCTTCAGGCTCGACCTATAGCTGGGAGGGAAGTGTTGGGGGCACCAATACCGGCAATGGAAACAAGCTAACCACGCTTCCGATTGTGGGCTGGACGGCTCGCGGCGGCTTGCCAGTCAACTTTACGATCTACCACAACAGCCAGGGAAGCCACGATGCAGAGCTTGGCAAGCACTGGACACATAGCTTCGACATCTACCTGATGGTTGACTCTGGCACAGGCGATGTGGCGATGCACTGGGGTAACGACCTCTCCTACGTCTTCACCAAGAACATCGACGGGAGTTTCTCGCCTCCCACGGGGATTTACGATAGCTTGGCGTATGACTCGGGGAGCAGCACGTACACGCTGACGACCAAGAGCCAGGTTAAGTACGCGTTTCAATCTGTGAGTGGCGAATGGATGTGTAAAAGCATCAAGGATCGCAACAACAACACGCTCACGATCAACCACAACTCGACAGCCCAAGTGACAAGTGTGGTAGATGCCAACAGTCGCACCCTGAGCTTTTCCTACGATGGCAATGGACGCATCACGAGCGTCACCGATCCGGCGAGTCGCAGCTTTAGCTTCGCCTACACGAGCGGCAAGCTGGCAAGTGTAACCTTCCCGACGGCGAGTAGCCAGACTCCAGTGATCCAATATGGATATGACTCTGGGTATCGAATTACGAGCGTTACCGACCCTCGCGGCAAGGTCTGGAGCTACTCTTACAACTCGGATGGG
>NZ_JANNYP010000491.1:0-20010 GCF_031410135.1 Armatimonas sp. | reverse complement strand
GCCCCCCAGCGCCGCAATCGCCGCTTCTTGAGCGGCTGTGGGCACTCCCTCGGTCTTGACAATCACCGCACTCCAGCCCTTGCGGCTCGGCGAGGCAAGCTGCTTCTGAACCGCCAGATCTGCCTTCTGCGGCACGGAGGCATGCGTGACAAGAGGCGTGGAGAGTGCGGAGAGTCCCAGCACTGCCACGCCTAAATTTCTAATGTACATCCTGTAATTTCCTTAGCTCGAATCATTTCGCTTTTCGGTAACCTGGCGACCGTGCCACCCTCAGGTGGTGTAGGCCCATCGCTTTGCGTCGCCGCCTTTCGGTCGGCTTTGCCCTTTCGGTTGCAAAGGAATCAGGCTCTCTCGGGGAGAGCGTTGAACACTATAAAGATTGGAGGGGCTGGAGTTTACATAGATGGAGAGAAATACGGGGATTTCATCAGGGGGCCTGCCCCTTTAGCTTCTTGGGTAGGGCGGAAGTGTCTTTAATTTTGCCATGAGCTGTGCAACCACTGCGGGATTCGTTGTGGCAACATTGTGATTCTCTTCCGGATCACGGTCGTGGTCGTAGAGCTCCTGAGTGCCGTCGCTCCACTGCGTGAAGCGCCAGCGGTCGGTGCGGACGCTCTGGCCGTAGCGGTTCTGGCCGCGTGTGACAAGCGTGTAGGCGGCGTCTTTGAGCGTGCGCTTCGGATCACGGAGCACCGGGCGCAGGCTCTGCCCCGCAAGCCCCGTCGGCACTTTTAGCCCACACGACTCCGCCAGCGTGGGGAAGAGATCAACAAACTCCACCAGAGAGCGGCTTGTCTTTCCGCCTTTGATTCCCGGCGCGGCGATGAGCAGCGGGGCGCGACAGCTTCGCTCAAAGAGGGTGTTCTTGTTCCACCACTGGCGCTCGCCGGTGTGGTAGCCGTGGTCCCCGATAAAGACCACCACAGTCTTGTCCCAGAGCTTGTTCTTGTCCAGCGCGTCCAGCACCCGCCCAAGCTGCGCGTCCATGTAGCTCGCCGTGGCGCAGTAGGCACGCAGAAACTCCAGCCGCTCCTTGTAGGTGAACTTGTCGAACGCCTGCTGGTAGCCGCCCGCAAGCGCCAGCGGCGGCGCGGTTGTCATGTCCGCCGGGTCTTTCCAGAGCTTGAGCGACTCCGGCGGATAGAGATCGAAGTACTTTTTCGGTGCGATAAACGGGTCGTGGGGCTTGAGAAAGCCACAGCCGATAAACCACGGGTTTGCCCCCTGCTGCTCGATAAGCGTCACCACAGCAGCGGCGGTCTGGCCATCGGGCTGGTCATCATCGCCGCCCTCCGCCATCCCCCACTGGCACCAAGGCAGAGCGCCACCCGTAAGATTCCGCCCCTCATTTTTCTGCCCAAGCTTGGTCGGAGCGAACGCGGTCGCGGCGTGCCAGGACTGGGGCATGTCCCTCCAGAGAGCTTTCTCCGTCTCGCTGGCTCCGCTCATGTGGTAGAGCTTGCCGAAGGCCTCGGCGTGCCAGCCGTTTTCCTTAAAGTACTGCGGCATTGTCAGCACATCGGGAAGCTGGGAGCGCAGGCGCGTCGTGTTGTTCACGATATTGGTCTGCTCCGGACGGAGCCCCGTGAACAGCGAGCTCCGGCTGGGGTTGCAGACGGGGTACTGGACATAGGCCCGCTCAAAGCGCACGCCCCGTGCCGCAAGCCGCGCAAGATTGGGCAGCTTGACACTCGTGTGCGTGAAGACCCCGCCCTCGTCCCGGAAGTCATCCGCGACAATAAAGAGCACATTAGGCTTGGCCGTCGGCCTTTGCTGTGCGCTTGCGGGCAGCACGGCCTGGGAAGCCAGCAGAGTGGCAACGACGATACAAGAAAGGTTGTTCATGTCTTTTTCTTTTCTGTCCCGCGATTGTCTTCTACCCGCATGTTGCGGGAGCCATCCGCGAACTCTAAAGTGACACCGACCAGCTGGTTGCCCCGCACCAGGCAGTCTAGCCCCTGCTGGAAGACAATCTGACCGGATCGCAGATCGCTCACCCAGTTGTTCTCTAGCACGATCTCTCGGGGGCGGGGACCGTTTGGGCCAGCGTGGAACCAGAAGTGAAAATCCTCGAACCGGTTGTTCTCAAATTTTACGTCCACGCAGCGAAAGCGCGTGCTGGAGCTATCGGTGCCGATGTCCGAGGTGCTACAGTGGCGGATTACCGATCCCCGGTTGAGGCTTTCCTCATGGAGTACGATGTCATCGGGGGCGGCAGCCGCAGGTAGCGACTCCAGGGTGACGCGGAACGTCTGGTCGGTACTTGTGGCATCCACTCCGACCACACGCGCCATCCCACGCAGCTGGCGCTGCCCTGGTGACCAGACACTGGCCCAGTCGCCCTTGCGCCAGAGGAAGGGCTCTTTGCTTTCAAAAGTCGGGGTGAGGGTGAGGGTAGTGCCGGAGACACCGACCAGCTTCTGCGCCCGGGAGTAGATTGCAAAGCTATCATCGTAGGTGGCGGCACCATCCCAGTCACTGCCCTCGATCATGACTCCCCAGCGGCCGTTCTTGATGTGCAGCCCGTCGCGCCAGGAGACAAAGAGCTCGGTCTCAGGGTGCGGCATCTTGAGATCCACATTACGCAGAGTGATGGGGCCCGTGTTATGGGTGATCGGTAGCCAGAAATGGGGCGAGCAATCGTACCGAAGGTTGCTAAATGTCACCCGAGCGCTTCGGGTGATGAGGTTTACCCTGCCGCGATGCGCATACTTCACGTGCGGCACCACGAACTCAGTCGCGCCTTTCTCGGCGGCGTAGCGAACCCTGGGCCTCATGCTTGAGGCTGGGGTGTCGCTGTTCTGAGCGTTCTCCCGGATGTGAAGCCGCAGCCGACGTTCGCTATCAAGCCGAGTGACCTTTTCGATATAGAGATTGTCCCCGTGGCCAGTTCGCGCTCCGAGTGCATCGGGGATAAACGAGCGTCCGAAAAACGGCGCACGAAACTCGTTTTTACCAACTTCCGGCACCGGATAGCGCTCTGGCACCTCGATATCAACCGTCAGCGCCTCGACGTCTATCTTACGGATCATCCCCTGGTAGTAGGGCTTGGGGTCGTAGTCAATCCGGAAGCCATCAATCTGGATGTTCTCCGCTTCGTCCAGCTGCGCGAAGCTGTCCGGGGGGTGCAGCACGACCAGCGCTCCCCCACCTTCTAGTTTGAGATCTTTGGCTCCCTTGAGCTCAAACAGCGACTCCTCCGTGAAGTCCCGCAGCCCGATTGCCCGGTAGGTCTTGGAACCATCGAAGCGCAGGATCGCGCCCCCGGCCTCCCGCGCCGTAGCCACCGCCTTGTGGATCGCGGCAAAATCATCGGTGACGCCATCCCCTACCGCACCGAAGTCTCGCACATGAAAAACCTTGGCTCCCGGGAAGGTTGGCGTCCCGAAGGCGAGCTGATAGCCAAGCCGGTAGCTCGCCCTCCTCGGGACGGCCGTGACCGTGATCTCAGCGCCCGCCGCGAGTCCCTCGATCCTTGTCTCTAGCCTCTGTGGTGCCAAGCCAGGCCGCGCTTTCACCGATCGAACCTGTTTACCCCCCACCCGGACTATCACCTCGACCTCTTCGCCCGAGAGCACCTCCACCCAGGCCATGCCAAGCTGATAGTCCCCTGCCTCGGCCACCCGATGGGTCCAGGTGTGGGGTTTTGTCGTGCTCGCCTGCTCCACAGCAAAAACAAATGTCTTACTGGGCTTAGTGAGTGTTACTTGCCCACGTCCCCCCGAGAGTAGTAGAAACAAGCCGGCAAGTAGGAGCACTGCTTTCATGAAATTATCGGTTCATTCTAGCGGAGTCACTTGGCTGCCTCCGCGACGGGCACGCTACGCACGCGAATATTGGTAAAAAGCTCCGAGTCCTCTATTTTGGGAAAGCGGGTGTCCTTGCCACTTGCCCAGATTGGGGTGGTGGTGCCGTCAGCGTGACGCAGGCGCAGGTTGTCGAGATAGATTTTGTAGGTGCCGGGCTTGCCGCCTTTGAAGACGAGGCCATGGCGCGGCAGGGCACCCGGAGCACTACTAATCAAACCGATGACGCGGTGCTCCCAGACGCCGGGGCCGCCCTGCACTTCAGGAGCGGTGGCCTGCTCACGCCCGAACTGGTCAATCCCCTCGCCGCGCTTGAAGTTGATCGTGATGGCTTTACTGTCGTTGCCCTTGAGGGGAGAGTAGTAAAAGCCAAGGCGCAGGCTGTCCACGGCGGCGGCGATGTCAAACTCGATGTAGTCCGTGGCGAACTGATTGCCGCCGAAAGTGGCGATAGGGACGATCAGGCGATCGTTGGGCTTGGCCTGCGCGGTCACGGTGACACTCACTTCAAGCACTTCTCCCTGGGGCGTGGGCTTGGCGTTGAGCTTCATGGGTGCTGGCTGGTGCGTGAGCGCCGCTCCCAGCGAGTCTGTCCAGGTGTTCATCTTCGCCGTGAGTGCCTTCACCACATCAGGATGGGCCTCAGCGACGTTCTTCGCTTCGCTGATGTCCGTACGGATCTCGTAGAGTTCCACGTGATCAAAGAAGCGGTGCAGTTTCCAATCCGCCGTGCGAAGGGAGTCCTCGTTGCGCCAAGCCCAGTAGTAGCTCTCGACGGGACTGGCGGTTCTATCTCGCAGTGAGGGCCAGACATTCTTGCCGTCGAGCGGGCGCGTCTCGGGCATCTTCGAGTCCGTCATCGCGAGAAGTGTCGGGAACATGTCCAGTGCGCCACAGAGCCCGTCCCAGGTCTTGCCGCCTGTGAGGCCACCTTTGGGCCAGTGGACGACCGTCGGCAAGCGCACGCCCCCTTCATAAACAGAGTGCTTGGCCCCACGTAGCGGAAGGCTACTGCCTGCCTCCATCGCGCCGTTATCGCTGGTAAAGACCACGATGGTGTTCTCACGCAGGCCCAGACGATCCAGCTCGGCGAGGAGCGCACCAACATTTTGATCTAGCGCACGGATCATGGCGGCATGCGTATGCTTCTGCTCGGCTGTTGTCGCAGCTTTGGTGGCGGGCAAACCGGCGGTGACCTTTGGATCAAGAGCATCAAGGTCTTCTTTTTTTGCCTGGAGCGGCGCATGAACCAGATGGAAGGGGACGTAGCAAAAGAACGGGCGGGCCTTGTTTGCCTTGACGAACGCAAGGGCATGCTGCGTGATGAGATCCTCGGTGTAGCCCTCGTCTTGAGGGCGGAAGCTCAGGTTGTTCCACCAGGAAACGGGGCCGCGTCCCTGCACGGTTCGCCGCGTGAAGTAGTCCTCGCCGCCGCCGTAGTAGACCCAGGCATCGTCGAAGCCGTGCTCGTTGGCCCCAAGGCCCCCCTTGAGTTTCTTATTGGGCATCGCCTTAAATGCCTCGGTAAAGGCCGCACGAAACTCCGGCGTTTCCGGGTCGGCACCGTTATGCCACTTACCAAAGACGCCGGTGCGGTAGCCATTGGCCTTGAAGCCCTCGGCGATGGTCGTTTCCTCTTTAGCGAGCTCCCCACCGACTTCGGGGCCAGTGCCCACACGAAACGGATGTCGCCCGGTGAGCAGCATCGCGCGAGTCGGGGAGCACACGCACCAGCCCATGAAGTTCTTTAGCTCCACCCCCTTCTGGAAGAGCTTGTCTATATTCGGAGTGGCGACGCCTCCCCCATGCGCACTGATATCCCCCCACCCGAGGTCGTCGGCGAGGAGATACACCACATTGGGCTTTGGTTTCTGCGCCGCTGTGACAGGTAGCGCGAACAGGAAAGCCAGCAGGGCAAGAGCAATATTTTTCATGGGTTACTTGGTGGTGAGGAGCTTCTTCATTGCCTCGCCCATGGCCTCCCCGATGAGGTAGTAGGTCTCGGCGTTGGTGTTCCAGTGGTAGCCTTGCCCCGTGGGCGACTGCTCTTTGGTGCGCCAGAAGTTCTTCGTACTCACAAAGGCGACATTGCCCTTGAACTCGGGGCGTGCGGCGGCGTTGGCCTGGGCTTTCATCAGCGAGAGGGCGCGCGGATGAACCTCCGTGGGGCCGGTCATCCCGGTCTCGGCGATCACAAAGGGAAGCTGAGGGGTTCCCAGCTCCTTGCGCATGTCCTTGATAAAGGCCACCATGTTGCTCTCGTACTCGCCGTTGAACTTATCGCTGATGCGGTCGTTCCAGCCCTGGTGCCAGCCAAAGCCCGCTAAAACATAGCGGCCATCGCTTCCGGGCACGAGCTCCTTGATCCGAGCCAGCGCGGCCTTGGTGAGGGCTACGGTCTCGCGGTAGTACTTGCCGATACTCTCCGGGTTCTTCGCCAGCTCCGCATCGCCTTTTTCTCCCAGCGAGTACGGCAGCTTGCCCGCGCTCGGCGGACGGAAGTCTATAGCGAGGCTCTTGCCGCCCCAGGCGCACTTGATGAGTAGCACCGGCTCGTCGAGGGTATCGCCCATTATCCAGCCAAAGCCCAGCTCCGGGCCGATCTTCTCCGGGGTCGCGCCGTAGCCCACAGTGAGCGCGCCTTTGCGCTCCAGATACGAGATCCAGACATCGTCGCGCTTCTTCCACTGCCCGGCGGCATCTTGAAGCGGCGCGAAGTGCTTGGCCGTCGCGGCGTCTTTGGCCAAAAACTCCAGCGAGCCCTTGCCCTCGTTGCGCTTGGGGTCGGCGGCGATAAAGCCCTGACCCTCCATGTTGGACTGTCCCGCGAGAATAAAGACCCGCACGGGCTTCGTCTGCGCAACGGCTGGGAGGCTTGCCAGTAGCAGGAGGGCAAGGGAAAGAGTTGTTTTTTTCATTTTTTTATTTGCGTGGCACGATCCAGATATTACGGTAGACAACAGGGTTGCCGTGGTCTTGCAGGAAAATGGGGCCTTCCGGCGCTGCAAGTGGGCTGGTGAGCGGAGCGGATGTGGTGAAGTCTTTTGTCAGCTCCAGGTTCTCGTGCACCAGAACACCGTTGAGCCGCACCGTGATACGCGGCCAGGCGGTACGCTTGCCGACTGCATCGAATGTCGCGGCGGTAAACTCCACATCGTAGGTCTGCCAGGCGAGCGGCGGCAGGCACATATTGAGCCGTGGCTTGGAAATTGAGTAGATCCCGCCGCACTCGTTGTCCCGGCCTTCGAGACCAAAAGAGTCGAGGACTTGCGTCTCCCAGCGGCCACTGTGATAGACACCGCTATTGCCACGCCCTTGGCCACGGGCAGCGGGCATGTACGGGGTGCGGAACTCAAGGTGGAGTGTGTAGCTGGCGAACTGCTGCCTGGTGATACAGTCGGTCGCCTGAAGATACCCACTCTCTACCATGACTTTCTTGCCACTCTGCCACGCATCTGTGGTTGAGCCGTTGAAGAGCACCACAGCCCCTCGGAGCGGCTTCTTGCCCAGAGTGGGGCTACGGCGCTCGGTACGCTTTAGCTTCTTGCGGAGCGTCAGAGCTTCCTCTTCCTTAAGCTGTGTACGGGGCTTGCCGGGCTCCCAGCCAGCACCAGGAAGCCCACCTTCGAAGAGATAACCGTCGAACTTACCGCCCCCGAGCGCCACCAGCTGGAGCCCAAGTCCCTTACCGACGTACTCGCCTTGAACCGTGAAGTCCGGGTCTTCCCGCTTGGCGATAGCGGGGTCTATCCACGTGGCAACCTCTCCCCCAGCCCCTCTCCCAGGCGTTCGTTCCTCACTGGGAAAGGGGAGTCCGAATCTCGCTCCCCCTTCCCCAAGGAGCTTGCGACTGCCCGGGGGAGGGGGCTGGGGGGAGAGGTTAAAAATCGTTCTTAGTTTCATAGCGTCTCTCCAAAGCGCCAGCCTTCGCGGACGGGCTCTTTCACAAAGGCATTGAGCTCGGGGCGGTTGGTGATTCGTCCCGCCTTCGTGTCCCACTCAATGCGGGTGTTGAAGCGCTGGGCGAGCACGCCCAGCAGGATGATCTCGGTGAGGTTGGCCGCGACCTTGAAGTTGGAGCCAGGCTCAGGGCCTTCGCCCTTAATGGCCCGCATCCACTCGCGGAACGGGCCGCCTGCTACGCGGGGAATGGTCTTTGCCGGTGGGCTGGCCTTCCACTTCTCGCGAACGACTTCTGGCAAGATCAGCGGCTGCCCGGCGTGCGTGCCGCAGCCGAGGAGTCCTTTTGTGCCAAGGAGCCAGCAAGCACGCCCGATGAGTGTGTCGTCGTCACCACCAAATGTATTGACCTGACCCGCTAGCTTCCAGTCCGATGCACCGTCGAACCAGTCGAGGATCACGGGCCCACGCGTGCCTTTGGCGGGAAAGTGGAAGCGGATGTGGCTGGCTTTGGGAATCAAGCCCTCCAGCGACTTCTCGCGGTAGAGGCACTCGACCACCGTGGGCGGGTCCAGATCGAGCGCCCAGACGGGGGTGTCAAACGTGTGGCAGCCGAAGTCACCAAGCATGCCAGAGCCGAAGTCGTAGAAGGCTCGCCACTTCTGCGGCAGGTAGTCACGGTAGAACTCACGCTTCGCCGTGGGGCCAAGCCAGAGATCCCAGGCCAGCCCGTCGGGGATGGCGGCGGCAGGGGGCGGCATCGTGGCCGGGTTTCCGAAGTGGGTTCCTCCCATATCCGGCCCGTCGTTGCGGCAGAGCACCCGCGCAACCTCCCCGATCACCCCGGCGCGCACGGCCTCGACCGAGTTGCGGATGCCATCATCGGCGTGCCCCTGGTTGCCCATCTGCGTGATAACCTTGTAGCGCTCCTTCGACTTGGCCAGCGTCCGGCACTGCCAGATATTGTGGGTGAGCGGCTTTTGCGTGTAGACATGAATCCCGCGCTCCATCGCCATCTGCGTCGCCGCGAAGTGCGTGTGATCCGGTGTCGAGACCACCACGGCATCTATCTGCTTGTGCATCTTGTCGAGCATCACCCGGAAGTCGTCGAAGAACGGTTGGTTGGTGCGCCACGCCTTCATGTTCTCCGCAGACTGATTGCGATCCACATCACAGAAGGCGACGAGGTTCTCCTCGGAGCACCCCTGTTTGTAGGGCTGCTGGGCGATCCAGCCACCGGAGCCGATAAAGGCAATATTGAGCTTGCCATTGGCGGACTTGCCCGGCTTGCCAATCGCGGAAGGCGCGGAAGTTTGACGTTTCATAGTTCGGTTACCTGCATCATTCCCTACCACGGCGCTCTTTTCCTCCGAGTGCTTTCTCCAGAAGCGGCTTCAGGCACTCGGCGTAGACCTCATAGCCTGCGAGGCTGAGGTGGATATTGTCGGGCTTGAAGAGTGCGGGCCTGATCGTCCCGTTGGCGTTGGTGAAGTCGCTCCACAGATCGAGCACATGCACTTTGGGATCGCTCTCCAACTTCAGCGGGTCGAGGGCGGCATTGGTCTTCTTGATGTCCTCGTAGAACGCATTGCCTGGCGCGTGGGCGGGCAAGATCTTAGCGACCACGATCTCGGCTTTGGGGAACTTTGCCCGGACATTGTCCACGCACGCCTTCACGCCCTTGGCGGCGGCTTCGATACCGGTCTCGGCGGTGAAGAACATGTTGTTGTTGCCAATCATCAGCACGATCAGACGCGGCTGGATTCCCTCGACGCCACCGTGATCCAGCCGCCACAGAACATTCTGCGCCTTATCGCCGCCGATTCCGATATTGAGGGTTTTGTAGCCACCGAAGTGCTTCATCCAGGCGGCGTTGAGGATGCCTTTGTCCAGCGGGCTCCCCCACTGCTGGGTGATGCTATCGCCGACCAAGAGCACATCCACGGGGCCTTGGTTGGCCTTGACGTAGTCTACCAATTTTGCGTGGGTATCGAGCCAGCTCGTCCCACCCCAAAACCCCGCCGAGGGTGTGGAGGGCCAGAGAGTGGGCAGGTGCTTCTTTTCGCCTGCCCCCGGCCGCCGCTCATGCTCGGGCTTGAGCACATAGGCCCGCTCCGCCTCTGTCAGCGGCCAGCCCGTCTTCTGCGGCTCGTCGGCATGCACCGAGGAACCGCAGAAAAGTGTCAGGCAGACAAGAACTGCCAGATTGTGCGTTTTCGTCTGCCTCATCAGGTGGGCTCTCTACTGGAAGTAGTTTCGAGCGTTGGGATTGACAATCGGGTACTCGCCTCTAGGGTTGGTATCACCACCCTGAATGCGCCCCCCAGGAGTGAACTTGGCATGACCGTCTGCGAAGACAATATTGATACCACGGTCTGAGTGGCGACCGATACACGCCGCTTCGGTTGCTCCTACCCCATTGGCGCAGAAGAGCCTGTAGAGACTAAAGGGCTGGGCTTTACTCGCAATCACAAACCCATCGCTCCAGTCTTGGTAGATTCCCGGAACGACGGACTCTGAGATGAGCGAGATGTCCGCGATTCCATTATTTGAGCTACTCAGTGCCGCGAGTGTTGCAAGGTTACGATTGCTGTTCATTATATACTCATTGAAGGCGAGGTGCACCTTGACCCGGTTGGCGGCGGGACCACGCAAAAAACTGGCCGGACCATTGGGGCAGGCAAAGACCCCAAAGTTCTTGACATACGGCTGAACCACCGGCACCCACATGGAGTAGGACCAGCCAGCCGCAAAATCCGGGTTTGTGCCAATGGTGTTAAAGGGCCAAGCGGGTAGGGTCTCATCGTAATCCTGCGTGTACATCATCAGAGCTGTTCCGAGCTGTTTTTGGTTCGAAAGACAAGAGATCTGACGAGCTTTCTCACGCGCTTGGGCAAAGACGGGAAAAAGAATCGCGGCAAGAATCGCAATGATCGCGATCACCACAAGTAACTCTATCAGCGTGAACGCGGATCGTTTCTGATCTAATTTAAACATTTTAAAACCTCACTGTTAGGATGAATTGCCGTTTCTTTTACGGCGATGTGCCTCGGAGCAGGAGTGGCACGGGGAGAACATAGGTCTGTTGAGGTAGCTCCCCCGATGCGATTCCGTTCAGAAGTACGTTGCAAGCCAGCTCTCCCATTCGTTGGAAGTCTGGCTGGGTGGTAGGAAACGCAGGCTGGAAGTGTCGCCCGATCTCCAAATTATCAAAACCAAAGACGGTCATGTCCTCAGGGACGCGCAGCCCACGCTGCTGAAGCAGCTCGATAAACTCGATCGCCACTAAGTCCTCCAGCGCGATAAGAGCTGTGGGACGCTCGGGCAGGGCGAGCCAGCGATCCAGTAGGGTCTCCAGTGTCGTGTGCAGACAGGCATTGCGATCCCACTGCTGGACGGCGGGCGGAAGCGCCAGAATCAGTGCAGGGTCTACGGGCAGGGAGTGGTCCCGGTGCGCATCCTTGTAGCCCTGGAGCCGCTCGCGCAGGGGCAGGTGGTAGATTTCCGTGGGGCGTGTGAGCAGACCAATTCGTCGGTGACCTTGTGCGAGAAGTGTACTAGTGACCTCGTAGTTGAGCCGCCGATTGTCAAACACCACGGCGGCGTGCGGGTTCCCCTGGGGGAGCATCCCGGTTAGCACCACGGGCACCCCAAGATCCTCGTGGATCAGGTAGTCGGTTGCCTGCTCCTCAAGCGAGCGTGGACAGGAGGAGATAACCAGACCCTGCACCCCGATGGCGAGAAGATCCTCCACGGCAGCGCGCTCCCTCGCCACACTGAGCCCCGAGGCGGAACTCACCACCCGGTAGCCCTGCCGCTCCGCCGCCGTGCAAACCCCTAGCCCCACATACTGCTGGAGCTGGAAGAGGGCACTGGGACCCAATGTATTGACCACCGCCACATGGCCGATCCGAAGAATCGGAGGACGTGTTTCTTCTGTGGGGCGAGCCACGACGAACCCACGGCGACCCGGCACACGAGTAAGCACACCCTCTGCCACCAGTGCCGTCAGTGCCTTGCTAATCGTGGGGCGGCTGACCTGGTAGCGCTCCTGAAGCTCACTCTCCGTCGGCCAGCTCTTGCCAACCGGCGTACTCAAGTCAGACAGATCACGGAGAAGCTGTTCTTTGACACGCAGATAGGCGGGTGGTGTCGGCATCTTGGATAATTGTAAAGCAAAAATTCCGATGTGTCAAATTCTGTTTTACAAAAAACAAAAATGAGAGGAAAGTTCGAAGCACGAACTTTCCTCCCCAGACTCTCTTTTTAGCCCTAGTCTTCCTCAACCGTGAAGCGCCAGTAGACGATCTGCCCGCCGACGGTGTGTCGCTCGGCTAGCTGTGAGAGGCTCATCGCTTTGCTATGTCCATCACAGAACGTGACATTGGTCATCTGATGGTGAACCTCGATCAACTGAGCCATTGTACGAGGAATTGTCGTGGAGATCGCCGGGTTCTGAGCGGGGCCTTGCCAGTGAATCTCAAACCACTGGTTGTTGGCAGCAGTGGCGATCTCTCCAAGCCAGATCGTGTCCGCAGGCTGCGCGATGGAGGGAAGAGAAGCATACCCCGGTCCCGAGAAGTTATCACCCGCCCCCCAATAGGTAGAGTTCATGCCGTAGCTGCCGTAGTTGCACCCATTCCTGTTGCGGTACTTATTCTGGCGTGCGTTGCTGGGACAGTTAAAGATCTGCTCGTTCTTCACATAAGGATAGATCGCGTCCATCCACTTATATCGCGATGGATTCGCCGTCTCCGCCGTGGAGCATGTATTCGTCGCCCCTGACCAAGGGCGTGGCATGGTCTCATCGTAGTCCTGTACGTACATCAAGACGCCCGTTCCTAGCTGTTTCAGGTTCGAAAGGCAGCTTGTCTGACGAGCTTTCTCGCGTGCCTGAGCAAAAACAGGAAATAAAATCGCGGCGAGTATAGCAATAATAGCGATAACCACAAGTAACTCGATCAGAGTAAAAGCAAACCGTCGTTGATCCATTTTATTCATAAAAATTCATTAGCCTTATCTACCTATTTCCCCTTAGGCTTCCGCTCTCCTCTATCGAGGAACTTTAGCTTAGAGAATTCTTGCGAAGGTACCCTTTTACCTTGCAAAACGTCATTCTATCACTTATTTTTTACCCTCTTGGGTTTCGCATCGGATTTCTGAAACACCACCGAGATATCATTTCTCTGCTTTGCCCCCGGCGTGCTCCGTCCCTCGGCAATGGTGCGCTCCAGAAGCTTCGTGAGCTGTGCGACAACCTCGGGGCGCTCGGCGGCAAGGTTCTTGGTCTCCGCGATGTCCGTGCTCAGGTCGTAGAGCTGCACCGCAGGCAGGCCACTCTTGGCCGCCTCGGGATCGCCCGGCTTGCCCCAGCCGCCCGAGCCTGAACAGAACTCCAACTTCCAGCTACCCTGGCGGATTGCGAACTTCCCATGGATCGAGTGGTGCACGATACTCTCGCGTGGCATGCCTTTGCCGCGACCTAGCAAGACGGGGAGCCAGCTGATGCTATCCTCTGCTGCGGTATCCGGAAGCGTGACTCCCAGAAGCTCGGCACAAGTGGCCATGAGATCCGTGTGGCAGACCAGCTGGGTCGTTTTTGAGCCCGGCGCAACCTTGCCCGGCCAGCGCACGAAAAACGGCACGCGATGGCCGCCATCCCAGATATCGGCTTTGTAACCCCGGAGCTGTGCACTGGCGAAGTGCCCCTGCGCCTCCAGCTTCTCCGTCCCCGCCGCCGGGGAGCAGCCGTTGTCGCTCGTGAAAACCACGAGCGTATTTTTTGCCAGGCCGTTCTTCTCCAGCGCCGCGAGCACCTCGCCCACGATGGCATCGGTCTGCATCACGAAGTCGCCGTAGTCGCCCAGGCCACTCTTGCCTTTCCACTCCTTGGTGGGGACAATCGGGGTATGCGGCGATGTCAGCGGGACATAGAGAAAGAACGGCTTGCCCGCCTTTGCCGCACTCGCGTGCTCATTGACATAGCGAACAGCTTGCTGCCCAAGACGCGGGAGCATCGTGATCGGCTCAATGTTCTCGATCACCTTGTCGTTCTCAATCAGGCCGGACATCGTGCGGGCATTGGAGCAGCCCCAGAAGTAGTCGAAGCCGCGTGTGGTCGGGCTCTCTATGATCCGCGCACCCGCTGGCAGCCCGGCTTTTTTCTGCACTGAGGCCGTGACGCTCTCGGGAAGGGTGGACGTAAAACCCAGGTGCCACTTGCCAATCGCCGCCGTGGTGTAGCCCTGCTGCTTGAGGAACGCTGGCACGGTCAGCCGACTTGCCGCGATGAGGGGTGGGTCCTCGGTGCCGTCCAACACGCCACTCTGTAGCCGGGTTCGCCAGGCATAGCGCCCCGTGAGCAGGCCGTAGCGTGTGGGCGTGCACACCGACGAGCCACTGTGTGCATCCGTAAAGGTCATCCCCTGCGTGGCGAGCTTATCCAGTTCCGGCGTCTTGATCTTGCCACGACTAGGGTTGAGGCACTGCACATCGCCGTAGCCCAGGTCATCGGCCAGAATATAGACAATATTGGGCTTCTCTAGCTCCTGCCCCCTAGCCTTTGCCGGGCGGGGGAAGATAAAAGATAGGAGGACGAGGAGGGCCACAACGAGTTTCGCGTGGTTCATTTTGGTGGCTCCAAGCGCTGCCAGGGAACGGTGGCTCCCTGCTGAATCTGCCGCCTGAGTGCGGCGGCAAGCTCACGGAATACCTCAGGGTTCTTCGTGGCAAGGTTAGTGCTCTCCAGAGGGTCAGCCTTGAGGTTGTAGAGCTCTTGTGGCGCAAACGGACTGTCTTGCAGCAGCTTCCACTCCCCCCGGCGGAGCGCTTCGATGGTCTTGCCACCGTAGGCCACGCCGCCTTCTCGGCGCACAAAGTAGTGAGCCCGGCTCTCGGGCGGCTCGGGCTCACCGCGTAGCGTGGGCAGGAAGCTGGTGCCATCAATGCCTGCGGGAATCGACACGCCCGCCACAGCGCACGACGTGGCGAAGAGATCCATGGTCAGGGTGGTGCGCTCGGTGGTAGTTCCGGGGGCGATTACGCCGGGCCAGCGTGCCGCGCCGGGAACGCGCAGGCCGCCCTCGTACATGTGGCCTTTTTCGCTGCGCCACGGGCCGTTGTTAGCGCCATTGGCCAGCACGCCGCCATTGTCCGACGTGAAGAGCACGAGCGTGTCTTTCGCCAGTCCCGTCTTCTCCAGCGTGTCCAGCGTGTCCAGCACTTTCCCAATGCCCGCATCCATGTGCTCGATCAAGGCCACGAGCTTGGCGCGCTTCTCGCTCATGCCGGGCTCGCGCTGCTTGACTTTCTCCAGCCACTCCGGCGGCGGCTGGATCGGGTCGTGGGGCGCGTTGTAGGCGAGATAGAGGAAGAAGGGCCGGTTTGCCTTCGCCCGCTCCGTGAGATACTGGCAGGCCCAGTCGGTGAAGAGGTCAGTGGCATGGCCTTTCGGCTCAATGGTTTTCTTATTGCGGCGCATGTAGTTCTGGCCGTTGCGCCGGTGGGTCCAGTAGTCATCCATCATGTCGCCCAGAAAGCCGTGGAAGAAGTCGAAGCCCCGCTCCGTGGGTAGGTTGGGCGAGCTCGTTCCCAGGTGCCACTTGCCAATCAGCGCAGAGTGGTAGCCCACGGGCTTGAGCACCTGGGGAAGCAGCCGCACACCCGGCGCGAGATATCCCCAGGAGTTCTCCGGGTTTTCGTCGCGAATCACCCCCGGCACCCCCACACGGTCTGGGTAGCAGCCCGTCAGGAGCGCGGCACGGGTCGGGGAGCAGACCGCACTATTGGCAAAGAAGTTCTGAAACTCCACGCCCTCGCGAAAGAGCCGGTCAATATGGGGCGTCTGGATGTCCTTGGTGCCAAAGGCGCTATAATCCCCCCGCCCCTGGTCATCGGTGAGGATAATCAGAATATTGGTCATGCAGCTATCTCCAGTCTCCCATGAGGACAAACGGAGCCCAGTAGTAGGGGTGCGCGTGCTTAGGACTGCTCATCAGCGAGAGCGATGCCTGCCGCAGCGCCGCCCCCTTGCCCAGCTTGCCCTTGGCTAAGTTGCCGTAGAAGCTCGTCATCAGGGTTGCTGTGCTCGCATCGTCCACCGCCCACTGACTCACCACTTGCGTCGGGCAGCCCGCGACAAACAGTGCCCACGTCAGGCCGATCACACCATCCCCGGTGCGTTGAACCCCGCGTGCCGTGTTGCACGCGGACAGCACCACCATTTCTGCCGATAAGTCCAGCTCGAAAATCTCGCGTGCGGTCAAGAACCCATCCTCTTTGCTGTCCGAGTCTGGCTGTGCCATGACGAGTGAGGAAAGCAACGGACTAGCATCGTTGAAGAAGCCGTGCGTGGCGAAGTGGAGGTACTTGAACTTGCTGGCCTCGGTCTTGGCTTTGGTTTCTTGCGCGGCTTTGCCCATCATGAGGGTTGCGCTAGGAAAGAGCTTCTTAAGAGCCTCCGCCTCGCGCTGGGTGCCCGGAAGTGCGACAATGGCCTTGCCACGTGAGACACTATCAAAAGCGCGTGACGGGGTGTCAATAGGGCGGTTTGGTGCCGTGATGGGCCTGGATGGCGTGTCTATAGGGCGATTCGGTGCGGTGAGTGGTCTGTTTGGAGCAGTCAGAGGTCGGTTGGGTGCCGTGATTGGACGACTCGGTGTATCAATGGGTCTTGACGGCGTGTCAATCGGACGGTTGGGCGCGGTGATGGGCCGGTTGGGTGCCGTAATCGGACGCTGTCCTGGTAGGTCGTCTAGATCGCCGAAGCGCTGGCTGGAGCCGAAGTCAGGATTGGCGAGGGCGAGCAGAGTCTGCGTGGGCTTGGCACGCCCCGTCTTTGCCGTCAGTGCCGCTTGTGCGCCCGTGGCGGAGTAGGCATAGGCTAGCTCGTAGCGCTGGGCCAGGAACTGACCATTGGAGAGCAAGGCCTGAAACGGAATGTCCCAGAGCGCACCATCGGGGCAGACGATGAGGCGCTTTGCTCCCGTGAGGTGCTTGGCCGCTGGGGCGAATAGCTGAGCGTGCAGCTCTTGCGCGAGCTTTTTGTAGTCTTTCCTTGGATCGGCACAAGTAGAACGGAAGTCAGAGGCTTTGGTGACGAGCTTGGCATAGGGAACGGACAAAGTAAGGGCTTTGACGCCACTGCGCGTCACGACAAAGAGCGCCAGCTTGTCTTGACTCAGCACGATGTAGTCCAGCAAGGCTGTATCGGCGGACAGGAGCTTGGAAATTTCAGTCGCTGCTGCGGTCTTAGCAATGCGTTTCTGAGCAAGCTTGGGGTGGCGCGCATAGAGCGTATCCGTGAAGGTCTGAAGCTGGCTCTCAGTGGTTTTCAGCTCCTCCTTGAGAGCGGCAAAGCGCTTCTTCGCTCCCACTTCGTTCTCGACACCCTCTTTCACCATCTGCTGATTGAGCACACTTGCCTTCTGGCGAAGTGCCTTATCCTGCGCTTGCTCCTCGGGGGTGAGCTCTCCATCAAGGTTGACGCGGCCCGATGCCATGAGATCCAGCAGAGAGCGGGCCTTGGTCTTCTGCGCAACGTCAAAGGCGACCGTCGCCTTGCCTTGTTCCAACAAGAGGTTCAAGTAGCCGTAGTAGGTAGAGATCGTGGAGCGCAGAAATGAGGCCTTTGCTTCCGAGAGCCCCCCCATGTTGTCACGGATGGTCTCGTAGAGCGCGATGGCCTGGGCGTAGTGTCCCTCGGCCTGCGCGGGGTGCTTGAGCTTGACCTCCGCTTCCGCCATCCGCCTATGGGTAGCGGCCTCGTTGCTGGTGTCGCCGATTGCACGCCGAATCGGGAGAGAGAGGTTGTAAAACTCCAGCGCTTTTTGCGGCTGATCCATCGTCGCGTAGAGAGTTCCGATATTCTGGAGTGTGGCCGCCTCGCCGCTCTTGTCACCGATCGTACGCCGGATTGGGAGGGCCTGGTTGAAGAACTCCAGAGCCTTCTGTGGCTGCTCCATCATGGTATAGAGGCTCCCCATGTTGGTGAGCATACTGGCCTCACTGAGCCGATCGCCCAGCGCCTGCGTGAGCGGTAAGGCCTGGTTGTAGAACTCAAGTGCCTTCTCAAACTGGCGCGTTGCCGTGTAGTAGTTGCCGATATTTTGAAGTGAGGAGGCTTCGCTCACTTTATCACCGAGGGTACGAAAGATCGGGAGAGCCTGGTTGAAGAACTCCAAGGCTTTCTGCGGCTGGCCGGTGCTGAAGTAGACAACCCCAATACCATTGAGCACATTGGCCTCGCGCTGCTTGTCACGGGCGGCCTGGACGATCAGCAAGGCCTGGTTGTAGAACTCCAGCGCCTTCTGGGGCTGCCCCATCGCCACGGAGAGGACACCCAGGCTCTGAAGCACCCCCGCCTCGCCTTTCTTATCTCCTGTGGCCTGAAAGATCGGCAAAGCTTGGTTGAAGAGCTCTAGCCCTTTTTGTGTCTGGCCGGTGTTTCGGTAGACGATCCCAATGCCTTGGAGCGTGGTGGCCTCCCCCGTGCGATCTGTCCGCTCCCGCGCCTTGGCTAAAGCCTGGTCATAAAATGCCAGCGCCTCAGCGACCTGGTTGGCCATGAGAGCCTTCCTCGCCTGATCCAGCAGCGCTTGCACTTCGGGAAGTGGGGTGAGATTAAGTTGTTGCATGGGCTTTCGGGTTATGTCTTGCCTTGTGCGAAAAACTCCTCGCGGGTGAGGATGCCATCATGGTTGGTGTCGAGCTTGGCAAAGCGTGCCTTGGCGACCTCCGGGTCGGGCTTGTTGCTCAAAAACTGCTCCAGGGTCAGCTTGCCCGTCTTCTTGGTATCGAGCTTATCGAAGCGCCCTTCGAGTATCTTGTCTGTGACCGCTGCTGCCGCCGCGTCTTCTTTCTTCTTGGCCTTGTTGGCGTGACGGCCCGTGCCATCGCCCTTGTCCACGATGCCCCCTGCGGGGTTGAGCGTGGCAAGCACAGCGGCAAGTCTGGCACGGGCGGCTTTGGCGGCGGGCGTCTCGCTTCCGGCGGCGATGAGCTTCTCGGTAAACGGGGCATCGGCCATGTCGTAGAGCTCACCGAGGTGGTTGAGCTTCCAGCCCTGCTCGCGGACGTACCACATATTGGCAAGCTGGTTGTAGACCCAGGAGCGGGGCTTGCCGGGCTTGCCCTGAAGCTGCGGGGCGAAGCTCACCCCATCAAAGACGGTCTTTTCGGGGAGCTTTGCGCCCATCAGCTCGGCGAACGTGGGGAGCATGTCCGAGGAGTCAATCAGCGTGTCGGAGACTTTTCCGGCGGGCGTCTTGCCGGGCCAGCTGGCGATCATCGGAACCAAGCCCCCACACTCCAGCATCGTGCCTTTTGAACCCGAGAGGCTCCGTCCGTGGATCGTGGAGAGCTCACTGGGGCCTTTTGCCGTCCCGTTATCACCAATAAAAATGATCAGCGTGTTCTGGCGCAGCTTCAGCGCGTCAAGCTGGGCGACAAGCTTACCAACCAGCTTGTCCATGTAGCGGATATTGTCGCCAAAGAGATCCTTGCTACTGGGCGCACTATCGGGTGTCGGTTGGATATCGCCGTGGACATGCACCATCGAGTAGTAGAGAAAGAAGGGCTTTGCCTGGTTTTTCTTTAGAAACGCCATCGCCTGCTCGTGCATGATGTCCGGCATGTACTCTTTGTCGGTCAGCTTGAGCTCCTTACCGTTGGCGCGATACGCCTCGACCTTGCCGCCGGGCTTGTTCTGATAGACGCCGCTACCGTTGAAGCGCAGGTAGTCGTCAAAGCCCACCTGGTTGGGCTCGCCCGGAAGCTGGCCCCACTTGCCAATCGCCGCTGTCGCGTAGCCCGCCGACTTAAACGTCGTGCCTAGCCGAAGCTCCTCAAGCGGCATCTGCTGGCAGGCATCCTGGTTGGTCGAGCCATTGCGAAACGCATAGCGCCCCGTCATGATCAGCGCCCGCGACGGCCCACACAGCGCCGCAGTAAACGCCTTCGTGTAGCGCGTCCCTGAGGCGGCAAGCTTGTCAATATGAGGCGTTTTCGCCGTATCTGCGCCGTAACACCCGACATTTCCGATCCCCAGATCATCGGCCAGAATAAAGATCACATTGGGCTTGGGAGGCTGTGCAACAGAGGGCAGCGCGAGCAGAAAGGCGGCAAGGAGAAGTGTCGCTTTCATATTAAAAAGTGCTCTCACGAGTCGTGATCGGGCACCAGCGTGTGGTGTGGAAGTGATGAATAAGTGCCTTGAGAGCCTCGGGTGACGCGGAGCCGAGCTGCTCCAGTGCAATCGTGGCGTGGCCACGCACATAGCGGTTCTCGTCAGCCAGGGCTTCCGTGA
>NZ_JANNYP010000490.1:0-19860 GCF_031410135.1 Armatimonas sp. | reverse complement strand
CGTTGCCGCTGCGCTTGAGGAGCACCTTGCGCCGCTGCTCATTGGCCGTGACCCTGACCAGATCGAGGACATCTGGCAGATGCTCTTTCGCGGCACCTACTGGCGCGGTGGCCCCGTGCTGATGACGGCGCTGGCCGGGATTGATATCGCGCTCTGGGACATCAAGGGCAAGCGGGCGGGGCTTCCCGTCTACTCGCTTTTGGGTGGCAAGACCCGCGAGGGGGCCTGGGCCTACACCCACTGCGGCGGCCACACGAACGAGGAGCTGGAGGACTCGGTGCGTGCGGCGATGGCGAGAGGCTTCTCGCATATCCGTGTCCAGTGCCCCGTTCCGGGCGCGACGTCTACCTACGGCATGGGCGGTGCTGCCGAAGCTGCGAGTGCGAGCTGGCTGGGAAAAGGCAGCGGCGATGGTGGCCCGATGCCTCATGTCGAGGGAAACTGGGAGCCCGCCAGCTATCTGAGAGTCGTCCCGAAGATGTTTGCTTACTTGCGTGACAAGCTTGGTGATGAGCTGAATCTCCTCCACGATGTCCACGAGCGCCTGAACCCGATTCAGGCCGCGCGCCTCGCTAAAGAACTCGAACCCTACCATCTGTTCTTCCTCGAAGACGCCCTGCGCCCCGAGCATAAAGAGAGCTTTAGATTAGTGCGCAATGCCTCGACCACGCCGCTGGCGATGGGGGAGCTGTTTCACTCCAAGTACGAGTGTCTGCCGCTCTTCACCGAGCAGCTGATTGACTTTATCCGCTGTGATATCGGGCACCTGGGCGGCATCACGGAGGCTAAGAAAGTCGCGATTCTGGCCGAGCCGTTTCAGATTCAGACCGCTTGGCACGGCCCCGGCGACATTGGCCCCGCCACCCACTGCGCCAACGTCCATGTGGATGTCTCAATCCCCAACTTCGGCGTTCAAGAAATGGTCTTCTTCCCCGAGGTCGTCCACGAGGTTTTTCCCGGCGCACCGGAGTACCGAGACGGCAGGCTCTGGCCCTCAGAAGCACCCGGGCTGGGGTGTGATATCAACGAGGAGGCGGCGAAGAAATATCCCTACCAGCGCAACTACCTGCCCGTCTGCCGCCGTGCCGACGGCTCTGTCCACGACTGGTAGGGGGAAATACTTAGCTATACAATAGGACTATGGAAAATACAATGCCCTCTGGTGAGGAGATCCGTCGTCGCGGAAAGGAAGTCTACGAGAGGCTAGTTCGCTCGCTTGTGGAGACCCCGGATAACCTGGGAAAGATCGTCTCGATTGATATTGAGTCCGGGGATTTCGAGGTGGACGAGGATCTGCTCAAGGCCACAGATCGCCTGCTGATACGTCACCCCGGCGCACCGGTCTGGGGGGAGCGCATCGGCTATGATGCTGTCTTTGCTCTCGGGGCCGGAAGCCTCTCACGCACTTCCTCATGAAAGGCAGTATTCATTCGTATCAGGCGTGTCTGACGGTCTTTTTTCTACGCGACGAGAACCCCGCAATTGGCATTGAGTTTGTCGTAGACACGGGATTTGAAGGTGCGATGACATTGCCTACGGAAGCGATTCGCGCACTGGGTCTACCCTTTATCATGGAGCTTGACATCAATCTAGCAGATGATAGTAGTACTCGGGTGGCCGTGCATCGGGGACAGATTCGCTGGCACGATGAGAATGTTGCTGTTGCGGTTCTTGCGACGGGAAAGCGTCCCCTTCTGGGAACCGCACTTCTCAAGGGTAGTCATCTGGGGATAGATTTTCAGCCTGAGGGAAACGTCGAAATAATTTCTCTGGGAGAGAGACTAGACTAGTCCGAGGTTGCTACAAATTACTTGAACATTCAACTAGTTTAGTAAAACCTTCAACTAGTTTAGTTCGAGGTTGGAACAGTTTGGTCTGAGGTTTGATATTTTTGGTTTAAGGAAGGAACAAAAGTAATGGCTCTGAAGAAAAGAGTTGCGTCGTCGGCACAGAATCAGGCGAAGGTTCGATTATCGGGAATGAAGTCTATTGAAGAAACGCTTGACCTCGGGGATGGGATTAGTGTGGCTTCGCTAGACACTCTCTCCAAGCAAGCGGATGCAAAGCTCGTTGCCTACAATCAAAAGCTCTCCGAAGCAGACACGCTCGCCAATGAGCTGGATGATCTGGATAAAGCGCTTAAAACGTTCAGTAGCCGGGTGCTTTCCAAAGCCGCCGGAAAGTACGGTCGTGACAGCAGCGAGTACGAAGCCGTCGGGGGAGTGCGAACGAGCGAGCGCAAGAAGCCAACAAAAGGGTAGTGAGGCCACCCCTCACCCATGATCCTCAACAAAATACGGCTTTCTTAACTCGGGAAAAATTCGCTACTGTCTCAAATCTTGTGACGGAAATCGCCTCGACGGAAATCGTCGGGCTGTAGGGCGCTTCGCGCCGCGCCTTCGGCGGAATTTTTACCGACGAGTGACGACGAGGCGGCCGAAGGCCCTAAAGCCCGGAGGTTTACCGTCCTGGGCTATCACGGGAGAGAATCTCCTAGCCGAGGTAAGCGATCCTTCCACGCTCCCTAATCGGCTGCACTAGCGAGTACGCGGATTTCTACGACGGGCAATCCAGCAGGCACCCGCGAGTACCAAGAGTGCGGAGGCGGGCTCTGGGGCCGCCGTGCTCGCGGCGGCAATCGTGTAGCTCAGAGGGCCTGAGTTAACTGCTGGAATTGGCGCAAGTGAGGAATCGAGAGCGTCCGGGCTCTCTAAGGAGATCGAGTAAGTTCCTGGCACGGCTCCTGCCGCGCTCAGAGTGACTGTTGCCAGAAGTGTGTCACTGCCTCCTAAGGGCTTTCCTACAAGAGTGTCTAAACCGACAAATCTGTTAGTCGAAGAATCAAAGGGAAACAGCCAGCCGGCATCTACCAAGTCAAAGAAATTGTTTGTTCCCGCCACGAAGTTGTGACCTGCGGTGATATTTAAGGATATGACTCCAATAGTCACAGGACCGCTGTTGGAGCGGATGAAAATATTAAAGACGGAGTCGGTTCCTACTGTGATGGGGCCAGGCACCGATTGTTGAAGTGTGAAGACAACATCCGCATGGGCTCTGCCCACTAGCAAACCGAGGGAGACGATCCCTGCGAGGGAGAGTCGTTGGAATAAAACTTTCAAAAGGAACTCCTTACGAAACGAAAACTACCAGCCTCATGCCCACGAAGCGAGCAGGATGCTGGTAGTGTTGTCAGGGAGTCTACCTGAAAATGCAATCTGTTGTCAATCGAGCCTTTTGCACGAATCGCTCCGCCGCCCCATGAAATGAGGCGTCTGGGTAGCCTGCGGCTGGAAAGCCCGTGCCGGGCTGGGGAGACGGACTCGGTAGCCCGCACCCAGAGGGTACCCGGCTTCGCGGCGCTTGCGCCATTGCAGACGCCGGTTTTCAACCGGCGGCGACGATTCGTGAAAAAGGTTCAATAGAAACCGGTAAACGCTAGGCACTCTCTTCGCGGATTTTGCCCTCGCCCTCAAAGATGAGGCGGCGGGTGGCGACTTTGTCTAGGAAGAATCTATCGTGGCTGACCACTAAGACCGCGCCGGGGAAGTGGATCAGGGCCTGCTCCATCACTTGAATGCTGGGCATGTCGAGGTGATTCGTGGGCTCGTCTAAGATAATCACGGGGGAGCCAGAGAGTAGGCACTGCGCCAGCGCGACACGAGACTTCTGGCCACCCGAGAGCGTCCCGAGCTTTTGCATCCGATCCATCTCGGAGAATCTGAGCATCTCTAAGAACTTATGGACATGCTTGCGCGGTGCATGAAAGGCCAGCCCGAAGGTGTTGATGGCGTGCGAGAGCGTGTCTTTGGGATCAAGATTTTCGAGGAGCTGGTTGAAGTGGATTGCTTTTACGCCGCCCTCCCAGCGCACCAGTCCCGAGTCGGGCGCTTCCTCTCCCGTGAGCAAGCGCAAGAGCGTGGACTTGCCGCTGCCGTTACGCCCGACAATGGCCAGGCGCTCGTTGCCGTGGAGCTCGAAGGTGAGGTTGGTAAAGAGCGTCTGCTCGCCGTAGGCTTTGCACAAGTCCTCAACGCGCAGTAGGTTCTCGCGGACGTGTAGGCCTTCGTAGATCTCCGTGATCAGCACCTGCGCGGGGCGCGGCGTGACCCGCTTCTTCAAATCCGCAAGCTTGCGCTCGCGCCGCTCTTTGTGCTCTTTCAGCGCCTCGGCCTCTAGGAGCAGCAGCTCTTCTTCATGCAGAAACTGGCGCTCGCTGGTCTTCAGGCGAAACGGTTTCTCTTGCACGTAGTCGCTGTAGTTGCCCGCGTAGTCGCTGAGCTTATAGTTCTCCAGCTCGACGATACGTGTGACGACACGATCCAAGAACTGCCGGTCGTGGGAGACGAGAAGCACTGCCCCCGAAAAGCCCCGGAGCCACTCTTCCAGCCAGGCAACCCCCTCGACATCAAGGTAGTTCGTTGGCTCGTCTAAGAGAAGCGCATCGGGCGACTCTAAGAGAATCTTCGCCAGCGCCGCACGGTTGCGCCACCCGCCCGTGAGCTGCGCGATGGGCCGCGTCCGGTGCTCTTGGGAGAAACCTAGCTTGCCGAGAACCGTGTCCACGGCAACCTGCCAGTTCCAGCCGTCAAGCACCTCCATGCGCTCCAAAAGCTCTGCTTGGCGTTCTAAAAGAGCCTCCAGATCGGCCCCATCGTCGGTGAACTGAGCGGCGATTGCCTCAAGCTCCGCCTCAATTGCTTTTGGCTCCGCGAGCACCTCGCCCAGCACTTCCTCGACGGTCTGTGTGCTGTCGAGCTGGGAGAACTGGGAGAAGTAGCCGACTTTCAGACCCGGCTCCTGCTCCACTCGGCCCTCGGTGGGAGCGAGCTCGCCCAGAAAGAGCCGAATGAGCGTGGTTTTTCCCGTCCCATTCTGCCCGATCAGTCCGACCCGCTCCCCCTTGGCCAGCTTGAAGTAGACCTCCCGCAAGACCCGCCGGTCATCGAAACGCACGGTGACGCCGTGCAGGCGCAGGAGGCTCAACTACTTGATGATCTTTGCGGTCTTGATGGCATCAAGCTTGGGGAAGTTCTTCTCCAGAAACTTATTTCCCCCTGCCGCGATCTCGCCCTGAAGCGATGTGATCTGCTCGCCGTACTCGCCAAAGAGCTTATCTACCACTTCCATGCCCTTGGTGACCTGGGCAAACGGGGAGAAGCCCATGTCATCGAGGCGACTGTTGTCGGCAAGGTTGATAAAGAGCTGGGTGGAGCGGGAGTTGGGAGCGCCGGACTTGGCGTAGGTGAGGGTGCCGCGCTTGTTGCTGCCTTTAACGGCATCATCGGGGATATTGCTCTCCAGCCACTTGCCTGCCAGGCTCGGGTCGCCGTGAATACCGAACTGAACCACGAAGCCCTTGACCACGCGGAAGAACTTGATGCCGTCGAAGAAGCCGTTTTTGACGAGATTGTAGAAACGATCCACGCCATTGGGAGATAGATCCCGCGTGACATCTAAGACAAAGACGCCCTTGGTCGTCTCGAACTTTACCTTGAACTTAGCCGGGGCTTTCTCCTTGAGCGCCGCCGGATTTTGAAGTTTCGCTTTTTGCATGTGCCTATTGTACCCGCGATTCTATGGCGTTTTACTCTTCAAGGCCGCTTCAATCAGCCCCGCGAAGAGTGGCTGGGCGCGGTTGGGGCGGCTCTTGAACTCAGGGTGGAACTGAACCCCCACGAAGAACGGATGGTCGGAGATCTCAACAATCTCCACTAAATTTTTGTCTTTGTTGATCCCGGAGCAGGTCAGGCCCGCCTCCGTGAGCTGCTCGCGGTAGTCGTTGTTGAACTCGTAGCGGTGGCGATGGCGCTCCTGAATAAAGCTCGTTCCGTAGAGTTTTGCGGCGAGGCTCCCCTCGGTCAGGTGGCAGTCCCAGAGTCCCAGGCGCATAGTCGCCCCTTTATCCTCAACTTGGTACTGGTCGTGCATCAGGTGGATCACGGGGTGGGGGGTCTTCTCGTCCATCTCCGTCGAGTTGGCACCTGCTAGGCCGCAGACATTGCGAGCGAACTCGATCACCGCCATCTGCATCCCGAGACAGATGCCAAAGTAGGGGACTTTGTGCTCGCGAGCGTAGCGTACTGCCTCGATCTTGCCCTCAATGCCGCGTGCCCCAAAGCCAGGGCAGACCACAATCGCATTGCTATTTTTCAGCCGCGCGATAACATCCACACCCTCTTCTTCGAGTGCCTCGGAGTCTACCCAGTCAATCTCGACACGGCAGTTGTGCTGGATGCCGGCATGACGTAGCCCCTCGGCGATGGAGATGTAGGCATCACCGTTCTGAACATACTTTCCGACGACGGCGACGGAGACAGTATGGACGGGGTGCAGAACACGCTCCACAATGGTTTTCCACTCCTCTAAGTTGGACTCGCTCTGGGGCAGTCCGAGGCGCTTGACCACTAAGTCCGCAAAGCCCTCTTGCTCGTAGATCACCGGGATTTCGTAGATTGTCTCCACATCGCGGGCGGGGATCACCGCATTGGCATCCACGTCGCAGAAGAGCGCGATTTTCTCGCGATGCTCCTCGGAGAGGCCCTCTTTGACGCGGCAGACCAGCACATCCGGTGCAATCCCGACTTCACGCAGGCGCATCACGGAGTGCTGGGTCGGCTTGGTCTTGATCTCGTTCCACGGCCCGACACTGGGGATCAGGGTCACGTGGACAAAGAGCACATTGCCCGCCCCCGCATCGCGCTTCATCTGGCGGATCGCTTCGAGAAACGGCAGGCCCTCAATATCCCCGACCGTCCCTCCTACCTCGGCGAGCACCACATCTGCGCCCGTGGACTTGCTCAGCCCAATAATGCGCTCCTTGATCTCATTGGTGACATGGGGGATCACCTGGACGGTTCCTCCCAGATAGTCGCCGCGTCTCTCTTTGGCAATCACCGCGCCGTAGACTGTCCCGGTGGTTACACTCGCAGCGCGGCTTAGGTTAATGTCCACAAAGCGCTCGTAGTGCCCCAGATCCAGGTCTGTCTCCGCACCATCATCGGTGACAAAGACCTCGCCGTGCTGAAACGGGTTCATGGTTCCTGCATCCACATTGATGTAGGGATCGAGCTTGACCATGGTGACTTTGAAGCCACGGTTGCGGAGCAGGCGGCCTAGTGCGGCAGAGGTAATCCCCTTACCGATGGAACTGACGACGCCGCCAGTAACAAAGATATACTTAGCGTTTTTTGAGGGTGAAGTTTCGGTGGACATGGCAATAAAATACGGGCCGCATTTAAAGGCTGCGGCCCGTGCCGTAGTATACCATAGACCGAAGTCGTGGAGACTTTATTTCTATCCGGAGAGGTCTTTGGGCGTTTTCCAGAACTGGGTGAGCATCTTTTTCCAGATTCCTCGGATCGCCAGGCAGCAGACCGTCAGGTAGAACGTCGGGACAAAGAACCAGAGCCAGGCGGGAAACTCGCTGTTGGGGCCAAAAAGCGCCGGGTTGGTGAGGGCGGCAAAGATCGCCGCCGCGGGGTTGAACAGATTGGGGAGCCAGGCTAGCCAGTGGAACCAGGCAGGTGGGTTGAACGAGGTTCCCATGAGGCTCGCCAGAAGCGCCGGAGCGGCGTAGGTGATTGCCGTGAGGCCTGGTAGACCTAAAATTGGGACAATCGCCCAGCCACCCGCGTTACCCGAAGCCTGCTGGCTTTTCTTGCTAATCAGGGAGCAGTAGGTCGCCATGCTTACATTCAGAAGTGCGGTTGCTAAAATCAGCACTTGCGCGGCGAGAAACCCCGTCCATGCCATGCCCGTGCCCAGCGCGGTGCAGAGGAGCGCGGGAAGCACGATGGCGTAGAACATCACGATAGGGCGCATGGTCGCGGCAGCCTTGCCGATCAGGATCTGGAGGGGAGTGTTGCGCGAGAGCAAGAGGGCGTTCCAGGTCTGTTTCTCACGCTCCGACGTGATGGTCATGGCGGCTTGGAGTGGCATCGCGATCATCAGCACCAGAGCTTCAATCACGACAAGAAAGCCGTGCATTCCCCAGAAGGCGGGCTTGGGATCGGTCGTTCCCGCAGCGAGAGACATCAGGTAGAACATCCCCGCATAGAGCCCGAGGATCGCGAGGACTCCGAGAGCTTTTTCGGTGGCGCGCGTTCCGGGCTGTTTCTTGTCCTGAACACGGCGCTGTGCCAGAGTCTCTTTCTGAAAGATGGGATTATTCACGATTAGGTGATCCCACCACTCCCGAAGTGTGTGCGCAGAAGGCGTAGTCTCCGTTGTTTGGGTCGGGGTGGGAAGTTGGATTTGGCGATCTGCTTGATTCTGTCCGTACATGTGGCCTCCATTTGGTGTGTATCTAGGTTAAATTATGTCATTTTCTCTGGCATTTAGCCAGAAAAATCTTTCGGTGCGCGCCAGAGCTCGCCTAGTAGCTTTTGCCACGTCCGCTTGCTGGCAAGAAGCGCGATCAGGCAGTAGACAGGTGCGAGAAGCAAAAGTGCGAGAGGAGCCTTCTCAAAGTGTGCCAGTAAGGTGCTGAGGGTAACGATCAGGGCTAGCAAGCTCAGCCCTAAGCCTTGCCACATCGTCTTCTTTTGGGCCTCCTGTGAGTTTTTGCTCCAGAGCGATGTCCGAACCCCCACGAGTGTTGTGAGGAGTAGGTTGGGGAGTAAGACGAGTGGAATCAGCAGGAGCGTTGCAGGAGGGAGCAATCCCCGAACCACAAAGGCAAGCGCGATGGGGATGAGTATCCCGCTACCCATGAGCAGTGTACGTAGAATGCTGGCTACTTTTCCTCCGATCAGCTGCTGGGGAGTGAGCCGGGAGAGTAAGAGAGCATTCCAGGTTCGCTTCTCTCGCTCTCCGGTAATGGCAGCCGTAGTCATCACCGAAGCACCAAACATCCCACCGATCAGGGGGCCAATCAGTGGCCCGATGAACCCACCACTGCCATGCGAGAGATAGGTGAGCCAGAGGGGGACTAGCGCATACACGATGGCGAAGGTAATCAGATAGGGACGAAGCGTGCGCCAGCTCTTCTGCCACAAGGGCAGCTTTCCCCAGTCCGCACGGTTTTTTCGGTGCTTCTCACGGAGGGCTTCGGCTTTCTCCGGAGGGCAGGTGACGGGCACGGCAACGGTGCCTACCTCGCGCTGGTACACAGGATTCTCGACGATCACCTCGCGCCAGAAAGCCACCAGAGTGCTCTCCGTTTTCGAGGCGGCTTCGGTTGCGGATGCTGTGGTGGGCTCGCATTGTTGCTGTAAGGCCATGGCTACTTACTACGACGTAAAATCGGCACAACGGTTGCGGCTAATGAGGGCTTTCTTCGTTTTTTGTTCGAAATCGTCCCGGGCGCAGGCTAAACAGACCGCAGAGGCTCATGAGAGAGCTTGCTCCTAAGGTTGGGGCGCAGAGTAGGAGAAGCCGCAAGAGATTGGGAATTGCCTCAAACGGGTTGCCGGAGACCGTCAGCCAGCCCCAGATTCCCAGTGGCACCAGCGCGAGGAACCCCGCAGCGAAGCAGCAGAAGGCACGGCGCACGCCTGTGGGAACCTGAAGGGCGATTTCTGCTCCCAACCCAAGAGCGGCTCCTGCGGGTAGAGCTTGCAGGAAGATCATGCTCCAGTGAATCTTGCCCGGGCCTGCGTCGAGAGGTAGGTTCTGCTGATAAAAAGCAGTCAGAGCGCCCAGCGTGAGCGCCCCTCCTAAAAATCCGGCGATACCTTTCATGTTAGCGAATCTCCAAAGTCTCGCCTGCGGACTCGGCCCGCAGGGTGGTTCCATACATCGGGGTTAGCGCCGTGGGCAGGGCATGGGCTGTGCCGAGGGTCTGCGCCCGAAGGTGGTACTCATAGACATGCTTGCCTTTCTCTAATCGCCGGGCAAAGACGGCAATACGATCGTCACGGACGTCCACGTGGGAGTACCAGAAGCTCCACTCGCCGTAGAGATCCTCTTCTTCCAGGGTGCCCCGTGCATTGGGCTCAAAGCCTGAGGGGAAGCGATCCTCAAGCAGGAGGTACTCCATGTTTTGGTCCGTTTCCACGATCAGCCGAACACGCACTGTATCGCCTTGGGCAAACTTCGTGGTGGCTGCCTCGGGGATCAGGCCCTTGGGGCCGGAGGCGAGCCGGATATACTCTCGGCGGATGCGAACCCCGGCAGCCGGCAGGGCGGGAAGTGCGGCCGTGCGCGTGGACTGTCGCAGGGTCGCTGTGGCATAGCCAGAGCCCGCAAGCGCCAGTTTATTCGCCCCTGAGGCGAGTGCGGTGCCGGGCACGGTCACTTCTAAAATGCGACCACGGGGCTTGAGAGCCAGCGGTTTGCCATTGAGCGTGAGCTGTGGCAGATCGCTACGGACTGACTGCGTGGCATACTCCGGGAGCTGGCAGAGGGTGGAGATGACAAACGCGGTGTCGCGCGTGTCGCCGAAGTAGCCGTCGGTGGCGGTAGAGAGCAAGTAGCGCGTCGCCTGCCCGATCTGGGGGCTCTGTGGTTTGGTCGCGAGGAGGGCGCGGATGGCGAGTGCTGTCGTCATGCGCTCCGTGGCATTCCCGCTGTAGCCCTCGTTGGCCCAGTGCGCAAAGACACCATCCACGACAGCTCTTTTTTCGAGAGCCGTGGCGTAGGGTAGCGCTTCTAGGCCGACCGTTTTACAGAAGAGTGTCAGCCAAGCGAGAGTCTCGGGGCGCTTTCGGTCGGGCGCTCCAAAGCGGGCCAGAACTGCTATCAGCCGGGGAGCCCCCAGAAGGCGTACTCGTGACGCATCCACGCGGCTCAGGACATAGAGCGCAAAGGCGGTGTCGGGGGAGGGATTTTTTTTCGGGTTCTCCAGCAAGGGCCAGAGGGACTTTGCCCCTTTCTCGAAGAGTGCGGGAGGAACCGGGTAGCCTGCATCGCGAGCCTCGGCGAGACCCCAGAGGGCGTAGCTGGTCAGCCAGGGATCGGCCTCATCGTTGTACCACCAGCCCCAGCCTTTTTCACCCTGGAGCTGCGCACCGAGCCGGGTGATTCCTGCCATTACGCTGGGCCCGTCGGCCACTCCGGCTGCAATCAAGGGGACGAAGCGGCTGACGGTCTGTTCGACACAGCCGTAGGGGTATTTTTTAAGATACTCGGCGGCCTCAGCCACCGTGGCGCGCAGGCTGGGGGCGACCCGGATGGTCACAAACGAGCGCTCGGGGACGGCGTCGCTAGGCAGCGTTAGGATAGCTGTGGGAGTCAGCGCGATATTGGTGAGGGTCTCCCGTGCGTAGGGACGCACGGTCAGCGGGAGCTTCACGCCATCCGTGAGCTTGGTATCTGTCCAGCCTTCCAGTGTGACTCTTGTGGACTCGGGCAGGCCACCGGGCACTAGCCAGCTCCAGCTTGCTTCCCCGACCGTTCCCGTGGCAACCATCAGGGTTTTCTCGGCATTTTGTAGACCTGTGGCTTTGAGGCGCAGGTGCGCGGTCTGGGACTGGCCGCTGTTGTTGTGCACGAGCCCAGTGAGTCGCACCTGATCGCCCTCCACCACAAAGCGTGGCATATCCAGACGCACAAAGAACGGGCGGTTGACGATGACCTTGGCGCGTGCATAGCCCACGGCGGTTTGATCCGTGACGGCATGCGCGACGGCACGCCAAGTCGTGAGGTTGTCCGGGAGGGTGAACTCCACTTTGGCGTGGCCGGTGGCATCGGTTCGGAGAGTCGGGTTCCAGTAGGCCGTGTCTACGAATTTTTCCCTTGTCTTGATCTTGATACCATCTTTGCCCTCGCCTGCCAGGTAGAGAATCTCAAAGGAGTGGCGCGTGCGAACCCGGCTGGTTCGGTGGGGATAAAAAGTCTTGCGCAGCGCCTTGGGATCGTCCTCTTTTAGGGCATAGATCGCCTCATCCGCCACAGAGAGCGCTAGCTCCGTCATCACAGGCTGGCCGTCGCTGTCGGTGATCGCGACATCGAACTTTGCTTGATCGCCGGGCTCGTACTGAGGCTTTTCGGGGGTGAGAGCGATACTCAGGGTCTTACAGGGGAGCGTGACGCGCAGTGGTGTCTCAGTCTGTGCAAAGGTCTTATTGCGGATGTAGCATGCACCGAGTGAGACATTGGGGCCGTACGCTTCCCGCACCGGTATCTCTACTGTCGTCACACTTTGTCGGATGGGGACAGCGATGGTCTCATAGACTTTCTCGCCCTCAATGGTCAAAATTGCCGTCTGCCCTGTCTCGGCGGCCCCGATCACCACGCGGGCGGTCTCGCCGGGGGCGTAGCTGCGCTTGTCAGTCGCGAGGGTCAGGCCCGAGAGGCCGTTTTGCGTGGCGTCGGTATCGTCGGCGGGGGTTACCCAGAGGGTCTGGTGGGTCTGCGCCTCGCGACCTTTGCTGTCTTTTGCGGTGGCGATGAGGTCAATGTCGCCGCTCTTAGGGAGGGTTAGCGTCAGAATTGCTCGGCCATCGGCTCCCGTTGTGGCCTGCTGCGTAGGGAGCACCGTCAGTGTTTTCGTCTTCTCAAAGCGCTCGACACGAAGGCTCACGGGCGCGTTTACCAGGGGCTTGCCATCGTGGTCGCGCACGGTGACGAAAACTTTGGTGGGTTGTCCGGCTCGCGCCAGATAGCCCTCGGGTGTCAGCGCGACTTTGACATCGGCGGCGGTGACACTGACCTCCGCACTACTTTCCACCTCGCGCTGGGCATCATCCTCGACATAGGCGGAGAGCTTGTAGCGCTCGGTCTGAGGCGGAAACGTGCGCTTGGGAGTGTTCTCGTCGGTATCTGGCTCAGAGTCTTCTTTTTGCTTTTCGGGCTCAGTAGGCAGGCGGAGCACTAAGCGCCCCGTCCCATCAAGGCGTCCCTCGCCATCGGCGACCAAACTCCCGGAGCCGTAGTCCTCCCCAGAGAGGTCTTCTTCCAGGCTGGGCCAGCCTGTGTTGTCGTAGTCGGCGCTCCAGTCCGTCTCGCGGGTCAGGCTCCAGTGGACTTTGGCATTGGCGACGGGCGCTCCGAAGTAGTAGGTCGCCGCAACCGTGGCTTCCAAAGTAGAGTTTCGCAGAACGCGTGTCTGGGTGGGCGTTACTTTCACGGAAAACTCGGGCTTGCGGTACGAGGCGATCTCGATACTGTGGGTCTGCTCCTGCCCCCCGACATTAATTTTTAGATCGTAAAACCCTGTCGGCGCTTCGGGGCTCAGCGCAAACTCCCCGATCACGGCCCCACTGGCACTGATCGGATGTGTCTCTTTAAGCACTTCCAGGCCCGTAGGATCACTGAGGCGAATCTCCGCAGTGCCGCCTTTGGGGAAGGTGTAGGTGTAGGGGCTCCCCGGTGTTGGCTGGCGCAGGAGGGTCTTGTAGTGAATGAGCTGACCCGGGCGGTAGAGCGGTCGGTCAGTGATGGTATGGGCAATGAGGTTCTTGCTCTCAGGATCGGAGCCTTCTTGCTCATAGACCATTGTTTCATCGTCGCCCAGGGTCGCCAGAGTCGCCGTTCCTGCCGTTTGCGCCGAGGGAAGCTCCAGAGTGGCGAGGCCGTTCGCGTCTGTGGTGGCCTGCGCTGTCTCTGTACCGTTTTGGAAGTGCTGGACGAGTGCCCCGATGCGGGGCTTGCCGCTCTCCAGCTCCGCTGCAAACGCCACCAAGCGGTTGTCTAGCGGTGAGCGAAATGTCACCAGCGCGGTGTCCGTAGCATGAATCCAAGTCCAGACCGTGGTTTTGTTGGTCTTGTGGGTGAGGCGGGCGAAGTAAAGCCCCGGCTGGCTCTGGAGGCCACGTAGGGGGATACGCAGGGTAAAGAAGCCCTCGGTATCTACCCGGGCGACTTTCTCCTCGTTGGTAACAAGAGGCGTCTCACAGAGCGGCTTGAGCGCGGCAGGGAGCTTGCCTGCCTCCTCGCCCCAGCGGTTGCTGAGTCGTCCTAGCGCTGTCGCTCGCTCGGGTTTGGTTAGTACGTCGGAGAGGCGGGCGCGAAAGATCTCCACGCCGATCTGCTGCCCCGAATCCCCGATTCCCGTGATCGTGAGAGTGGGGATTTCTTTGGTTCCAAATGTTCGCTGCTGGGTGTAGGCTAGCTCCAGGGTTGCGCCATTGGGCTCTAGCTTGGTCTCGGCAGTGGTTATCTTGGCTTCCCGGACGATCAGATCCTTGATCGTTCCGTGGTGGTGGTCTGCTCGCGGTGAGAGGGAGTAGGTTCCCACGGGGACATGCCGTAGGAGAAAGTGCCCCTGGCTATCGGTGCGTGTACGCCAGCGTCGCGTGTCGCCCTCTTTTTCGGGAAACAGTATCACCGTGGCGTGGGCAAAAGGCTTCTTGTTTCGGGCGAACGTCACGGTTCCCTCGACGGCTCCTACCGGCTCACTCTGCGTGAATAGCACTCCCAGCCCGACAAGAATCAGCAAGATCGCCGTGATCGGCGCAAGTAGGCGTTTCATCTGTGTTTCTTCTCCCAAGCGTAGCCGATGCCCGCGACAATCAGCCAGGCTAGCCCAATACCACCCACCAGCTCCAGGCGCTCCAGCCTCGTTTTATCCGAGAAGACCGCGAGATGACCGAGGAGCTGTGCCAGTGCTGTGGCAACTCCCAGAGCAAAGAGTGGCTGAGGTGACTTCGGGCTCCAGAGCTGTGCGGCCAGCAAGCCCAGCACCAGCGTGAGCCCTGCCCGAGGGCCATAGAGCACGGTTAGCGCGGCGGGAAGTGCAAGTAGCGTGGCTCCGGCTCCCAGGAGTGAGCCTGCTGCCTGAGCCAGTGTCGGGAGCAGCCCACCCAGGAGCAGCCCGAGCAAGAGATACTGCTCATGAAGCCCAAAGCCGCGTGCATCGTCGAAGCGCTGCGCGAGCAGCCGCCAGAGAGTTGCTAGTGCCACGGCGACCAGCGCGGGCAAGAGCACCGCAAGCTTCTCCGTGAGGAGTGCGAGTGCCCCAAGCCCAATCGTAAGCAGCGCAAGACCGTATCCCGCGCCGAAATGGTTCGCTCCCATCAAGGCGGCTAGGGTGAGGAGAACTCCCAGAGCCCGGCGAGTGGGCGTGTCTTCTTGCCCCAGCCAGCTCAGCATGAGCCCTAATCCAAGGGCAATTCCCAGGCAACTTATCAGCACACCGGGTGTGCCCACCGTAGTCAGAGCCAGTGGGCGTACAGCTAGCGCCAGCAATAATCCATAGCCCACCGCCCCCAACAAGAGCCGCGAGCCGCTGGTTTTAATCGCTCCCAGAACGGTGGCGATCAGGAGCAATCCCACCGCTAAGACCGGGGGAAAGATGAGCCAACCCGTTTTGAGTGTCCCTGCGGGACGAAATGTCCCCAGGCAGCAGGCTGCTGCGACCCCAACAGCAAGCGCACCAATGCCACTAAGCGTTGGAAGCTCCTCTGGCGTTTTCCAGGCAACGACGCTCAGCGCGGCGAGCAGTCCCAGTGTTGTGCCTAAGAGGTTCTCTAAAGGAAAAGAGGTGTGGGCAATCAGCAGGAGGCAGATCGGGGCGAGGGAGATCCCCGCCGCTGCCACGGGCTTTTGACTCAACACGAGCCAACCTGCGAGTGCCCCAAAAACGCCGCCCAGAAGTACACCCAAGCCCAGTGCCTGTCCGGGGGCAAACGCGCCCGATGATGGCAGGCTACACAAAAACGCCAGAAGAGCAGGAAGAATGCTCTGCCAAGGAAACACCGCGCGCCGTCGGGGGGGCAAAAGCCCCACTCCTCCCACGATAAAACTCAGCACTAGGGCGATAACTAGCAGGCCACGATCCATGAGGCACTCCTTATATTCTTCTGCTAGATTGTACGGGACATTAACAGAGGATTGCAAAAATATCTTACATTTACCGATACAATGGAGTAAGACAACGCTTATGCCTGTGAAGTCCTGGACCAAGTTTAACTGTTATGAGGAGCTGAGTGTCGCGGTAGGTGCCTCAGATGAAGAGATCCGTGCGGCCTTTAAGCATGCGTCGCGGCGGGCCCACCCCGATCTGGGAGGCTCGCATGAGGCTCAGGTAAGGGTCAATATTGCCTATGAAGTGCTCAGTAACGCGGAGCTACGGAGTAAGCACGATCGCCACTGGAAACTTGGCACGAGCGCCACTGGCCCCATTGTCCCCTTCTTCACGGGAGAAGAAGCACTCCGCAATCTCTGGACAGGAGTGGGGGGAAGCTCTCGAAAGCTCGCGGATGGGAAGACTTCCTCGGGGCTCGTGCGTCGCGTAAAAGATCGAATCACACGGGATCGGGATCGGATTACTCTAGATCGGGAGAGCCGCAAGTTTGCCAGCGTGGACGAGTTCACCAAAAAACTCCTCAAGGCACGCCTAGAAGCCGCCGTGATCTTGCTGGCGATGGGCTTGGCAGGGCTGGTAGGGGTTCTCTACCCCGTTGCTTTTTTAGGAACACTCGGCGGGGGAGCACTACTGGTAACTCGGCTACGTGGGGTGAACTTTGGAGTGGGCAATGAGCTGAGTGTGGCACTCCTGGACCCTCTCGCAGGCAGACGGATTCAGGAGCTCGCGGAGCGGCTATCCCAGGAGTCTGTGGCACGGGATCGGGAACGTCTGGAAGTCCACTTTGCCGCGTTGGATCAGCTCGGAAAGCTCATCACTACCTCCACGAAAGCGGCGGACACGGAAAATCAGGTTCTCCGACGGCTTCTGGCGACGCTCTTTGTGCTTGGCCTGATGCCCACCCGACACGACCCGGCTGCAAAACGTGTCGTGTTGCAAGGAGAAGGGGAGTGGGCTGCGCTCTTCTATCAGCACGGAGTCAATCAGCCCCTAGCCGTCGCAACGATTGAAAGAATTCTCGATGCTCGCACGGCTGTCGGAGCGCAGGCGGCCTTTCTCTACAGCCAGGGCGGCCTCTCGGCGAAAGCCGCTGAGCGTGCCGACAGTGCCTATGTCCGCTGGGTGGGGATGCGGGAGTTTAACCAGTGGGCACGGCAGGTCTGGGTTTCGGAGAACGGCGGCCCCTCCGGCGATATCTTGCAGCGCCTCGCCGAGTTCAAATCTTTCCTTGATTCACTGCCTGCGTAGCCTCGCTAGAGGGCGGCACTAAACTCAATTTTCTGGCCAGGCACTAAAGCATCGCAGGCGATCTGGAGTGCTTTGGCATCCGCCGCACCAGCAATATTGCAGAGACGTGTCTCACCCGCACACAGCCCCTTGAGCGAGGTCTTGGAGCGCTTCCCCTCCGCAGAAAAATAGGCATCGTGGTAGAGCGGGGCGACTTCCTGGTTGCGCACCGTGATCTCCAGCCCCGCCGGGGTGGCGAGCAGTTTCTCTATGTGAAAACGATAGCCCAGCGCTTGGCTTGCCTCACGAAAGCGTGTCATGGGCTGATACCCTGGCTGGTCGTTGGCGATCATGAACGAGAGGTGGAACCGGCTGGCAAGGGTCTCGAAGCGTATCCCATGCGGGCCGTTGGGAGCCAGGGCTTTCTTCTGATCGGTGTCGGTGTAGTAGCTCAGTTCCCCGCCGCGCGGGGTTGTCTTCCAGCGCTCATCGCCGAAAAAACGCCAGTTCTTCGCGTTCTCTTTGCTATGGTCTTTGCAGAGAAACGAGTCGTCAAAGAGCCCGAAATTGAGGCCGAGGAGAGATTTCTCTGCGGCAAAGGGCGTAGTCTCGTCATCGGCGGCGTCAATGGAGAGCATCCAGGGCGTGGTCTTCCAGAGCGCGTTTTGGTGGCGAAGGAAGCGTGTCTGGAAGGCTTTGGTGGGAAAGGTCTTGCCCAGCGCGAAGGGGCCGTCGTAGAGGTGGTACTCTGCCCAGAGCCCGAAGCCCACTTGCAGAAATGCCAGGCGTGGGTCGCTGTCGTAGCGGGCCGCGAGCTTCTCGAAAAATGCCAAGACGCAGCGCTGCCACTCGGGGTGCGACCAGTCGGGAAAGCTTGTCGGCTTGCCCTCGCTCTTGCCCTTTGTTTCTTTGTAATCGGGTAAGGACTTGATATAGCCCGGCACGGTGGTGGGCTTGTCGACATAGGTGTCGTAGAGGCGAACTATAGCCTGGTGCCTGCGGCTGGCAATACTGTCTAGGAGCTTCTCAAGAGCGCTCCAGTCATACTTATCTTTGCCCTTGATGAGTGTGTCGTAGCCCATATAGGAGTACTCCAGCGTGATCGCCTCGGTATTGCGGTGCGGCGAGTCCTGCCAGAGAACTAGGCCCGTGAAGGGCTGGATCTGCGTGAGCTGGCGCGTGAGCGAGAGCACTTTTTGTTGGGTTGGCATGTCAGAAAAGTGTACCCTTATGTTTGTAACGGTGTCGTAACGGAGGCGTGCTAAACTAGCAGTCACGATGAAAAAACGTTTCACGAAGAGATATTGGGGAATCTCATTAATTCTCTTGCTGATTCTCGTAACACTGCCCAACCAAGCACGTGCCGAAAAGTATGCTCTGTTTGTTGGCGTGACCGAGATGAAAAATCAGCCGCGCGACAACTGGCTGAGTGGGCCGATAAACGACCTTCCCGCAATGCGTAGTGTGTTCGAAAACATCTACGGATTCAAGCCAAGAAACATCCTGAGCCTGGAAAAGACAGCGGCATCCCGTGCGGGAATTGAGCAGGCATTTCGCGAGCATCTGATTCAGAAGGCAGCGCCTGGCGATCTGGTGGTGTTTTACTACTCAGGGCATGGCACGCAGGTTCCCGATGTCAACAAAGATGAAGCCGATGGCAAGGACGAAGCCCTGTGCCCCTATGATTCTGGTGGCACGATTAGCTCCTATGTCACTGACGACGATCTTGGAAAGTGGGTGGGGCAGCTCCGCACGAAGAATGTCTTTGTGATGCTGGATTCTTGCCACAGCGGAACGGGACTGCGTGGCGGCGATCGTCCTCGCTCTTTGGATGTTACGATCAAGGGATCTCAACCTATGGCGAGCTCCCCGCGCGCAGGTGCCGATGACCTCAAGCCCGACGGCGACACGACGGTGCTACTTACGGGGTGCCGCTCGGATCAAACGTCGGCGGACTCCCTGGTACTGCTGGATACCTCCAGCAAAGAAAAAGTGGACGCGTTCCTGGCACAGCGCAAGGCCAAAGGGAAGTACTGCGGCGATCAGCCGATCAACCCGTACATGGGAGCGCTCACCTTTGCGTTCCTCCGAGCTACCCAGAGTAAGTCTACGGCGGCGACTTACCAAGACATCCACAAGGAAGTGGCGCTTACCCTCCAGAAGATGAAGTTTGATCAAGTACCCCAGCTCGAGGGTGAGGAGCTGCAGCGGGTAGCTCTCGGAGGCGGCGCGGCTTCGACACCCGGGACGGTCTCGGCTCCGGAGTCGGAGTGGGTGGCAAAAGTGGTGCGGGTGCAGGCAGGCGCTGTCATTTTTGAGGCTCCTGTGGGCTTTGAGCTGACCCGTGGGAGTATCTTCCAGGCGCAGAAAGGCGCGACTCTGAAGCTCACCGAGCGCAACGGTCGTCAGGCCACAGGGACGCTGCTCTCGGGCACGGTCGCGGAGGGCGAGCGGCTCCGAGAAGCCTTTCATTTCCTGGAGACGACTCGGCTCCGGGTCGCGGTGCTAGGAACCTCGCCCCACCGCGCCGCGCTCGTGAGCCGCCTCAGTGCCCTGAAGTTCGTCGAGACGGTGGACTCCCAGGTGCCCCATGAGGCCGAGCTGGAGCTGCTTCCCGGCGCAGGGGTCTCCCTTAAAGTGTTTCGCAACCAGCAAGCCCTTCCCGCAATCTCTGGCGGCGACCTAGACTCTGTCTTTCCGCAAGTGGGGCGCGTGCTGGAGAACATGGCAACTGTCAATCAGCTGGTGCACCTGGAGAACCCGAAGGCAAAGCTCACGGTGGATCTTCAGGTCAACGACCGTGACTTTGACACGGTTAGGATCGGTGAGACGATCGGCTTCACGGCACGGGCGAGTCATGACTGCTACCTCTATCTACTGGACGTTGACCCGGCAGGCAAGGTGACGGTGCTCTATCCCAACAAGTACGCCAAAGAGAACAAGCT
>NZ_JANNYP010000489.1:0-6040 GCF_031410135.1 Armatimonas sp. | reverse complement strand
GGCGATGGCGTCGGAGGGGTTCCCGATAGCGTCGGAACGCTTGGTGATCGCATTGGAACGCGTCGCGATAGTGTCGGAACATCCCGCGATAGCTTGGGAACGCTCGGGGACGGTGTCGGAACGCTCGGCAATCGCACAGATGCCACGATGAGAGGCTTTGGTTTAGGCTGCCGCGACACGATTCCCAGCCCGGCAGCGAGAGAAAACATCACTCCTCCTGCAAAAACTAACGCCATACCTACCGGACGCCGATGGGGAAGTGCGGGCGCGGCGACAGGCAGCTCGGAAAGCCGCGCAAGAAATGCCGCTCGCTCCGCCTCAGAGACAGCGGGGCCTTTGGTCATCGGGTCACCTGCACGCAGAAGCGTCTCCAGGGATGTGTCAGATACTCTCGGTCTCATAACCTCTCTCCAAAAGCGGGGCAACCCGCCGCTTCAGTGCCTGCCGGGCGCGGAAGGCCAGCACGCGGGCGCTCACTTCCGTGCAGCCCAGTGCCTCCGCCGCCTCTTTATGCGAAAACTGCTCGTACACCGTCAGCACCAATACCAGCCGCTGCGCCTCAGGCAGAGCTTGCAGCGCCTCGCTTACCAGCTCACCCAGCACACTCGGACGCGGCATCGTTGGCTCGGCGAGCTCCTCGGGAAGGCTCTGCTCCCGCCGGGCCTTGAGCGCATTGATCGCTAAATTCTTTGCTGCCACGTAGAGCCAGATCTTAAACTTCCGCGACGTCTCAAAGCGCCCCCGCGCCTCCCAGAGCCGCACGAAACTCTCCTGCGAGAGATCTTCAGCCAGCGCCGCACTGCCCGTAAAGCGCGTCAGAAATGCCGTCAGCGCCGGGCGGTGACGGACATAGAGATCGGCAAATGCCTCACGATCCCCGTCCTGTGCCCGTCCCATCAGCGCCTCATCCGACGCCTCTTGCTGCATGACACCCCTAGTACAAGCCAGCAGCGCCATTCGTTACAGGTGACTGCAACTTTTTGGGCGGACGCGTTTCCCATATCGTATGCCAAACTACTTGAATGCCTTAAAGCGAGGCTTTGCCGCCGCTGTCACTTCGTCCAGTACTGCCCACTCTTTTTCGGCGGCGGACAAAAAAATCGTCTGCCTTCACTGTGGTGAGGATAAGTTCTTTCGCGGGAATGCTCTGATTGATCGCAACCGCTTGATCGACACAGACTGGTTTGACAGCGATGTGGCGCTTCTTGCCTGCGCCAAGTGCAGCCGCCTAGAGTGGTTTGCGGACGAGCCAAAACAACTCTCCTAGCTTGAAAAGTTATCCACAGGCTGTGGATAACCTGTGGATAACTCGCTAAATCTGTCAAATCGTAGAGGCGGAGTGTGGGTGCGCTCTGCTACCCTAAAGCCTATGCAAGTACGATCTATTGGGGTATTTTATGGCAGCACGACCGGCAATACCGAAGAGGCCGCCGATGAGATCACGCGGGTTCTCTGCAAGGGAAGCGATGCCAATGTGCGGGCCATTAGTGTCAGCGGCACCGACCCGAGCAAGCTCTTCGAGTTCGATGCACTCGTTCTAGGTTGCCCCACCTGGGACGATGGCAATCTCCAGTGCGGCTGGGAGCGTTTTCTCCAACGGATGGGGGAGCTACAGATGGCAGGTAAGCCCGTGGCGTTTTTTGGCTCAGGCGACTCGCTGTGCTACCCGGAGACGTTCCAAGATGCCCAGGGAATCCTCGCAGCGGAGTTTCGGAGACGTGGTGCACGCCTGATTGGAAGCTGGCCCACAGAAGGCTATACTTTCAACGCTTCCCGAGGTGTGGAGAACGGGCGCTTCTTCGGGCTTGCCCTCGACACCGACGATGCCTGGAGCCTGACACGCAGTCGCATTGCCACTTGGTCCACGCAGCTCTTGAGCGAGCTCGCCTGTCTGCCCTAGATCTACTTTGGTTTCTTGGGCATCATGAAGCGCTCTACCATATCAAGCGCGACGGTATTGTTGGGGTCTTTCTTGAGCACATCTAGCACCAGACGCTTGGCCTCTTCGGGGCTCCCAAGAAACGCCTCTAGACGAGCAAGCTTGAGAATGTTGGCGACATCCTCAGGTTTCTCTAAATACTGGCGGCGGAGCCGGGCGTGCTCCTTCTCTTCCTGATCGCGTAGCTCCGCTTGCTTACGAAGTGGCGCCGCTTGAGGATCGCCCTGCTTTGCGCGAAGCTCTGCCAAGTCCTTTGCCAAAGCCACTGTCATCCCCCCGAGCTTTCCCGCTTTCTCAATCAATACCCCTACCTCTGCCGTTGTGCCCAGTGCAAGAAGCACATGGGCTTTCTGTTGCAGGGCCGCCGGGTACTCAGGGCGTAACTTCAGTGCAAGCTCTAACTCGGGAAGCGCGGCAGTTGGGTTCGGTTTATCGCGCCCATACTCACTGAGTAGCCAGCCTTTGAAGTAGTGGTACTGTGCAGGGAGCTTAGGCTCTTTAGGCAATGTGTCCAGAACTGCCCAAGCCTCTGTCGTGGCCCCCGTCAGAGCCAGCAGGCGAGTGAGAGCAAACACCACAAGCTCACTGTCGGGCTGAAGCTCACGGGCTTTCTTGAGCGCGACAATTGCCTCAGGAAGCTGCCCCGTTCCCTCGTAGAGCTGAGCCAGCTGCACCTGAGCCAGAGGGTCTTGCGGATTGCGCTTGACCGCTTCTTGCGCAAGAGGCGCGGCGATCAAAAAGCGGCCCGCCATGTTCTGTAGCTCGGCGAGTCGGCTCACCACCCCCGGCTCTGCAGGAGAGATCTGCCGCAGTGTCTGGAGGAGCTGGATCGCGCGGTCTACTTCGTTTTTCTCGACGGCAAGCTGGGAGAGGCCCACGTAGGCAGGTGCAAAGCGTGGGTTCAGGCGTAGTGCGGTCTCAAAGGAGGCTCGCGCTCCATCGGAATCACCTTTTTGGAGAGCCGTGAGGCCGCGCTTAAACTGAACTTCTTCGCCGGGTGGTGCGGGTGGAGCACCTTTCGGGCAGCCCACGAGCGCCAGAGCAAGGCAGGGTAAAAGCGGGGTAAAGAAGCGCATGTGCATGAGAGTACCTATTTCCCTGGTAAAAGCGTCTCGGTGACGCCCTTTCCTTCCGTGAGCACATAGCGGCGATCCCCTTCCAGTGGTCCCAGTGTCTCGCGGATTCCCGACGGCCAGAGAACCTCCAGCTTCTCTACTTTCCTCTCCGCTCCCAGGCCAAAGTAGACACGTGGATCGCTAGCGGAGAGGAAACTCGTCGCGGAGCGCACGGACTCCAAGCGAGTGCCTTGGGCACCGGTTAGACGCAAGCGCGCTTGGTACCCGTTGCGGTTGCTCTTTGTCCCAATTGTCTGAAAGGAGATCCAGTGGTTGCTACTTTTATCCTGGTTACGCAAAAGTTGTGGGGCATCGTTTTGATTGGTAAACAGCACATCTAAGCGACCATCGTTATCAAAATCTCCAGTCACCAGCCCTCGCGCCACGGTAGATATTGCCAGGGGCCCGAGGTTCTCCTTGACCTCACGGAAACGCTTTCCTCCCTCACTATGCAAGAGTTGCTTGGGCTGCTTCATCGCCTCCAGGGTCTTCCCCCCGAGCTGCACATGACCATTGGCAGTGAGCAGATCAGGCCAGCCATCGGCATCATAGTCTATAAAAGCGCACCCAAAGGAGAGATAGGGCAGGTGGAGTGGCCCGACTTGGGTCGCCGTGCTCACGTCATCAAAAAAGCCAGCACCAGAGTTCTTAAACAGTGCATTGGGAGTGTTTTGAAAGTTTGTCACAAAGAGACTCTCTTGCCCACTATGGTCGTAGTCGCTAATCGCGATCCCCATCCCCGCCATCAGGGACCCCGAAGTCGAGAACGCGCAACCCGCCTCGGTCGCGATGTCTTTAAAGCCTTTACCCTTCAAGTTCTTCCAGAGAAAGTTCCCAGAGAGATCGTTGGCGACAAAGATATCGCACCAACCATCACTATCGTAGTCTAAGAAGCTAACCGCGAGCCCACGCCCCTTTTTGCTACTGATTCCCATGGCCTTACTAACATCGGTAAAGCGTCCACCTTCATTGTGAAAAAGCTGGTGCTCATCAATGGGATAGACCTCGGGGGAGCAGTAGTCACGCACTTTATCCGCACCATTGCAGATTTTGTCTTTTGATTTCTCCCAAGGGCAGTAGTAGCAGACATAGAGATCCAGCTTGCCATCGTTGTCGTAGTCACCAAAGGCGGCGCTGGTGGCATAGCCGGTGCTATGGCGCTGGTTTACTCCCCAGACTGCCGAGATATCAGTGAACTTGCCGCTACCATTTTCGTTATGGAAGAGCCTATTGCCGGCAAACGAAGTGATAAACAGATCGCTATAGCCATCGTTGTCTATATCTCCCACGGTAATGCCATGGGCATAGCCCAGCGAGACATCCAGCCCCGAGCCTGCCGTGACATCCTGGAACTTTCCATTCTTCTCATTGAGATAGAGGGCACAACGGCCATTTTCAGGAGCATCGGGTTTATCAAGTGAGCCCGACTGGATAAGTACAATATCAAGCCAGCCATCATTGTTGAGATCAACCAAAGCACAACCCGCAGGAGTTGTCTCAGGGAAGTAGAACTTCTTTTCTTTGGCTCCATTTTCATGGTGAAAGGAAATCCCTGCACTCTGGGTAACATCCGCAAAGAGGGCACTAGCTTGTGGGCTTGACACAGTAGCCTTCTCAGACCGTGGGCAACCGCCAAGCAATATACCGGACGACAACACACCACAAAGCGTTAGTATCAAGCGCTTCATTGACTCTGACTGGCCTGTGTACGAGCTTTTATCTTTGTTACCAGCTCGGCATAGGCTTTTTTTGCCCGAGGATCGCTGGGTTTGAGTTTTACGGCCGCCATCAAAAAGTATCCTGCCTTGCGCAAGTCACCATTTTTCAGCGTAATCTCACCAACCTCAAGATTAGCCTCGAAGTTATCTGGCTCTAGGGAAGACTTTTTCGTGACAACATTCAACCGGTTCGTTTCGTCACGAAGAACTTGAAAACGAGCACGAGCGATTGCTGCTTTATCGAGCTTCCCTGCTCGCGTGTAGGCAGTAGCAAGCTCAAAAGGAACATCCATCTGACGCGGAGAGAGTTTCTGCGCCTGCTCTAGCTGAAGAATCGCATCATTCCAGCGGCTCTGACGCAGGTAGAGCCGCCCAAGCTGAAATCGTGCATAGCCATACAAAGGAGCAATTTGGAGAGCGTGCACGAGGTCTTTCTCAGCAGCGGTAAGTGCTTCCGGGGAGCCATCACTCTCCAGAAGGACTAAGGCACGTACTCCATAGGCCATCGTATTGGTGGGTTGGACTTCAATAAGAGTATCGGCGACTTTGCGTAGCTCATCGAATTTTTTCTGTCCTGAAAATGCCTCAATACACATCTCAAGCACTTCCGTGTCACGCGGTTGCAGACTTAATAACTGACGCAGTGTTGCGAGCTGTTCCTCTGTACGTCCCATATACCCACTAGCAAACGCGACAATTTGGAGGGAGGACGCATCTTTTGGATTGCGTTTAACCGCTTCTTTCGCCCACTTATAGGCATCTACTTCGTCGCCAAGCCGCAGTGTCGCAACGGCAAGTCCGGTGTAGGCATGGGGTGTCTCGGGGGCGATTTCAACCAATTTTTGGAAAGCCTTCTTGGCTTTATCCCACTGGGAAGTATTCAGGTAAAGATCACCTAGAAGCTGCCATAAAATGGTTGATTTGGGGTCAAGTTGGCTTGCTCTTAGCCATGCCTGCTCGGCATGTCCTGCTTCCCCTCGCAATGCAAACGCTTGTCCTTGCTCCACGAGCTGCTGTACGGGACTACTGGCAAGCTGTTTAGAGATCACCACTCCCCACAGGAGCATGGCGACACCAATACTACCACCTGCCAGCCAGCGCTTTTGTTTTATTGTAAAACGCATAAAGTGCCGCGTATACCCCGCCTAGCGCGGTGCTCCGCTACCTGATCCACCATAACCACTTGGACCACCGCTGTAGCCACCTGAACCACCTGAACCACCTGAACCACCACCGTAGCCACCTGGACGACTACCGCCGTAACCACC
>NZ_JANNYP010000488.1:0-1460 GCF_031410135.1 Armatimonas sp. | reverse complement strand
CGATTCGAATTGAGGATGGATTTTTTGTCAGAAGTGCTTGGTGCTGGCCGTTAAGTGAGTATGTCTTACGTTTCTTACGGGGTGTGCTAATTTGATCAGACGGCATATCGAGCGACTTCGGAGAGCTCACGGCCCAAGACCAAGTTGAAGTAGCGAGCCAGATTAAAGGCCGCAACCTTCGCCTCAACACGACGATAAATACCAAGGTCGGTCTTTACCAGCATATCCGTCAGATGAAAGCAGTCCGTCAGAACCGAAAACAAACCCTCAATGGGGCGGCGAACCTTATCCAGCAACTTTTGGAAGCTAGGAGTGAAGTCCTTATAGTCACGCTGACGAATCTGAAGCGTCAAACCCAAAAATGCTTTGGCCCAAGACTCACGAGCCTTACTAACAAAACCCTTGTCACCAACCCACTCTTGGCCAGAAACATCCTTGCCTAAGCGTTCGCACTGGCTCAAAAACGCGTTCAGAAGAGGAGAATCCACCATGTCACCCGGAGCCAGGAAAAGCTCATCCACAAAGCCCTCCTCCGTGACCAAGCCCAATGGATGCAAGCCAAAATAGAAGGATTTCTTGCTGGAACAGTATCCCCAGGCAGTGCCACTGATGGGCTGGGCTGATTGATGGACACGCCAATTAGCGCATAGTGGGAGAGGCAGACTGTCTAAAAGGCGGATGACTTTGAGATCTGCATCTGCCCAATGAAGCACCAAACGCCGAAAGGCAAGCAGTAGGGGAACAATCTTCTGCGCTCGGCGACAAAATCGACTTCTTTCGGGCAGAAGGGGGAACAAGTGTAGGTAGGAAGCCCTCACTTGTCGCAGCCATCCCTTCTCTCTTGGAGCATGGCACAGCTCTCCCACCAAAACGATAGTGAGCACTTCCGAGTCGGTGAACTCCGGCATCTGGGTTTCTCGGGGCAGGTTTGAACTGCCATAGGCCTTTTTCATCCAATCATCCACCAGAACAAAAACGACGCTGAAGAGGTCTTCTCGGGTAAAGTCATGCGATAATGTCAGCACGGCAGGTTGAGCGATCATGGGTAAATTCCTTTGGTATAGTCACCTCAGAAGATACCCGCTCTACCTGCCTAACCCGCCGCACAAATTAGCACACCCCGTCTCTATTGTATCCAATATTAAGATGACACCCTATCAGTCCCTCTTCCCGCGACGAAGGAGCAAAAGGGGAAGAGGGTGGCCGTCTCAGCGGCCGGGAGATGGCGCCGGGGAGATGGCAAACCACACCGGGGAGATGGGCCTCTACTCCATGGTCCGAAACTGCTGGTTATAGAGCGTGGCGTAGAGGCCCTCTTGTGCGAGGAGCTCGGCGTGTGTTCCGGATTCAACGAGCTTGCCGTGCTCCAGCACCAGGATCTTGTCGCAGGTCAGGATGGTCGAGAGGCGGTGCGCGATAATCAACGACGTGCGGCCCGCTAGCAGCGTTTCTAATGCCTG
>NZ_JANNYP010000487.1:0-13123 GCF_031410135.1 Armatimonas sp. | reverse complement strand
CTCCTCCCAACCCTGGGAGGAGGGGGAGAGAGGGGGAGTCCCAAGCGACCTCTGGCTCCCCTCCCCCAATCCTGCCTCCCAGGGTTGGGAGGAGGGGCTGGGGGAGGAGGGAATGGTCGCGGGCTTCGCGGCTCGTACATCGTCGGCGGTGATACGCCCGCCGGTGCCACTGCCTGCCACCTCGGTCAGGTTCACACCCTCGCCTGTTGCAATGGCCTGAGCGAGTGGCGAGATGCGCACCACATTGGCTCCGTTATCGGGGGCGGGGGGGGCAAAAAGCATCGCTGCGTGTGCGGCCTCAATGTCACGCTCGATAATCCGTCCATTTGGCCCGGTGCCCTTTCCTGCTAGGTCTTTGACACTCACCCCAAGCTCATCGGCGACACGGCGCGCACGCGGCGAGGCATCAATCACATCGGTGCTTGTGCTGGTGAGTAGGGGGGCGGATACAGGGGGTGTTGGGGCCGCCGCAACAACGACAAGAGTGGGGGCCGCGACAGGAGCTGTGGCAGCTTCAATTGGTACGGTGACACTCTCACCAGGCTCCCCGACAAGAACGAGCGGGGTCTCCACCTTGACGTAGCTATCCACGGGGGAGAGAATGCTCAGAATTGTGCCCGTCTCCGTGCTGGCGAACTCCATGTTGGTCTTGTCCGTCTCTAGCTCACCCAGTGCCTCGCCAATCGTGACCGTGTCACCGACCTTCTTGAACCACTGAACAATCCGAACTTCCTCAACCGACTGCCCAAGCACGGGCACTTTTACTGTCCTAGCCATATTTCCTCACAAACGACTGAAACCCCGAATTGCCTCGGAGTAGCTTACAAAACGATATTCATACTTATGGTTGTCGATGTCGCCACTCAGGCTCGCAGTTTTGAGTCTGGGATCACACCACATTCGCCGATCTGAGTCGCGCTCCATGGCAATCTGCTCGCCAGAGTAGTCCGCGTTTCCCATTCTACGCATTTCTCCATCGTCATCTACTGCGGGATGATTGATGTAGACATAAGGGCCGCCTTCAATATACCTAATCAGTCGCATCCGAAGATCACCTTCACCAGGAAGGCTGGGAATATCGTAGACAGTCAGGAGCCCTTCCGATTCGGCCCAGGCAATCAGCGGCTCGCGTAGCTCGGGGACGGCCCAGGAGGTGATGCCCATGTGCTCATCCAGATACTCAGGCGCGAGGTTCGCGCTGCGCATTCGGTCGAGCTGTGCTTGTGCCTCGGCGAGCATGGCGGTGATGGCTTCGGGGGTGCGGGGAAGCTGCGCAGGGCTCTGCGGGAAGACGCCCCGGTGATCTCTGAGAAGCGGCGAGTCGGTCAGAGGCCCCCAGGTGATACCATCCCACTCTGCGGCAAGCGTGAGGTGAAGCCCGATACAGAGGCCGGGTATTCCGCGCAGGCGCTCTGCGGCATCGTCGAAGGCGGGGCCACAGGCCATCACGGATGCGTTGCGCATCACGCCAAACTTTGCTGCCTCTTCTACCCCTCGATTCGCCGCGACGCATGAGCCCGCATCATCGCCACGTGTGACGATCGGAATCGTACTAACCACGCCCAAAGACCTCGCGGCGCGCTTCCCGGTCCGCATCGCGTTTGGCGATATCTTCACGCTTGTCGTAGAGCTTCTTACCACGCCCTAGCCCCAGCTCAATCTTGGCAAAGCCGCGCTCAAAGATAATCGCCAGGGGGATCAGGGCAAGGCCCTTTTGTTGGGTCAAGCCCAGCAGATGATCAATTTCTTTGCGCTTGAGCAGGAGCTTGCGGGTGCGCGTGGGCTCGACATTGTCGCCATGGCCCTGAGTAAAGTGGGCGATGTGCAGGTTGTGTAGCCAGAGCTCGCCTTTCTCGATACGGGCGTAACCGTCGGTGAGGTTGGCTTTTCCCGCTCGTAGCGACTTCACCTCGGTGCCAACCAGAACCATTCCCGCGACATAGACTTCCTCAATGAAGTACTCATGACGGGCGCGGCGATTCACAGCGACCGTGCGCTTCTGACCGCTCTTCTCTTCTTTTTTACTGGTGGACATGAGGCCCTATTATACCGCGTTGAACAGGCGGCTAAAGCAGCCTGCTGTTGCGGCAAGACCCATAAATGGGCCTGTACCGTTTTCTGCTCCTCTTCCCGGCGAGGGACGAGCCATGGGGGGAAGAGGGGGTGGCGAGGAACGAGCCGGGGGAGATGGCCCTAGCGTGGGATGGGTCTTCCATCGCGCAGTGCGGGAAGCCAAGCGCTCCAGCAACGCTTGTCGTAAGCAGCCTGTGAGCCGTTTTCGTTCTGATGGCCTGCTATCGGGAGCAAGACAACTTCTTTGGGGCTCTTGATCTGGTTGGCTGCGGCGAGAATCCCTTCGGGTGGGCAGGTCTCATCAATCAGGCCACAGCCGATCAGTACGGGACACTTAATCCGTGAGGCAAAGTTGGCGACATCGTAGTAGCGTGCAGTCTCGCGCACTTTGTTTTTGTCTTTGCTACCACTGTTGTTGACCCACTGTGGCCAGCCGGGCGCGCGACCGACATCGGGGCCGAGCATGTCGCAGCCTGCGGGGACCGAGGCAAGAGCCGCTGTGATCTTCGGGTGCAGGCCCGCCGTCATCAGCGACTGGAGCCCGCCCTGGCTCCCGCCCATTACCACGAGAGTTTTGCCGTCCCAGTCTGGGTGCTCCGTTAAATACTGCGCGGCGCGGTAGCAGGACAGATACATCCGCAAGAAGTAGCTTGTCTCTGGGCTATCGTTGCCGATCGCGGGGTAGTTATTGAGCGGCCCCTTGCTCTGTTCTTCGTAAAAAGCAGGGGGCTGGTCGAAGGGAATATCATGGGGCATGACATTAAGCGCCAGCCACCCCTCATTGGCGCGATCCGTTACCCCGTTTTTCGGCAGGCCATAGACCCCGGCCCACTGGACAATCAAGAGGGCAGGGAGCTTGGTCTTTCCCGCAGGCTGGGCGAGCTGTGCGCGAATCTTCGTCCCCCGAATATTTTCCATCGTGAGCTTGGAGTAGAGCACGCCCGCCTTCCCTGAGGGGGCACGCTCTTGTTGAGGATTGGTGGGGACGCGCTCCAGCTCTCGAAGCTTATCGGCCCAGAAGGCATCGAAGTCCCTGGGGCGCTTCGCCGAGAGCGCGATCTTCTCGGGAGCGGCGACTGCGCCTCCTCGGCTCCGAGAGCCGGACAGAGCCAGAAGGAGTGCCCCCGGTCTATCAAAGCGCGCCTCGACGGTGCCTTGGCCGTTCGTCAGCGCAAGTGTCGCTTTCTTGATCTCGGTGAGACCTCCGCGCTTGATCGAGTACTCTACACTTGCTGGAGCAGGGCCTTCGCCTGCCCACTGGACACTCCAGCGAACCATCTCCCCGACCGGGTAGACACCACTTGCTCGATCCGCATTGACCACAAAACGCGCTGCTTGCTGCATCCAAAATCTCCCCAAAAAGAAAAAAGCCTTCTGATTTTACCAGAAGGCTTTGAGAGCGGGAGTCGAGACTCGAACTCGCGACATTTTGCTTGGGAAGCAAACGCTCTACCACTGAACTACTCCCGCAGTGGACTGAATTGTATCGGCTTTTTTAGAGGGATGCAAGGCTCAGTAGACCCGCTTGCCGGTCCATTCTTTGTTAGGCTCCTCGTCGCCGCTACCCCACTTGCCGGAGAACGACTCGCCGTCGTCGCTGAGGATAAACCAGCCTCGACCACTGGAGCTGCCGTGCTCCGTCCAGGTGAATGTGAGCCGATCCCCGATCAGCGTTCCCTGAATTACTCCTTCGCTCGACGGATAGCTGCCCGTTACCCGGTTGCCACGAATCTCTAGGGTCAGCTCCCCAAACGTGGCGCTCCACTTGCCTGCAAAGGTCCTTGTGCCGCGGCGCGTGAGCAGATAGACCGGCTGCAGCTTGAGCGCGTCTTTGACGGACTGCGCCGGGCCATCGGGGAGCTGCGTGGCGAGGATCTCGGACTTGCCTTCCTGCACCATCCCGACCGTGCCGTAGAGCTCTGCGAGGCTCAGGGCATACTTAACAATCTCATCGCCGCTCCAGCGCTTGCCACGAGGCGGGGGCGGGAGCCAGAGCTTGATCCAGTTTGCGCCGCCCGGAATCGTGCGCACCAGCTCCTTGAGCCAGTCCTCCACACGGCTCGCATCGTTGACCGCCAAGCGCGGCGGCACCAGGCGTGCGCCCGTCAGGCTAGAGTCAGAGAGCAGGCGCACCCCGGCCCGCTCGCTGACCTCGCGCAGCAGCGGCTCCAGAGCACGTAGCGTTGCAGGAGCTTGTTCTTGCTGGATCACAATCGGCGGAACGAGAGGAAGCATCATAGAAACCTTATTATTTGACTACGGTGAGTGTAAGAATTGTACCGGGCGGAAGGCTCACCGGCAATGCCCAGGAAACCTCCAGTGCCTTGCCGAAATGTTTATCCGTCACCACGGCATTGCTCTTCTCGCCCAGTGTCGTCTCAAGCTTGACCCGAAGTCCATTAAGGTTCCAGGTCGGGCCACCGAGTGCACACCCTGGTGCATGCAAGAGTAGGCGCAGCCGCTCACCCGTACGCCTGGGAAGTACGATCTGCATCGTATCTCCGACGAGCTTGACTTCCACCCCGTTGGTGCCGTGGACTAAGAGCCAGCCGGTGCTGCCATCGGCCATGCGCCAGTGGATCGTCCCTGGTGCGTGCTGCTCCCAGGCGCGGGTGAGGCCGACTGTCGCGCCCATCATCCAATTTTTCTCCAAGACACACTGCACGGGGTAGGCTTTCCCGTTGCGGGGGACTTTTCGCTCTAAACGACGCGGTTTCTCAAAGGCCTTGAAGTGCGCCAGAGCATCGGGTGGGCAGCGCAGGCCCAGCGCCAGAAACATCGGAGCATAGGCCCACTCAAAGCTGCGATTATTCCAGTCCGATGGCGCGGGAGCCGTTTTCTTGTCTTGGGTGAGTAAGAGAATCGCCACCCCCGTGATGGCGGTGTACTGCACCATGTCCATGCCGTAGGCGCGGGTAAACGGTCCACAGAGATTGCGCAGACCTGCGTGGTAGAGCTGCGCCGTGTCGCGCCAGAACGCCGCCTCCATCGCACTTGCAGCCGCACGGCTCTCTTTGGACGGTGACAGCTCACGCCAGAGCGCTAGGCCCATGGCATCCACGCCGCCGTAGGTGGGTGAGTTGTCCTCGGTGAACGTGCGGGACTGGTTAAAGAGCGCCGCTACCTGCCGCGCCTTCTCCGCACCTTTGGCGGCAATCTCCGGTTTGCCTAGCGTCGCTCCGACCCATTCCTGTAGAAACGCACTCATCAGAGCGATATTGGTGTACTCGGGCGAGACATTGCGGACAATATCCCCCTCCGCAGCAATCACCAACGCTGCGTCTATCTTCTCGATCAGCGCCTTGGGCAGGAGCTTGCCATAACGCTCCCGGGCGACGATCAGTCCGACTCCGATAAACTCGCGCCAGTTGTGGTCCAGCATCCGCCCCGTCGTCCCATTGTCGCCCGGCCAGACCCCAAGCCACATCCCCGGCAAGCGCTTCTGCAAGTTCACTAACAGCTCCAGCACCGCTGCTGCCCGCGCCGCATCACTCTGCTGGTTACGGATCAACAGCCCGACGACTAAATAAACCGCCGAGCGGGTGCCCTTTTGGTTCAAGAACGCCTGGGCCTGCGCGGGAGTCCATGCTGCGCCCGGAGCGGGGAGAAGAAAGTCCAAAAGTTCGGCTTCAAGGGGTGTCATGATGCTATTGTAGCGTGACGGCTCAGATCGCCGCCAGCCGGGATGCACGGGTGAGGCAGGATTTCCCCGTCGGTGTGTCGAAGGAGGCGGAGATGTTCGCACTTAATTTTTACAACGAGCTCTACGGCGATGCCTTGCGCAAAGGCCGTAAGTCCGCGACGATCCGCCTCGGGGATAAGACGGGCAAGTATCAGTCGGGGATGTTGGTCTGGGTGACACTTGGGCAGCGCTTTGGAAGGCGCTACAAGCTCTTTACCGCCATACTAGATAGTGTGGAGGTGAAGGCGATTAAAGACCTGACGCCGCGCGATCTTCAGCGTGAGAACCCTGAGTTTCGCACTAAGGAGGATGTGATCGCTCTCCTCTCCCGTGTCTACGACCGGCCCGTTGTCGAAGAGAGTCTCATTACCATTATTTACTTTTCGCCCGTGGACGAGTACGGGCTGGATGGAATTTAAGCCATGCTTTTCCCTGTTTCTTCTGTCATTCCTGCGCTTGTCTCGCAACTTGCGCAAGCCGAGCCACCCAAGGTCAACTGGAAGCTCGCCAACCGCTTTACGGCGGAGAGCCTGACGCCCTTTGTGCCCAGCACAACTCTTTCGCCGGGCTGGATCAACAAGACCGACACGTTCTGGTATGTCTGGCGTGACGACTCCGGGCGAAAGTTCTGGAAAGTGGACCCGAAGGCGAAAAAGAAAACACCGCTCTTTGACACCGCAAAGATGGCCGCATTGCTTTCTGAGCTCACCCAGAAGCCCTACGACTCCACCAATCTGCCGTTTACCACGGTCACCTTTGATGAGAAAGATACCAATCGGATGTTTTTCTCGATTATCGAAGCGCCCGTTGCTCCGAGCACCACGCCAAAAACAACGCGCTACGAGTATGACTTAGCCAAAGAGACCCTGAAAGTTGCCCCGAAAGAGGGCGCAGCTGCTGCGACCACCGAGGCGCGGGATTTTCGCAATCTCTCACCCGATAAGAAAGCCTATGTCTACGCCCTGGCCCACAATCTTTACTACGTGGAGATCAAAGAGGGCAAAGACCAGCCGCCGGTGCAGCTCACCAAAGACGGCGAAAAAGACTACAGCTTCGGGAGCCGCGAGGGGGGCTTTGGCGGGATTTTTGGGGGCGGTGGCGGGACTCGTCGTGGACAGCAAGGTGGCGGGGCACCCCCTCCGCCGACGGAGCAACGTGTCCGGGCCAATGTCACCTGGTCCAAGGACTCCAAGCGCTTTTATGTGAGCCGCTCTGACTCTCGTAAAGTGAAGGAGCTCTATCTTGTCAGCTCCCTGGCCGAACCTCGTCCCGCGCTGATGAGCTATAAGTACGCCATGCCCGGCGAGCCCGAGGTAGGGAGCCAGGAGCTTTTTGCCTTTAATCCCGAGAAGAAAGTGCTGGAGAAGCTACCGGTTGAGAAGTACAAAGACCAGCAGATTCGCAATCTTCACTTCCAGGACACGACCTCGGAGACCCTGCGCTTTGTGCGGCGGGATCGGCTCCAGCGCCACGCGGAGCTGTGTGAGATCAATCTTGCTACCAAGACCGTGACACCGCTGGTGACGGAGACCGTGGCGAATGCTTTCTTGGAGCTTCAGGAAGTCAAGTACGTCAAGCCAGGCGGCGATTTTCTCTGGTTCTCCGAGCGCTCGGGGTGGGGGCACTACTATCTCTACAGCAACGACGGCAAATTAAAAAATGCCGTGACGAGTGGTCCCTATCGCGCCAGCAGCATCACGGAGGTGGACGAGAAAAAATCCCAGCTCTGGTTTGTGGGGCAGGGACGCGAGGCCGGGGAGAATCCGTACTACCAGCACCTCTACCGTGTCGGCCTTGATGGGAGTGATCTTGCTCTGACCGACTCCGGTGAAGCGGAGCACACATCGAGTGTCTCGCCCAGCAAAGACTTTGTGGTGGATGTCTCCTCCCGCCCCGACCTTCCCCCAAAGGCGGTGCTCCGTGACCGTGAGGGCAAGCTTCTCATGGATCTGGAGGAGAGCAAGCTAGAGCGACTCTTAGAGCTGGGCTGGCGCATGCCGGAGCGCTTCATGGTGAAAGCTGCCGATGGAGTGAATGATCTCTACGGCAACCTCTGGAAGCCCACCGATTTTGACCCAAAACGCAAGTACCCGATTATCGCCTATGTCTACCCCGGTCCCCAGACCGAGTCGGTGAACTCAGGCTTTAGCGTGAGTGCCACCAACGCACGCATGGCCCAGCTTGGCTTTATCGTCATCCAGATCGGCAACCGGGGCGGCAACCCGGCCCGCTCCAACGCCTACCACAGCTACGGCTACTACAATCTGCGCGACTACGGCCTCGCTGACAAGAAGACCGGCATTGAGCAGCTTGCAGCGCGTTTTCCGTGGGTAGATATTGATAAAGTGGGCATTTTTGGGCACTCCGGTGGTGGCTTCATGACAGGTGCCGCCTTGCTCATGCCACCGTACAATGAGTTCTTCAAGGTGGGGGTCAGCAGCGCGGGCAACCATGATAACAATATTTACAATGCCAACTGGAGCGAGCAGCACCACGGCCTAAAGGAAGTGCCCGTTCTCGGTGCCGATGGCAAGCCCACGGGCGAGACCAAGTTCGAGATCAAAGTCCCGACCAATGCGGAGCTGGCGGGCAACCTCAAGGGCAAGCTACTTCTGGTGCACGGCGAGGTAGACAACAATGTCCACCCCGGCGGCACGATTCGCCTCGTCAATGCGCTGATTAAGGCCGGGAAGCGCTTCGATTTCATGATGCTCCCCGGCCAGACCCACAGCTTTGGCGACATGACCGGCTACTTCAATCAGATGACCCTAGAGTACTTTGCCGAGCACCTGCTGGGCGACTACCAGCGCGGCAACGCCGAGATGAAGGTGAAATAAAACCTCTCCCCAACCCCTCACCTAAAGGCAAGGGGCTAAGAACCCTCTGGCTCCCTCTCCTTGCCTTTAGGTGAGGAGGGGGTTGGGGGGAGGAGAGGTTAGACCGCGACCAGGTGCCCCTGGGTGTGGAAGTAGAGAACTCCCTCCGAGATGGCGGGAGTTGCCATACACACCTCACCCAAGGGGTTCTGGGCCAGGATCTTGAACTTGGCCCCCGCCTGCACCACAATGACCTCGCCCTCTTCACTGGTGTAGTAGAGTTTCTCGCCGGAGGCCACAGCCGATGCCGTAAAGCCCGTGCGCCCCGTGCCGAGGCGCTCCTCGTAGAGTTTCTTACCACTGTCGGCCTCAAAGCAGCGCAGTACCCCGGCATCGTTGCAGACATAGAGGTAGTTGCCCAGCACGAGTGGGGTCTGCATGTAGGCACCATCGCGAAGAGTTCCCCAGGCAAAGCTCGGATTTCCCAGTCCTTCGGGGGGGAGCTTGATCTCGCCACGTGCCGTCGGCTGGATGGCGTAGATGGGGTTCTGCCTGCCATGCGCATTGGTGATAAAGATCAGCCCCTGCCCGATAATAGGGGTCGGAACCGGAATATCACCGCCGCCCACCAGCTTCCACAACTCCTTGCCCGTTTTGAGGTCATAGCCGCCGATATGCTTCCAGCCATTCACCACTATCTGCGGTGTGCCACCGACTTTACAGAGCGTGGGAGTGGACCAGGTGGGGACATCCGTGCGGGGTGTGCGCCAGAGGTCTTTGCCAGTAGCGGGGTCGAGCGCCGCCACAAACGAGCCTTTCTGAACATCGCACTGGACAATAATCTTGCCCTCGGCGAAGATCGGAGAGCTTGCCCAGCCCCACTGCGCGGTGGGAACCTGAAAGTACCCGGAGTCTAAAACGCCAAAGTCTCGCTTCCAGAGTAGCTTGCCGTTTAGATCGTAGCAGTAGAGCCCCTCGGAACCAAAGAAGGCAAGCACCCGCTTTCCATCTGTCGCCATGGTCGCGCTGGCCTGCGTGGACTTGGTATGGCGTGCGATCTTAGGCACACCTTTGCAAGCAGTCTGCTGCCAGAGAATCTTACCCGTGCGCTTGTTCAGGCAGTAGATACGCCACTCGTGCTCCGAGGTATCTGCAACGGGAGCGATGTCGCCGTAGAGTCCTACCCGGAGATCGTTGTTCTTGCCCGAGAGCGCCGTGGTGACAAAGACCTTCTCACCCCAGATAATCGGGCTGGAGTGGCCCAACCCAGGTAGAGGGATCTTGAACTTGAGGTTTTTCTTGGCCTCAATATCCCAGGTGATTGGGGTCTTTGCCGCTTCCGCGATCCCGCTTGCGCCAGGGCCGCGAAACTGCGGCCAGTGAATTGTGGTTGCCATACACGTATTTTACCCAGGTATACTGCCACTATGGAAATCAAAGATACCGAGTGGCTCTCTGAGCCGAAAAGTGAGACTGAAGGCGTGACCCGGCGTGCGGTTTTGACCACGGCGATGACGGCGGGGTTTGCGCTAGCGGTGCAGCCGGTCTCGGCGGAGACGGTGATCACGGACACCAAGGGCCTCGCGGCGGGAATGACGAAGTTCAAGGGCGCGGACGGTGTGGAAGTGCCCGCCTACTACGCCGCTCCGGCGAAAGTCAATCCTAAGAAAAAGCCTGCCGTGGTGCTGGTGGTGCAGGAGATCTTTGGGGTGCATGAGCACATCAAAGATGTCTGCCGGCGCTTTGCCAAGCAGGGCTACTTTGCCATCGCACCCGAGCTCTACGTCCGACAGGGCAGTGTCACGGACAAGCCCATGAACGAGATCTTTCCCGTGGTCTCTAAAGTCCCCGATGCGCAAGTCATGACGGATCTCGATGCCGCCGTTGCCTACGCCGCCTCTACCGGAAAAGCCGATGCCAGCCGGGTCGCCATCACGGGCTTCTGCTGGGGCGGGCGCGTCGTCTGGCTCTACGCCGCGCACAATCCCAAGTTAAAAGCCGGGGCCGCGTGGTACGGACGGCTTGTGGGCCAGAGCAACCCTCTTCAGCCCAAGAGCCCGACCGAGCTCGCTAGCAAAGTCAAGGCTCCGGTTCTGGGCCTCTACGGCGCAAAAGACAAGGGCATCCACTGGAAAGCATCGAGGGCATGCGCACCGCGCTGAAGACCGCAGGCAACACCAAGTGCGAGATCCTCGTCTACCCCGACTCCGAGCATGGCTTCCACGCCGACTACCGCCCTAGCTACAACGAAAAAGACGCCAAAGATGGCTTTGCCAAGCTCCTTGCCTGGTTCAAGAAAAACGGCGCGTAATCCGCCGCTTTCAACCGGCGGGCTACTTCACGCGCTCGAAGATTAGAATGTGCTGACGGGGCAAGAGGGGGCTGTTTTCCACAAACTTCAGGGGAAACAACCCCATCTCTTTCTTGACCTGCGCCACACTCATCTTGTGGACCTCTTTAATCGGGACATTGGGGTCCTCCTTGCGGTACTCCACAAACACCAGCCGCCCCCCGATCTTCATTGCCTTCACCATGGCGGTGACCATCTCGTAGGGCTTGTCAAACTCATGGTAGACATCCACCATGATCTGAAGGTCGCAGGACTTCTCCGGGAGCTTGGGATCGTCGGTCTTGCCCAGCACCACTTCGACATTGCGAATGCCGTTTTGCTTCTTTTTCTGCTCGATGATCTGGAGCATCTCGGGCTGAATGTCTACAGCAAGCACCTTGCCACTGGCCCCGACTTGCTTGGCCATCATAAAGCTCAGATAGCCGCTGCCCGCTCCAATATCGGCGACCACCATACCGGGCTTGAGCTTCAGCGCTTTGACTAAGAGGGTAGGAGCCTCTTCTTCCTCACGCTCCGGGCGGTCGAGCCAGTCCGCGCCCTCATGACCCATCACGAGGGCAATCTCGCGGCCCTGGTAGAAAATCCCCGTGCCATTGGGGTCGTGAAACTGGCGACGGACATACGGCGGCTTCTTGGGTTGAGAGTTTGTGGGTGTTTGCATAGGATTTTAGCTCCAGGTTTCGGGGAAGACGGAGTGGTAGCGGATGCCTTTGCGGGGCTCCTGCTGAAGAGGCTCGACGGCATCGCGGAAGGCAAAGTAGTGCGGCGTCTGCTGGTGGGCTTTGAAGTCGTCCTCGGACTTGTAGACTTCGTAGAGGTAGAAGCCCTCCGGCTGGCCTGTTTCTGGGGGCGTGGCGAGGCGCAGGACATCAAAGCGCAGACAGCCGGGCTCTTGCACCGAGCCTTCGTGGTTCTTGCGCGCCTCTTCGAGAAACGCGGCTCCTAATCCTGGCTTGATGAGCACGGTTACACAGACAACGTACATGGCCTATTGGCCTTCCTTGGGGGTGAGTTCAGTGAGCTTGAGATTCCGAAACCAGACCTCGCCGCCATGATCCTGGAGCAGGATCTTGCCGGGTTTGGTTCCAAAGTCTTCGGCGTCCTTGAACTTACTCTTGGCCAGCGCCGCCTTCCACTCGTCGGAGCCCATCGTCACTTCTGCGGTTTTCTTACCATTGAGCAGGTGCGTGATCTTCTTGCCGTTGACAATAATCCGGCTGGTGTTCCACTCCCCGGCGGGCTTGGGGAGCACCTTGGGGTCTGCGGCAAAGAGATCGTAGATACTACCGGGGGCGTGCTTGCCCTGGTTGTCGGCTTTCTGGCCCGCATCTACCAGCTGGTACTCGATCCCGAGAGTCTTCTGGCCGTACTTGCCGTAGTGGTACTTCAGCCCCGAGTTCACCCCTGGCGCGATCTTCCACTCGAAGCTCAGATCGAAGCTGGCGTACTCTTTCTCGGTGAGAATATCGCCCCCACGCATCGCGCGATGGAGGGTGCCGTCTTGCACCTCCCAGCCGGTCGTGACCGGTTTACCTGTGGAAGTCGTCCAGCCGGTGAGAGTTTTACCGTCAAAGAGGGGCGCGGGGTCAGCGCTCAGCAGCAGCACAGCTCCCAGAGCAAATAACATTTTCATGCTTCCCAGTGTACCCCTTTCCGGTAGAATGAGGCCATGTGGTCTGCTGATCGTATTCAACGCGCCTTACGTCTTGCCGCCGAGGCACACCAGGGGCAGGGTGTTCCCGGCACCGAGCTTCCCTATCTCTTGCATGTCACGCAAGTCGCCGCCGAGGTTATGACCGTTTCAGGTGGCATTTCGGACAACACTACTGCGGTTCTCTGCGCCCTTCTTCATGACACCCTAGAGGACACCGAACTCTCGGCAGCGACTCTCAAAGCAGAGTTTGGTGCAGAGGTGCTGGCGGGCGTGCAGGCGCTCACCAAAGATGTGACGCTTCCCAAAGAGCAGCGCATGGCTGATAGCTTGTGCCGGATTCGTGAGCAGCCCCCCCAGATTGCATGGGTGAAGCTGGCGGATAGGATCACCAACCTCCAGACGCCGCCTGCGCACTGGAGCTCCGAGAAAATCAGTGCCTATAAAGTCGAGGCGCAGCAGATCTATGATGCCCTCGCCGAGTTTTCCCCTGAGCTTGGGGTGCGGCTGGCTCAAAAAATCGCAACCTACCCGCCTATGGCACCGCCTTG
>NZ_JANNYP010000486.1:0-20756 GCF_031410135.1 Armatimonas sp. | reverse complement strand
CATGCCGCCGCCCATGCCACCCATGCCGCCGCCCATGCCACCCATGCCGCCGCCCATGCTCATAGCACGAGTGAAGAAGCTGACATTGATCACTCCACCTAGAATCTGACTTAAGTCCATCGGATCAAGGTAAGTCAGGTTAATGCGCTCATAAGCTGCATTTGGCCGAACGATTTCATCGGGTCCTGTCGGAGCAGAGGTTGTGTCTTGGGGGTTCTGGTTGATCACACGAGGCTTAACAATCCAGACACCGTTTTCCTTGGTGTAGGTCAAAGGGACACTTGCCGCACGCATGATCAGTTTCAGCGCATTCTCAAAAGGCTGCTCCGTAATTTTGAGAGTGACAAACCCTACCACATTGTTATCAATGATGTAGTTATTGATTCCTGCCTGCTTAAACGCAGCTTCCAGCGTCGAGCGAATCGGCGCATCCTGAAGGTCAAAAGTCACATTGTTTAACTTCTCTTGTCGCGCTGAGGCATCTATAGGAAGAGTGACAACCACCCCCCCGAGTAAGATAGTCAGTGCTAAAAACTTCATCTTATTCATAGCTTATTTCCTTGTCTTGCTTTACCCCGCAAAACTCAAACCATACCTTATTATACCCACTTGATTTCAAAGCGCCAAGAGGCCTTTTTTACCCCGTTGGTGCTCCACTTCCACCTGATTTACCACCGCCAGGCCCCACGCCACCTGGCCCCATGCCGCCAGGCCCCATACCACCGCCAGGCCCCATGCCGCCGCCAGGCCCCATACCACCGCCAGTCCCTCCGGTCGAGAACTGCTGGCGAAGAGCATCACGGACAGCAGGCGCTAACCCTGAGAGCTTCACCTCAACAGAACGCCCATCTTTCGCACGCAGAATCAGACTTTCCATCGAGATAGACTCGACGATTAGGGGGGCTATTCCAGGAACGCCACTTGCCACCTCAGCGCCAGGCTGAACAATGGTAATCTCGGAGTCAGGTGGAGCACCGGACTCAATAATGGCTGTAATGCCTCCGTTATAAAACACACCTGCAACACGTCGCGGTACAGGAGGAAGAGGAGGAAGCGATTCAATATCACCAGTTGGTTCGGGCGTGGGTGGAATCAGTGGCAGAGGTGCTTGTGTGCGATGATTCATCACATAGTCCCATGCAGGAGTGATCTGCACCACCGGCTTAAATATGGACTCGAAAGGATCCTTGCGTGACGCCAGTGCAACAAGACCATCTTGGATGGGAGAGGGCTTAGCCCCCGGCATCCCACCACCAGTAGGCATACCCCCTTGCCCAGACATATCGGGACCACCACCGCCCCATAGCTTCTTCATACTCTCAGGAGCCGTATCAAAAGCAGTTGGACGACCTCCCCCTGCCTTAGGAGCACCACCTCCTGCAAAAGTGGGTTGCCCACCCAAACTTGGTGGCCCCGGCATTGTGTCCGTCGGCGCAGTGCGACCTTGCATTGCAGGATCACCGTCTGTCGGTGCCTGAGTCGGAGTGCTATCTGAAGAACTGCACCCTATGAGACTTATCACCCCAAGCAAGGCCAAAGATAATACCAACGTATTTGTTTTCATCACGTGTTCTCTTCTCTTTCGCAAAGGCTCAGGCAATTTAAGCCCCTCCCATAGTTGCCATTCCAGCAGCACCGGGCATAGACTTCCCACCCCCACCATCCATACCACCAGGCCCCATACCGCCAGGCCCCATCATACCACCAGGGGCCATGCCGCCGCCCATCCCTCCAGCACCTGCGCCTCCCGAGGCAGCAGGGAAGTTCGGACCGGGTTTATCCCCTTGCGTAAACTCAAATATCTGGATGTTATAGTTCCCCAACAAACGAGGAGAGTTTCCTTGCAAGTTGAAACCCGTCACCAACACCAAGCGATCAAAGTTATTCCAGCGCTCTACATGGCGAAGAACAGCATCAAAGTTACCAGAAACCGTCACAGTGCCTTTGTTATCTACCAGGATTGGCATACTACACTGATTCGGGTCATTAGGGGGTGGATAGAGGCTAAAGCTTGACTGCACAATCTGTACGCCTTTATCTGCCTTAACAAACTTATCCAGCTTTGGCCCTAGGTCGTAGAGCTGCTCTTTCTGGATCTGCTGCCAAGCGGTGTAGAGATTCGAGACATTGATACGGGGCATGAAGCGCTTATCGTAGCGCCCCCAGTCTGCCTTGGCCACCGCAACACTCACGAGCGCTGCCTTGAATTTCTTATCTGCCTGTGGCTTGGTCTGTGCTACCTGATCGCGTGCATCGAAACGTGCTTGTTCCTTCGCAATTTCGTCATTTCTTGGCGAGTTGAGGGTGAACCAGAGGGTTAGCACTGCAATCAGTGAGAGAACTCCAAAGATGATCCAAATTTGAGGACGTGTTACTTTACTCATAATCTTTTTCCTCCTACCGTACTAATCGGTAGGTGCCCCTCCACTCTTACCACCACCCGCAGCGGGTGGTGCACTGCCAGTATCTCCACCAGGAGGCGCACTACCACTCATACCCATACCAGGCCCCATCATGCCGTCACTGCCCATACCAGGAGGCATGCCACCAGCCATGGCACCGGCGGCACCGGCGGCACCACCGATTGGAGCCGTGGGCGGTGGGACATTGTGAATCAGTTGAGCGGCAACCTGAATCGGGAACCCACGCTGAGCATCGGGAGGAAGCTGACGGATCTGCTGCATGCGCTGCCAGTCCGGCATACCTTGAATACTAAGTGCCTTCAGGTCAGGATTTCCAAAGAGCGTCAGATAGAAACGGCCCACATCTTCCAGTTTCGGCACCGAGGCACTGATACTGAGGCTATCTCCCTGAACCGCCATGCTATTGTATTCCACACCACGGTAGGTGTAGCGCGCAACATTACGGTAGACCAAGCCAGGAAACCGGTTGTAGTACTGGATATTCTTCACGAAATCCACCTTGGCCTGAATCGGCGCAATCTTGGCAAGCTCGTCTTTGGTTTTTTGCTCGGTAGCTTCAACAGCGGTTGCGGCCTCATCGGCATTGTTCGCAGCCGTCAGGGTCTCTTGGTACTTTGGATCCTGAAGCGCAAAGCGATAGACGAGCGGTGCGGCAATACAGGCCGCCAAGACAGAGCCGGCCCACCACCAGGTAGCCCGAGTCTTTTTCTGTTCCGCAATATAAGCTGGTAAGAGATTGATGCGCAGCATCGTATTCTAGTCTTTCCCTTGAGAGGTTTGCTCAGTCAGACTACCCTTTACAGGGTAGCCTTCAAAAAATTTATTCTTTTCCCAGAACCGCATCGCGTGCAGCGAGTCCCAGAGCGACAGACATTGCCGAAGCAACTTCCATACGGCGTGTCACTGACATGTTTTTGGAAGTAACATTAAGCCCGGCAAAGGGATCGGCGACGCTTGTTGGGACTCCCAGATCGTGCTCAATGTACTGATCTAGGTTCTGCACACGAGCGGAGCCCCCACAGAGCAAGATCAGATCCATCGTGTCATTGGGATACTTCGAGCGGAAGTAGTCCACCGACCGTCGCAGCTCCATCACAAACTCACCGAGCATCGGCAAGATTGCATTGAAGACCTCTTTGCGACGCTCATAATGTGGCTCAACTTGCTCCACAGGAACCATCGCAGGCTCCACCACAACAGGCGCTTCGCTTGTATCGGGTGCGGCTACCTCAAACGGGCTTGCGAAAGGATTCGCAGACTCCGCGAAGGGATTGGTCGCTGTCGAGTTGACAAAGGGGTTATCTTCGGCAATATCAAACGGCGAGGCAGGTGCTGCCGCCGGTGTTTCCCCTCCCCCAAAGAGCGGAGGTGGCAAGGGAGCGCTCATGTCCACATCAAAGGGTGTCGAGATTCCGGCGTCTTCCATTCCCCCTGCTGTACCATACATCATCTCGTCGGCCTGGCCACTCTTGACCAGATCCATCAAGATGACGGCATGCGCCCGCTTCTCGTCCTCGGCAGCATCCATCGAGAGCCCTAAACGATCCGCGATGGCTCGGGTGAGGTTGTCACCCCCAAGCGGAATCGTACGGGGGTAGCGCAGCGCGCCTCCCTTGAACACTCCCACATCGGTCTGTGATGCGCCGATATTGACGATCACGACATTTTTACTCTGGAGCCCCTCTTTAGAGAGATCAATCAGGGCACGCCCAACGGCTAGTGGCTCAACATCAATGACCAGCGGAGTTAGTCCCGCGGCGGTCAGGGTGTTGATGTGCTGGGCGATCATGTCCCGCTGTGCCACCGCAAGCAGCACTTCCATGTTGGGATTGTTGGGATCGTTGTCCGACTCCGGATTGTCAATTTTCTGGAAGGAAAGCTCTACATCACTGGCGGCGAAGGGGATATGGCGCTCGACTTCCCACTTCATCGTCTCGGCCAGCTCGCTCGGGGTCATCTTAGGAACCTCGATCACGCGCACGACCATTCCTGCTGCACCCGCCACGGAGCAGACGCACTTCGTCGCCTTGATGCCATTTTTCGTGCGCATCTGCTTAAGTGCTGCCCCGAGTGTCTTCGGATCGGCGATGACTCCTTGCATCACCGTACCCGGCGGGGTATTTTCGATAGCGAGCCCCGTGACACGCAGACTACTGCCTGCGCCACTGACCTCAACCATCTTAATGGTCTGTGTTCCGATATCCAAACCGACGAACGTTCCGCCGCTCGGTCTGGCACGAACCACTGGTTTGGGGCGTGGAGCAGCCTTCGCTCCTCCACCCTTTTTAGTCCCTTCGCCCAATCTCGCCACTACGCTTGTCCTTCCTTCTCTTTCCTACCGAGTGAGAGTATGCGCAATTATACGGTCTCTGCATTTTCTATGTCAAGCGAAAAAGAAGAAAGGGCTGCACATGGCAGCCCTGTGGACATTACGAACGTCCTCGTTTGAACCAATTGAGGATTCCACCAAGCCCTGCCGCCTTGGCCTTAGAACGGTGTTTTCCCTCGTCCTCGTCCCCATAATCATCGTCGTAGTCACTATCGAACTCGTCATCAAAATCATTATCAAATTCGTTCAGATATTCGTCATCCTCTGCATCAAAATCAAAGCTGATAACATCGTCATCATCGGTCTTGACCGCAGATGACTCCTGACGAGCGAGATTGGGCAGCTCAACGGAGCGGGCAAGAGGTGTATCAATGCTTCCCACGATAGGCGAGGTAGACCAGTTGGTCTTGAGTGGCTCACTTGCTTTGGGTGGCTCGCTCGGGCTCACGGGTGGAGCAGGAATGATGATGGTAGGTGGCTTCGGCAGCTCTTCCACGACAGGCTTTGGTAGCTCGACAGGTTTGCTCAGCTCAACCACAACGGCTTTGGGTGGCTCAATCACGGGTGCCGGTGGGGGCATCACGGGTTTAGCGACCGCAATGGTGGGCCACGGCGGAGCCACAATTGGCGCAGGATGCACTTCGGGTGCAATGATTACCTCGGGCTTGAACACCTGAATGGGTTGAGGGGGCTCCACAGGCTTAGGAGGCTCAGCAACAACAATAGGCGGTTGAGGAATTACAACCGTTTGTGGAATCACGGGAGCACTCGGAGCGTCCGGCACCACGACTGGCTTCGGAGCAACCTGCTCCTCTACGATACCCGGATTGCGCAGTGAGGGAGCGGGACGTGAGGTGAGGAAGTCTACATCGTCATCGTCATCATTGTCGTCACTCTCGAAATCGGAGGTTAGACGCTCGAAGCGCTCTTCTTCTTCCAGAGCTGTGTAGGAGGAACCACGGTCAGAAGCAGGCGTGTTTTCCGTTGGCTTCAGGCGCGGGTAGTACTGGTTGTGGTAGTGAACCGAGTCCACACTCTCCGAGGGAGCGGCATTGAGTACAACGCCGATCAGATTGGCATTGGCCTTGACCAGCATTCCCTTGACCTGCTCAACAGCCCCACGTGGCACGTCCCCTGCACGAATCACCAGCATGGTCGCGTCCATAAACGACGCCATGATAGAGGCATCCGAGAAGGTAATCACCGAGGGAGCATCGTAGATCACGATGTCGGCAACGGCCTTCAGGCGCTCGTGGAGCTCTCGCATCTGGGGCGAGCCGACGAGCTCACTAGGATTGAGCGGCGGTGACCCAGAGGTCATTACCAAGAGCGACTCGATCTCAGTGCGCTGTAGGACTTCGTCAATGGCAAGACTCGCGCCTGCAAGTATCGTGGTAAGCCCCTTCTCATTGGGCAAGGAGAATACCCCATGCAGGCTTGGGTGGCGCAGATCGGCATCCACCAGGATCACTTTTTTCCCGGCCTGTGCCAGCGTGATCGCGAGATTCGTTGCCGTCGTCGTGGCTCCCTGGCCGGGCTTAACGGTCGCAATTAAGAGTGAGCGGAAAGGATGCTCAATCTGCGTAAAGAGAATATCGGTACGCAGCAAGCGATACGACTCTGCTGTGGGCGAGAGCGGATCCAGATAGGCCACGCGCGGTGCCCGCCTGGGATCGGGAAGCTGTGCGGGAATCTCTCCCGCCACGGGTAGCCCGAAGAGCTCTTCCGCATCTTTTTTCGTGCGCACCGAGTTGTCGAGCGCATCCAGCCCGATCACCAGCGCAATGCCCAGAATCAGCGCCAGAACCGTGGCGTAGAGCAGGAGCTTGATGCCATTGGCCATCGTGTTCTTCGACGGCAGGACATAGGCACGGGTGATCTGAATCGTCCCCGCCCGGCTGGTCTGGATATTTTCCAGACGTGCATTCTGAAGCTCCTGGTTGATCCGCGCAAGGTTCTTATCGAGCCCCTCAATCTCACGGGCTAACTTGCTGTACTCCGCTTGGAGCGCGGGCTGTTTGGCGAGGCGATCCATGAGCTCTTTGTACTGCTTCTGCTGGGCGCTCAGGGCTGCCTTCGTGGCGGCAAACTGCCCGCGCGCCATACTCAGCGTGCTCTGCGCCGAGAGATAGTTCGGGTTCGGCTGTGACTGTGTCCAGGGCTTGTAGTTGGCTTTTGCCTGAGCCGTGGCCTGGTTGAGCGCAGCCCGAACGGTCTGGAGGTCGGGATCGTTCTCGCCTTTGGTCGCCGAGAGACGCTTTACATCAATGGACCACTTCTCCACATCCAGCTTCGCGGTCTTATACTGGGGGTTTTCCGCCGCAGGCAGTGTGACCGTGATCGTTGGCTTTGTCTGTGCCGCATTCTGAACCGCATTATTAAAGGTCTGCTCGGCTGCATCCCGGTTGGATTCAAGATCGGCGATTCGTCCCTCCAGCGCCTGTGAGGTCTGACCGGTCGTCTCTTGGCCAATGAGGGAGGCAAGCTTGCTCTTGCGCTTGAAGACGGACATCGCATTGATCGCACTCTGGCGCAGGCGGTCGGTCTCGTCTTTTTGTCGGAGGAGGCGTGCAATGGCCACACGAGTGGAGCCTTGTGCTGTGACCGCGTAATTATCCAGAAACGCGACACAGAGCATGTTCAGGTAGAGAAGTGCCTCGTTTTCGCGCGGGAAGTGCCCTAGGAGCTGGATCTGGTTGTCAAACTGCCGGGAGCTCTCCGTGTCCAGAAGGCTAATAACCGGCTTGACATCCACAAACTGGCGTAGGTTATCGGCGATCTCACTGGCTTCTAACTTCAGCCCATCTTGAGCAAACGCGCCTAGACGGTCACGTGGAGCTGCCAGACGTGCCACTTCAGCGAGGCGAAAGTCGCGCTTCTGTTGCTCCAGCTGAGCCTGGCGCTGTGCAGGAGGAAGCTCCCCCTCCCGCACCAGCTGATCCACTTTATCTTCGATCTGGCTGTCGTAAGGGGCAAAGTACTGATTGCGATCCAGAATCGCATAAACTTCCTTCTTACGCGCCTCTTCGTTCATTCGAAGCAGATTGGCCGTATTCAGGAAGGTGTTGTTGTTGTTGGCAAGCTGGGTGGCCAGCTCGGAGATGCGCTTGCTGGAAGAGTCAGACGAAACCGCCGTGGACTCTCCATTGCCATTCGTGGCAACGCTGGGCATGGCCTGCTGAAGGTTCAGGCGTGCGTCCGCGATCACCCCCGCGCGCTGGTTTTGGATAAAAATACCAATCACTACCAGAACGGCAGCGATCAGTGCCAGCCCGATGACAAGATAGATGCGGCGGTTAATCAGCCGCCAAATTCGCCAGAAGTCCATTTAATTCTCTTATCCGTTTACCACTTTAAGCTGTGGCTGTGCCTGCACCTCGACCATCCGCTGGAGCGTTTCCGGTAGTACTCCCACTTCAATGCGCGTCGCACCCTCAGAGGACATTACCACGGCGTACTCTATTACGTTTTGTAGCTCTCGGATGTTTCCTGGCCAGCTGTGACTCACCAGATACTCCAGGGTCGCCTCCGAGATTCCCTCAGGAAATGCACGGTCATTGTCTTTGGCGATCTTATTCAAAAAATACAGTGCCAGCGACGGAATATCTTCCACTCGCTCCCGCAGAGCGGGCAGGTGCACCGGGACAACATAGAGCCGGAAGTAGAGATCCAGCCGAAATGTCCCCTCCTGCACGGCCTGCCACAGGTCCCGGTTGGTCGCCGCCACCACTCGGACATCCACTTTTACGTTCTTCACACCACCGATACGGCAGATCTCCCGCTCTTGCAAGGCGCGTAGGAGCTTTACCTGCGTTAAGTGAGGAATGTCCCCGATCTCGTCTAGGAAGAGCGTCCCACCATCGGCAAGCTCGAACTTACCCGGCTTGGCCGCGGCGGCTCCGGTGAAGGCGCTCTTCTCGTGTCCAAAAAGCTCTGACTCCAGCAGCGTGTCTGGTAGAGCCGCGCATGAGATCGCCATAAACGGGCCTCGTTTTCGGGGGCTCGCCTCATGAACTAACCGTGCAGCGACTTCCTTGCCCGTCCCCGACTCGCCCAGAAGGAGCACGGTGGCCCGGCTGGCGTGGGATGCTTGCAGGAGCTGGTGTACCATTTTCTGGGTGGCGGGTGCGTTGCCAATCAGTGAGACTCCGGGAATGTTGATAAGGTTCGGTGCAGGCACTGCCGTCGAGAGATTGGGCGCACTCCCTATCACCGACTTGACTTTACCTGCCGGGACACTTCCCTGCGCAATGCTTTGCAGTGTCGGCTCAGGGCCCGCGATCAGGGCACGCTCGACGGCATGCCGGACTTGCTCGACATCGAAGGGCTTGGTGATAAAGTCAAAGGCTCCCAGGCGCATTGCCTCCACGGCAGAGCGAACCGTTCCGTGCCCCGAGATAATCAGCGCCCGTAGCCCCGGATGGTTCTTGCGCACCGCTTCCAGCACCTCTAGGCCATTCATGTCGGGCATGAGATAGTCGGTGATGAGCAGATCCAGTTTTCTCTCCGCTTTGGCCTTACGCACCGCATCTCGACCGCCATCCGCGACCAGTACCTGATGTCCATCGCGTGCCAAAACGGCGGAAAGGACCCGTCGCAAGTTCGGCTCGTCATCCACGATCAAGATCGTCATGCCGCTGGGTTTAATCTCTTCGTTTTGTGCTGTCATACCGTCTCGTCCTCAGTAATCTTTGCCGGAGGCAGAACGAGGCTGAAACATGCCCCTCCGGTTGCTACATTCTCAGCGCGTATCGTGCCGCCCTGAGCCTCAATTGTCTTGCGTACTTGTGCTAGCCCAAGCCCCGTCCCCCGCGCTTTCGTGGTAAAGAAGGGCTCCCAGAGCTGCTCGATCACATCACTGGGCAGCCCAGGGCCATTGTCCTCGACTTGTAGGCACCACCCTGGAGCCTCTTCCACAATGCGCACGACAACCTGGCTATCCACACGGGTGTTTCCGACGGAGGCCATTGCCTGCGCCGCGTTGAGCAAGAGATTGCGCAGTGCTCGCCCCAGCAGTGCCACATCCACCTCGACCCGTGCTTTTTCGACGCTATAGTGCTCTTGGATCTTGGAGCAGCCCAGCCGTGCCAGCTCTTCTCTCAAAAAACTGACCTCAGCCTTCGTCAGCACAACGAGATCCGTTTCCTGACACACAGGAGCCGCGGGTCGGGCGAACTCCAATAGATCCGTGGTCAGCGTCCCCAAGCCGTCTACTTCCTCGACAACTATATTCAAAAAATCACGCACGGTTTCGTCACGATTGTCTTGGAGGAGGAACTGTGCTGCCCCTTTGATCGAGCCGAGCGGGTTGCGTAGCTCATGGGCGATTGTCGCGGCAAGCTGCCCCATGGCGGCCAGTGCCTTTGAGCGCTCCATCTCTCGCTCCAGCTTGGCCTGGTCTTTGGCGGCTTGCGTGAGATCGTCAATGGTCTGCCGCTGCGCGATCACGGCTCCGGCTTGCGCGGCAAAGAGAGAGAAGATCCGCAGGTCGCTGTCGGTGTACTGGGTGGCAGGAGCATGGCGGGAGACGCAGAGTACGCCCAGCGCTTCATCGGTGATTCCCAGAAGCGGCGCACAGAGTGCACTCTCGACCTCGGGGCGCTTGGTAATCTCGTTCTCGGCCAGTAAGGGATGGGTGTGGGGATCGCGGTTGACTAAGATCGGCTGACGCGTCTCGGCGACACGTCCTGCGATGCGCTCGCCCATGAGCAGTGTCACGGACTGGGAGACATCGGCGGCGAGCCCCACGGAGGCGACCATGCGCAGCACATCAGTTCCCCGCTCGCGCAAAAACACCGAGCCCGTGTGCGCATCCAGCGCCGCCACAACGCGCTCAGTGACGTTCTTCAGGAGCCGTTCCAAGTCCGTGTGCGGTGCGGCACGCCAAAGCTCATAGAGAGCCGCAAGCTGCCGCTCCCGTCGCTCCAGCTCCACCCCTGCACTTGAGGGACGAGGGGGAGCCGAAGCGATGCTTCCTGTATGACGCCGCGCCCGAATCAGCACAGCGGTTCGTTTTTTGGTTACTTCGGTCATCCGTAAAAATGCCTACCTTACTGGTAGTTTCGGCAGGTTTACACCAACAATGGAGACCAGCAACCTAAAACGATAGAATTTCCTCGCTAGAATGTCGGAGGTGTGGGCCAGGGTTTCCCTAGCTTTTCGGCGATATAGCGGCCCTCGTGCAGAATCACGCGCTGGAGTTCGGATTGGATGCTACGCTCACGGAGCGAGAAGGCAGTGAGGTGGGCAGCATAGATCAAGGCGAGCACGGCGGCAAGTGAGAGCGTGTAACGACGCAAGAGGAGGGTCAGAGAGAGCTTGCTGCGGTGCGCGAGGATCGCGCTCACTCCCAGCAAGACAAACGGGGCTACGAGAGCACTCAGGGCAATCGTGGCCTCAAGAGCAAACGCACGCGACAGGAGCTGCGCCTCCGCTGCCTCATTGGCACTGTTGCCCGCGAGCGACTGAATCACGCTACCGTAGGCCATCGAGTCACGGAAGTTGCCGATTCCCTGCCAGAGCTGCCAGGCCATCACGGCGACAAATATCCCCACGCTAACCACGGAGGCGGCGCGACCCGTTTTTTGGCCCAGCCACGGACGAAGGAGCGCCAGCCCGCCCAGCATGCAGAGTAGTGTGGTCGCCCCGAGGAGCGCAAGGCTCGCCAGCAAGCGCCACTGGGTTTGGAAGAGAGTCGTGGAGCCAAAGACAGACGTGTCAGAGGCGCGGCTTACAAGAGAGCGGGTCGCCTCGCCTGCTTTTAAGTACGCTTGCCAGAGGGCTGCCTCGTTGGGTTCGTTGTGTGCTTGAAGATACGCCGTAAACTGCGTGTCAAGCGAATTGCGGCCCGCACTATCTTCGACCTGCAGAGCGGGCACTCCCCCAGGACGCCCCTCCGACACGCGCACCAAAGCACTGCCCACCAGTCCCCCGATCAACGTTGATGCCTGATCGCGCATTTTCTCGCCCAGTTGTGCCACATCACGGCGAAGCGCCAAACCTGCTTTGAAGTCCCCCGCTTGCTCGGCATGCATTGCCTGCGCCGTTGCCACACGTGCCATCGAGCGCAGAGCCGAGTAATGAGGGAGAAGAATACCAGCCAAGGTTACGCTCTGAGAGAGGCTATTTTGTGAACCGTAAGCTAGTTCGGCACGGCGAATGGCCCCCCGCGCCTCGACATCAATATACTCCTGCCAGCGCGGCTTTTGCACCGCTCGCTGGAGAGCCGCCTGTGCTTGGCTATCGTGGTTGAGGGAGTAGTGTGCAATCGCAGCCATTGCGGGGAAGTAGGCATTGTCGGGGTCGAGTTTTTCGCCCGCCGCACAAGAGCGCAGCATGATCGCAGCATCCTCGGGCTTGCCCTCGCTAGGATTCTGGCTGCTTCGTGGTCTCCACGGCGTGGAGGCGAGCTCGGCTTGCTCCCTATCGTGACCCACCCCCACCGAGCCGCCGTTCTTGCACGCCAATCGCAGTAGGGTCGCATGAACTTCGGGACTCTCCGGAAACTCTTGGACAAGTGCCTGAAGCGCCACCCACTTTTTCTGCCCCGAAAGTTTCGTGATGCTCGCCAAACGAACCGGCAGCTCGCGGGACGGTGGGACGGCGCTCTCGGGCGACGGTGACGAAATCTTTGGCCCAAATCCCCCAAAAGGCAAGTCACTTTGCTTGACTCCCAGATCCACCAATGCCTTCCCCAAAACGGGCCTACCTGCCGCCAGGCTCATATCAAAGCGCAGCGCATCCCGCGTGAGTGGCAGAAGGGAGAGGGATACAAATGTCGTAGCGATCAGGCTCGCCGCAAGCACATTCCAGCGTTTCATATTTCTCTAACGCAGAATTCGTTGCTGTGGTTACGGCCTGTCAAGATACAATGCCCTGGATTTTATGGATACACAGCTCTTTCTCGCCACTTTGAAGCAGGCCACAGAGGCGATTGATCTCCCGCTTACGGAGGCGCAGGAGGCGCAGTGCGCTCAGTTTGCCGCGCTGGTGGTCGAGACCAACCAGACGCTAAACCTCACCCGAATCACGGAGCCGGAGGCGATGGCGATCAAGCACTTCGCAGACTCACTGACACTTCTCAAGGCGGTTCCCGAGCTGAGACAAAAGGCGACCGTCTGCGATGTGGGTACGGGAGCGGGCTTTCCAGGCGTGCCGCTCAAGATCGTCCGCCCCGATCTCCAGCTCACGCTTGTCGATAGCCTCCGCAAGCGGCTCAACTTCCTAGACGGTGCCCTGAAGACCTTGGAAATTCCCGGTGTGACGCTGGTTCACACCCGTGCAGAAGAACTAAAGAACGCGAGATTTGATCTCGTCACCGCCCGCGCTGTTGCTGCGCTTCCCAAGCTTATCAGCTGGTGCGGGCCACTGGTCAAGCCGGGTGGGCTTTTTGTTGCGATGAAGGGCGCCGAGCTAGAAGACGATGAAGACATGGCCGTCAAGTTTGGTCTGACATTCCTTCGGCAACTAGAAATCGTATTGCCGGATGCAGAATCTTCTCGCAGAAATTTAGTTGTCTGGGTAAAATAGCCCATGCGGCTATGTCTGCGAGAGCTGGAACCGGAGATGGCGCGACGCGTGCGTGTCGTGCAGCAAAGTAGCGTCGGGCAGATGGCGGGGGAGCGGACGACACTAGAGCCGATCTGGTCCGTGTTCTCCCTGATGTGCTCGTTTCTGGTAGTCGCGCTCTATGTCCTCGTCTGCTTTCGGGTAGGGGGAGCCGTGGCGGTCTTTTTTCTGCTCCTGACACCGGGAATTCTTCTAGCCGCCACCCAGCTCCCTCGAATGCTCACGCCTCGCACACTCAGCGCCCCCGCTCTGCGACAGCTTCTCACAGAGCCGTCACTACCACGGGTCGAGCAGCTCTACACGGAGATCCTCCTGATGCTAGTCGAGACACCTGCCCAAAAAACCGCACCGCTTCGGGCGCTCCTCGATGATGTCAACCAGCTTATTCGCGTGGACCGTGCTATGGCAGCGCAGCAGACCAGGCTCCAGCAAGTCACCGACCATCAGAGGTTGCGCGGCACGGAGACGGAGTACCAGAAGCTCACCGAGCGGCTAGCGTCCGAGACCGACCCGATTGCACACATGGCACTTTCGGAGAGCCTGGGGCTCTGTGAGGAGCGGCTGGAGCACCTGCGGAGCCTCCCCCTTTTAGGGCACCGCCTGAGTGCACAAAGAGAGCTCCTGTTCCAAGGGGTCGCCTTAGCGCATGCCGCGCTCCTGCGCACCCGCACGGTGCCCCTGACCACCATGCCTCCTGAGCTAACCGACCTACGAGCCCGTGTCCGCGAGCTCACTAGTGAGAGCCGTGCCCTTGAAGAGGCAACTCAGTCGCTTCTCTAGGCTCTAATCCGGGTGACGCAAGATCAGCACGGAGCAGGGCCCACCGATGGCTTGGTGCAGAGAAACACTCCCAAGAGTCAGCCGCTCCAGCAGGCTATGTCCCTTCGCCCCTAGGATTAATAGCTCCGCGCTGGCCTGATCTAAGGCACGATCTATGGCATCATGGATCGGCTGCGTATAGAGTGCAGTCTCAATCGTTACTTTAGGCCACTCCTGGCTCAAACGCTTTGCCACATGCTCGCTCCGCCTCTCCAGTGCCTGCCGTACCGAGGCGGCAATAGAGACGCCCAGCTCGGGGAGCTCTCGGTCCAAGAGCTCCAGATCAAGCTCCGGCGCGACACTCATCACCAGCAGATGGGAGATCCCACGCGGCGCAAGCTCTATCAGGGTCTCCAGGCAGCGATTGGCATACTCCGAGTGATCGGTGGCGAAAACAGCACGTAGCGGCAGGTCATCCGCCTTGTGGAGAAGTGACGAGCGGGCAATAAGAACGCTCTGGTGCGCTCCCATCGCCACCCCACGGGCGACACTGCCTGTCAGCGCCGCCACTCCCTCGCTCCGTGCATGCGAGGCATTGACCGGCACTAGCTCCGCATGAAGAACCTCAGCGCGACGTAAGAGCGCCTCCGTGGGATGGCCAAACAGCACATCGCCTTTTGCCTGAGGCAGCAGACGCGCGGCACTCTCCACCAACTGACGGGCATGCCGGTTCTCCGACGAGACAATACTCTCTACCTCATCCGGTGTCCGTGCGCCCTCAATCCCATAGCTCAGATAATCCGCCGCTGAGAGGGTGTGCGCCAGTTCGTAGTGCGCATAGGGCAGATCAAGCCGCTTTAAGAGAGGCACCACTGGAGCCGTCTCACGATCCACTCCCACAAGAACCTGTACCATTTTGCTTACGCCCTCACTACCAGCACGGAGTACGGCGAGAACACCGACTCACGAAACGAGACACTTCCCAGAGTCAGGCGCTCTAGAAAGCTGTGGCCGTGTGCCCCTAAGATCAGTAGCTCCGCCTCAGTCTCTTTCATCGCCTCTGCAATCGCCTCATGCACATCAAGCGAGGAAACACGCGACTCAAAAGTCGTGAGCATCGGGTGAAAGCAGCCACTGAGCTTCTCAATTAGGGCCTTATTCTTGACTTCTAGTGTCTCTCGCACGGCTTGCGTGGGCTCGACTGCCATCGTAGGAAGCATTGGCTCCATCGCACGAATTCGCTCCTCAGGAAAGGCCGACAGAACCGTAATGTGCTGGATTCCCTGTGGCCAGAGCTGGGTCAGGCGAGCCATACAGCGCTCGGAGTACGGCGAGTGATCTGTCGCCAGAACCGCGCGCAAGGGCCGAAGCTCCTCCGACGCTCCCCGTGCCAGCAGCACGCTCTGATGCGCCCCAATCACGAGGCCACGCGCCACACTTCCCGTCAGAAAAGCGACCAGCGGCCCCGCTGCCGTCCCATTGATCGCGATCAGATCGGCATGGTTCTGATCGGCATGCATCATCAGGCGTTCGGTGGGATTTCCCATTGTAACCACGGGTTTGGAGTCGCCTCCCAGCTCGATCACCACTTTTTCCATGGCCTCTGTCGCATACTCCCGGTCACGTTGAGCCGCCTCCGCCAGCACCGCAGGAGCGATCACGGGATCGTACTCCCAGCCAGTGTAGGTTGGCGGCGGCACCGCATGCACCACATCGGTCTGCGCCTGTGCAAACCGTAGCCGCTTGAGTAGCCCAACCACAGGGGAGTTTCCTCCCGCCATCGCCAAATCTGCCCCTAACACAATCTTCATCACTATCTCCTGAGCATCAGTATAGCCCAAAAGCCAAAGGTTAAATCGGCGTTTTGACAGATTGCAGAATCGCTTGGTAGATAGCTTGAACACTCTCCTTAGTCTCTGCGAGGGTCGTGTCTGTATGAACAACAAAATCAGCGCGGCGAACTTTCTCCTTCGGATCAAGCTGTGAGGCAAGGCGCTGCTGCGCGGCATCGTCACTGAGGCCACGCTCTTTGAGGCGAGTAAGCTGTGTTTGAGGACTCGCGGCAACGGCTACAACGCCCTGGAACCAGGTCTCCAGCCCACCCTCAAAAAGTAATGGGACTTCGTAGAGCAGTAGGCCTACAGTAGAGTCTGACTGCGCCGCGTCAATTACGGTTCGCATGCGCTGGCGGATCGCAGGGTGCATGATGCCATTGAGCCGCTTACGGGCCTCGGTATCCCCGAAGATCTTTGCCGCCAGCTCGGTGCGATCAATGGTGCCAAAGGCCTCCAGAACGGCAACACGGGTTGTCTCCCCCACGGCCAGTACGGCGCGTGCGTCCTCGTCGGCAGAGGCAATCTTTGCCCCACACTCTGCAAAGAGCTTGCTGACCGTGCTCTTGCCACACGCAATTCCACCAGTAATGGCCCAGATATGCATAAAAAAACAACCCCCCTGCGCTATTTTAGCGCAGGGGGTTCAGAGGAGGGTCTACTCCTCGGTTGCGACTTCGACTTCCGTTGCAACTTCGACTGCAACTTCGGTTTCCGCTTCGACTTCGTCTCCGGTCGTATCAAGCGGCTCGGTGCCGTCAATGTCGGAGAGGTCATCGTCCTCGTCTTCTACGCGGCGACGCTTCTCACGCTTGGCTCCACCCTTGGACTTGTTGAACATGTCACCGAACATATCCCCCAGTGTCAGGCCACCAAACTGATCGGAGCGTATGTACTGACGGTAGTCGCCACCACCGCCGCCAGTCATACCACCCTCATCATCGTCACGGCCGCGCTTCTTGCGCTTCTTGGGTGCAGCCCCATCCGTAACAGGACCCGCGGCAACACGCGGCTCGGGCTCCGCTTCACGGGTCGTCATCGCACGCAGGGAAAGAGTCAGACGTCGCTCATCGGGGCGGACATCCACCACCTTGACTTGCACAATCTGGCCCGCCTCTACGACATCCGATGCCCGTGCCACACGGCGGTGAGAGAGCTCGCTGTTGGGGATAATTCCCTCGATGCCACCCTCAAGCAAGACAAACGCGCCGAAGGGAACAGGTCGTGTGACCTCGCCCTCAACCACATCGCCTGTCCGGTACTTCTCAGCCACGCTCTCCCAAGGATCGGGAAGAATCTGGCGCATTCCGAGGCTAACGCGGCCTTCGTTGGAGCCAAGGCGCAGAATCTTCACCTGAACTTCTTGTCCTACTTTAACCACATCCGAGGGGTGCTTAACACGGGTCCAGCTCATCTCGGAGACGTGCAGGAGACCGTCAATTCCGCCCAGATCCACGAACGCACCGTAGTCGGTGACGCGGCGAATGATCCCTGTGCGAACCTGACCTTCTTCAAGGTTAGCAAGCGTATCGAGCTTCTGCTTCTCTCGCTCCTGCTCTGTGGCGATGCGGTTGGAGAGGACGACTTTACGTGCGCCCCGATCCACTTCCAGCACCTTGAGCGGGATTTCGGTTCCCACGAACTTATCCAGGTTCTTGAGCTTGCCATTGCCGACATGGGAGGCCGGGACAAAGCCGCGAATCCCCAAGTCAACCACAAGCCCGCCCTTGACGCGCTCGCTGACCTTCGCCATGACGATCTCGCCAGACTTCAGGCACTCCTGAATACGATCCCAAGCTTTCTCAAAATCAGCACGCTTCTTAGAGAGGTGAAGAACACCGTTCTTATCCTCATCAAGCACGACAACCAGAATCTCGCTCCCCACGGGGAACTCTTCTTCAAGGTTGGCGATCGGCTCACGCGAGATCTCATTAGGACGGATAAGCCCCTCTGACTTGGTACCGACATCTACAAGAATGCCGTCCGAGTCAATGTGGACAATCGTTCCCTTAACCACGGATCCGTTTCGCAGCTCGCGGGTGGAGTTCTCAAAATCGCCTCCATCACCCCCACCACCGGGAACCTCGATTTGATCGAGCGGCGGCATCTGCTCCACTTCAGTGGCATCGGTCGTGACGGCCGCAGAAACAACTTCTTGCGTCGCGTCGTTCATATCCTCGGACATAGACTACGGTAACTCCCTAAAGATACAGCAATTACACTAGGTAGCTGCATCAGTTTTTCATGATTTCCAGTATTTTGTTATTCAGTTTTGGCACACTGGGCAGAAGGTAGTTCCCCTTCCTCCCAGCTTTATTTTTTTCAGTGGCGCGGTACAGCGCGGACAAGCCGCACCTTCCCGGTCATAGACCTGCGGGAGATAACGCCCCGCCTGACCATAGAGATCCACGTAGTCGCCTCGTGTCCCCCCCTGTGCCACCGCTTCGGTAAGTGTCTGCCAGATACTCTCTGCCAGCCGCTCCCTCTCACTGACTGTCAGTGTCGCGGCTACTCGTGTAGGAGCAAGCTGCGCACGAAACAGTGCTTCGTCGGCGTAGATATTCCCCACACCTGCGACGATTTTCTGATCGAGAAGTACCGTCTTAATAGCCACCCGCCGGGTTGAGAGTAGTCTCGCAAACTCTCCGCGATCCCAATCAGGCTCTAACGGCTCCTCGCCAAGCTTTGGGAGTGACTCACCTGTAACGGCAACACGACACTCTCCCCAGCCCCACATATCTTCAAAGTGTAGTGCCTTGCCCTCCTCGAGAACTAGCCGCAACACTCCATACTTCTCCAAAGGCGCTTCCTCTGTTACCAGGCGAAGACACCCACGCATATTCAGGTGAAGGCAAAGAGTAAAAGAGGGAGAAGAGAGGCAGTTTACCGCAAGTGGCAGGAAGAGGTATTTACCGCGCCGATCTGCACCAACAATACACTTCCCGACAGCGCGATCTCGAAACTCGACCTCACTCTGGCCTTTTAGCACCTTCTGGTTGACGATCTCGACGGAGAGTATTTTTCGACCGACGGCCTCTTTTTCTAGCCCTCGTTTTAGTGTCTCCACCTCCGGTAGTTCCGGCACGCCCCAATCGCCACCTTTTCTGTTTTATCTAGGCACACGTGCGCCTAGTAAAGCGGAGCTATTCTACCAACATTTCCCTACCTACGTCAAGGGATATTGGAAAATTAGTCACCCTTTAAATATTTCAAGACTTCTTGTGCATGGCCTTCGGGCTTTACTTTGGCAAAAATACGCGAAATTATGCCATCACTTCCCACAATAAATGTTGTCCGTTCAATGCCCATGTAGGGTTTTCCATAGTTCATTTTCTGCACCCACACTCCATACGCTTGCGAAATTTCGGTCTCAGTATCAGCCAGCAGCGGAAATGTCAGGCCAAACTTACTCACAAACTTCTCGTGTGATTTTACGCTATCTTTGGAGATCCCGAGCACTACGACATCTAATGCCGTAAACTCCGCACTCAGATCGCGAAACGCACAAGCTTCCACCGTGCACCCCGGGGTATCGTCCTTCGGATAGAAAAACAGCACCACACGCTTTCCTTGTAGCGCGGAGAGCGTGATGCTCTCATCAGTGCCCGAAGCGGAGAGTGTGAAATCGGGGGCTCGTTGCCCCTCGGTTGGTCGTTCCATTGGTTTAGCTTGCGCTCCTTTTCCAGAGGATATCTGGCTGCCCGGCGCTCTGGTTGGCAAAGCGCGCCAGGGAAAACAAAAAATCAGAGAGGCGATTGAGATAGCAAATTGTCTCCGGGTTGGTCTGATCGGGCTCCGCCTCGTAGAGCGTGACGACAGCGCGTTCGGTTCGGCGTACCACAGTTCGTGCAAGATGCAGTGCCGCGGCAAGAGGTACTCCTCCCGGCAAAATAAAACTACGAAGCGGCTCCAGCTCCGCCTCTAAAAGATCTATCTCCCGCTCCAGCCAGGCAGTTTCTTCGGGCGAAATCCGGGGGACGCGGCTATCGCCCTCGCTCAACGGTGTCGCCAGATCGCCGCCCACGACAAAAAGCTCCGCTTGAAGTTTTTGGAGCCGCAGGGTCTCCCCCAGTGTCGCCGCCACTCCCAGAGCGGCATTGGCTTCGTCCACACAACCATAGGCCGCCACTCTCAGGCTATCTTTTCGAACCCGCTCGCCGCCGTAAAGACCCGTCTTCCCAGAGTCGCCGGTTCGTGTGTAAAGCTTCATCGCCTGAAGTATACCCAGAAGATTTTTTTATTATTTCTGATTTCTCTGTAAACCAAAGACAAGCTTGGACGATCTTATAAGTGATGAGACATGACTCCCGAGCATCGTAGTATGGACTGACTGTTCTGCGGTGCTCGCTTTTTTTGAAGTGGTTTTAAGGGAGCACAAAAGTTGTTGGAAGAGGAGAGATTCAAAAGCCTAATCGCGTCTTTTGATCAGGAGCACACGCGCCTGATTCGTCTTTGCGCACGCCTGACGGGAAACCGAGATTCCGCGGAAGATCTAGCTCAAGAAACTCTCGTCGAGGCATGGCGCAATCGCCAGAAATGGACGGGCTACGGAAGCCCCTTTGCCTGGCTCTCACGAATCGCGGTCAATGTCTGCTGGCGCTGGCGCCGGAGCCGTGGCCGTGACTCAGAGCGACTTATGGAGGCACCTGAAGAGGGACTTGAGAATCTTCTGATCGCCCCAGGCTGGCAAGAGGAGCTAGAGCAAAGCGAGCTCTTGGAACTCCTAGACCGCGCCCTAGATGCCCTCCCCGAGCCGACTCGGGAGCTGATGGTCGCTAAGTACGTCGAAGATACCCCACTAAGCGAGCTCTCGGTGCGCCTGGGAGCCACCACGGGCACTCTAGC
>NZ_JANNYP010000485.1:0-13153 GCF_031410135.1 Armatimonas sp. | reverse complement strand
CAAGAGATGCCGACGAAGCCACATCGGTTTGTGGTTGGGGTCACCGCACAGACGGCTCCTCTGGTAGCAAGCTCTATCGCGGCGTGCCGCCTCATCAAAAAGCAGTTCTTTACTTGCCATAGTTTTTATTTTCCGTTACTTAATCGCGTAGATCTGATCCTCATCGAGGATCATCACGGTCTCGTTGTTGAGCTTGAACTCAGTGCCGCCGTACTTGCTGTAAACAACAAGATCGCCAACTTTTACATTGAGCGTGTTGCGCTCGCCGCTGTCTAGGACGCGGCCATTGCCTACCGCGATCACAATGCCTTCTGTAGGCTTGGTCTTAGCCGTGTCGGGGAGGAAGATTCCTCCAGCCGACTTCTCGTCGGACTCCGACGGCTTGACCACGACTTTGTCACCCAGGGGTCGAATTGTCATAGTTTGCTTTCACTCCAAAATTAGCAGTCTTGGCTTCAGAGTGCCAACGGGCATTATATCAATCGTCGCAAAAAAATCAAGAGATTTTCGGAAGGTTTCTCAGCCCGGGAGAATAGATTCTTCCGAAATCATGATTTGATTGGGTTTATGTAAAGAAAAGTTTAAGAAATCGAGAAAGCCTCTTGATTTTTTTAGGCACTTGCCGATACTATTGACAGTATGGACAGAGTGCAACGAAGCCTTCGTGGTCTCACTTTCGGACTCATCGCTCTCTGGGGAGTCGCACTGCTACGCGCCCCAAGGCCAGCCGCACAGGCTCAAGAGATGCCGACGAAGCCACATCGGTTTGTGGTTGGGGTCACCGCACAGACAGCTCCCCTGGTAGCAAGCTCTATTGCGGCGTGCCGCCAACAACAGCCCGAGCTGACCCTAGTGCCCCAGACGCTCTCCTCAACGGAAGCTCTCAAAGCGCTGCAAACGGGGCGTGTGCATCTTGTTTTGCTGGAGCGCTCTGCTTGCCCGGAAGAAGCGGCACTATTTGCTGCGTCCTATGTGGATCTCGTTCAGATACCCGTGAGCGTCGGAGGGTACTTTCGTCGCACGGGCACGCCGCAGATCCGGCAGGGGGACTTCCACTACCTCTATCTCACGGGCGTCACCTACCAGCAGCACCGGCAGCTTACTCCGTTTCTGCGACTCGTCCAAGAGCAAGCCGTGACTAGTAGAGATTAATACATGTCCTAAATTTAGGTGATGTATTAATTTTTGACTTCTTGCGATTATAATAGGTCGGGTGAATTTTCCACACCTGGCACTAGTCACAATCTCCTGAGGAACCATTTTAGATATGTCTCCACTGTCTCCGCGCCTCTGTGCAACCGCTCTTGCGCTTGCCTTGATCTTGCCTGCCGTTGCGCTGGCACAGCCACCCACGCCTCCGCCGACTCCTCCCGCTGGAGCAAAGCCACAAACCGGCCCACCTGCACAGCCGCCCACAGCACCTGGTAAGCCCAAGCCTTACGCCGACGTGATCACCAAAGAGGCGAAGTCGGATCTGACGGGGCTCTTTAAGACGCACCAGATAGACGATAAGTACTACTTTGAGATTCCCAAGTCCGCTCTTGGCAAAGAAGTGATGTGGGTGACGACCCTGGAGCGCTCGTCGGCTTTCTACGGCTTTGGCCAGACGGAAATCCAAGACCGCGTGGTTCGCTTCGAGAAGCGCGGCGACAAAGTCCTGATGCGTGGCGTGAGCTACCGAATCCGTGCCAACGAGAACCACGGCGATGTGAAGCGAGCGCTGGAAAAAGGCAATATCGAGCCTATTCTGGCGATCTACACGGTTCTGTCCTACGGCGACGGCGAGTCTATGGTGGTAGATGCCTCGCCCTTGATCTACTCCAGCCTCTTTGGCGCGAGCTTTGATCCAAGCCGTAGCTTTGTGGAGAGCATGAAGTCCTTCCCGCAGAACGTGCTGGTGAAAGTGACCGGAACGCGTGCAGGCGGCGGCGCTCCGCCTAGCCTGTTTGGCGGAGGGGCTCCCGCAGGTGGTGCTTCGGAGACGGTGGTGATCAACCACAATATCGTGATGTTGCCCGAGAAGCCTATGATGCCGCGCCTCTTTGATAGCCGCGTGGGCTGGTTTGCCACCAGCTACCAAGAGCTGGGTGGGACAGAAAATAAAGTCAAGGACGTGACGATCATTGACCGCTGGCGCTTGGAGAAAAAAGATCCCGGCGCGGCGCTCTCCGAGCCGGTCAAGCCGATCACCTACTACATGGGTAGCGAGATTCCCGCCAAGTGGAAGCCTTTTATTAAGAAAGGGATCGAGGCCTGGAACCCGGCGTTTGAAAAGGCGGGCTTTAAGAACGCGGTGATCTGCCGCGACATTCCCAGCAAAGAGGAAGACCCGGAGTTCGACGATGAGGACATCCGCTACACCATGGTGCGCTGGCTGCCCTCGGGGATAGAGAACGCCTACGGCCCCCATCTCTCGGACCCGCGCACGGGCGAGATTCTCAACGGGAGCCCGAAGATCTTCCATAATATCCTGAGCTTGGTGCAGAACTGGTACTTTGTGCAGGCCAGCCACTCCGACCCGCGTGCTCGCAAGCTGCCGTTCCCGGAGGATCTGACGGGTGAGCTACTGGCCTACGTGGTCACCCACGAGGTCGGGCATACCCTGGGCTTTCCGCACAACATGAAGTCCAGCTCCTCGGTGCCTATCGCGAACCTGCGCGACCCGAAGTGGACCGAGATGTGGGGAACGACGCCCTCGATCATGGACTATGCGCGTAACAACTACGTCGCACAGCCCGAGGATAAAGTGACCCAGCTCATGCCCAAGATCGGGGTCTACGATCACTTCGCGATTGAGTGGGGCTACTCGGTCTTTCCTGGCGTGAAGACCTCGGAGGACGAGAAGACCTATCTTAATGCCATTGCCAACCGGCAGACGACCAACCCGATGCTGCGCTTTGGCAATCCCTCAAACGACGATCCGGGCCGCCAGACGGAAGATATTGGTGCCGACGGGGTCGAGGCAACCCGCCTGGGAATGAAGAACCTGGAGCGGACGCTTGGCTGGCTCGCGTCGGCGACTCTCAAGTCCGATGACGACTTCTCCGATCTGGATACGATGTACAACGAGGTTCTGGGCCAGCGCTCGCTGGAGCTAGGCCATGTGCTGACGATTGTGGGCGGCGTGACCGAGACGGAGTACCATGTCGGGCAGAGTGGCAATGCCAACTACACCCCCGTGCCCAAGGCGCGTCAGAAGGCTGCCGTTCAGCTCTTCAACGACCTGGTCTTCAAGACCAGCCCGATCCTGGTGCGCCCGGATATCACCAGCAAGACCAGCGCAACGGGAACGGTGGACCGGGTGCTCTCTGAGCAGCGGCGCTTTATCAGTGGCCTGCTCAGCGACAGCCGCCTGAACAAGCTGGTGGAGTTTGAGATCACGGCTCCTAAGGTGGCCTACCCAGTCAGCGAGCTACTGACGGACCTCAAGAACGGGATCTTCAGCGAGCTGGCACAGCCCAAGCCCACCACGGATCTCTATCGCCGCAACCTCCAGCGTGCCTACGTGGATGCCCTCGTGGCTAAGCTTGGCCCGCCTCCCGCACCTCTCGCACTTCCTGCGGGCCTGCCTGCCGATCTGGCCCGCCGCGTTCGGAGCAACTCTGGCCCTCTCTCGGGTGAGGCAAAAGTGCAGGTTCGCGCCGCGCTTGGGGAGCTTCAGGCGTCTTTGGCCGCCGCAAAGGCCAAGACCACAGACCGTGCGACTCTCCTGCACATCACGGACTCCTGGAAACTGCTCGACGAGGTTCTGAACCCGAAGAAGTAGGGCCCGTAATCTGGCCCTGCTAGAGTGGCAGGGCCAGATTGTTAGGAACTTGACAGAACTTGTGTCACGTTTGTGGTATATTCGCCGTTGGAGAATAAAGAAACGAGGAGGAACTCCAAATGCGCCAGGTTGACAAGTCAAAAAGCAATCCTTTGTTGACAAAACAGAATCTCTCTATTCTTAAGGCAAGCTATGTAAAAGCACTGCCCCAGCTCTCAGCTCCCCAAAAGCAGCTCTCAGACCAGCGACTTGCGGTACTTCAGCGCACAAATGCAGACTTTCATGGCCAGCTTCAGGGCCTTTTCAAAGAGCAAGGGGTAGATCCCAAGAAGCTCAACGATGAGCTGAAACTGATCTTTCGTCTCAGTGATCCCAATCAGCAAGAACAAAAACTTGCCGAGTTTAAACAGAAAAATGCCTCGTTTTTCTCGGCTGCCCAGAATCGCTTCAATGCCTCAGGTCTCAGTAAGAGTTTGATTTCCCGCTATCCGCTGGGTAAGAACCAGAAGATGCGTCCTGGCCCTAACCCCGGCGAGATGGTGATTGAGGATGATCCACCTCCTCCGCCCCCTCCACCCGCAAGCTCCGATTTGCGCCTGGCAGCGCCGTTCAGTTTTTCGGGACTGAGCGAACGAGGTGATGCCTGTGAGGCAAGTGATCAGGGAAGACTTTCTGCCTTCATTAGCAAGTACATGGATTCGGGGCGGAGAACCGCTTTTGTGGGACAAGTCCTGATTGTGCCAGCTGGGGTACGTTCGGTAGAGGTCACGTCTGTTTTTTCCGACACCTATTTTGCTGCATCTGCGACAGTGATAGGTGGTTACGCCTCTGCCGATACACATATTAGCTTGCAGCTCCTTACCGAAGGGAATCAGCTTCTCTCGGAAGATAGACGTACGATGGCGAATGTATCCCTCCCCATTGGTGGAAATGTATCGGATAGACGTGGGCCACAGGGGCCTGCAGTGTCCCTGATCGGGCGCTACAACCGGCCTGATCCGGCACGAGAAGAACGAATTCATCTTGTGCTGACGGTCGAGGCTTGGTGTGGAGGTGGTGGTCTTTTAGGAGGTGGGGGGAGTGCTCGTAGCATGGGGACGCTGGAGCGCTTCGATGTGCGCCTAGTTCGGTAGTGGGTAGGTATACTGCCTTTGATGAAAATTATTCTGGCGACTCGTAACGCCCATAAGGTCGAGGAGATGCAGCAGCTTCTCCCCGACCTTGAGCTTTTATCCCTCCCCGACGACGCTCCCGACCCTGAGGAGACCGGCGCGACTTTCCTCGAAAACGCTCGCATCAAAGCGCTCTCTGCCGCGCAGCACACGGGCCTTCCCGCCCTCGCCGATGACAGTGGGATCTGTATTGATGCGCTAGGCGGCGCTCCCGGTGTGCACTCCGCCCGCTGGGTGAGCGAGGAGAACTGGATTCCAGAAGTCTTGAAAAAGCTTGACGGCAAGGTAGGCAGTGAGCGCAGCGCTCGCTATGTCTGTGTCCTGAGCCTCATGGCCCCCGATGGCACGATCTTGGCGGAGTCCGAAGGCACTTTTGAGGGGCGCATCGCAGGCGAGCCGCGTGGCAACAACGGCTTTGGCTACGACCCGATCTTTCTGGTAGAGCCCGACTACGCACAGACTGTGGGCGAGATCAGTACCGAAGAAAAACACGCCCGTAGCCACCGTGGCGTGGCCGCAAGGAGGCTCTATGAAAATCTGCATTGACCCTGGTCATCCCTCTGAGGTAGGGGAGGGAACCCGTGGCAAGAAGCTCACGGAGATGCGGGCCGCGTGGCTCGTTTCCAAGCGCCTGGAGGCGATATTGAAGGCCACAGGGCATGAGGTGAAGCTCACGAAGTCCAGTGAGAAAGAGTTTGTCAAGAATAGGAAGCGCGCCGAGCTCGCCAATGCCTTTGGGGCCGATCTCCTGGTGCGCCTCCACTGCGACTCCGAGGGGGGCACGGGGTTTTGGACCTACTTCCCCGACCGCCAAGGCACCGACTCCACGGGCAAGCGTGGCCCTAGTGCGAGCGTGATCGTGGCCTGTAAAGAGCGTGCCCCTAAGTTTCATGCCGCGCTTGCCGCCGGGCTTAAAGGGGCGTTGCGGGATAACGGTTGCCTCCCCGACATCCGAACCGCAGTGGGCAGTAAGCAAGGTGCCCTCACTGGCTCGATCTGGTCGCAGGTGCCCGTGGTGCTGGTGGAGATGTGCGTGCTGAGCAACGCCAAGGACGAGGCCTTTCTCGTCTCCGAGAAAGGCCAAGATCAGATGGCACGGGCCCTAGCGGCGGGCGTTGCGGCGGCGTGCGGCTAGGGGAAGTAGCCCAAGGAGCGCAAGGGCAAGTGTCCCTGGTTCTGGGATGCTCTGGCCACCGACCACGTCTTGTCCCCTGAGGTTGCCTTTTGAGTCTACGGTATTGTTCACCTGGAAGTACTGCGCCTGGTAGCCACTGATATCCTTGCCACTCTTGAGGGTATCCTTGGTATACGTTAGATAGCTATTGGCGCTATCAATAAGCTCCTGGCGGTTGACAGAGCCATCGGTGTAGTTGAGCTTGAAGTTAAACAGTCCCTGGCTCAGGTCGAGCCCAAAGTTGGCTTTACTGGAGTCGAAGTCGTTGACAATCTCCCAGAAGGCAAGCTGAAGTCCGGCTTGCTCTCCGAGAGTGTTGGCAACTCGAGGGCTGCTGGGATCGGCGGGGTTGCGGTTGGCGTAGTTGTGGTAGAGGAGTGCGAGCGTGTCGTTTGCTTTAGGGTCAGGAGTGCTGGCCCAGGGCTGCATAAAACCCTTGGTCGTGCTAATATCGTTGCTGGCACCATTGGTAAGCCAGGCAGTAGGCTCCACACAGAGGGTGTAGAACCAGTCGCTACGATTGAGATCAAAAGCCGTTTGTCCTGACTGGCCGTACTGGGTCTTGAGGAGTCCTGCTCCGCCTTTGACCGTTGCCATCTGCGTCCCATTGAAAGCCTGAAATGTTAGTCCTGAGAGAAGGCCACCACTGGTGCTATTGAGGTTTGCGCTACTCTGACCTGTGAAGCTACTCAGATCAAAGAATAAGTTGGTGCTGGACTGTGCAAAGGCGGCGGGAGCCAGGAGTGTCAGGGCTAGTGCAAGGCCCAGAGGAAAGGGAAGGGCATGATATTTCATGCCCTAGATATTCGGTGGAGCAAAGAATGCCCCACACGGTGGGAATAACGGTTTTTTAGCCCTCAGCCTGCTCGACATTGATATCGCCGCTAATTGAGGAGAGCACGACCATGGCCCCGGTTCCCTCCCCAATGGACTCGCTCACAATTGCCATCCCTGCGCCCTTGATCTTGCGGAAGTTCCCCTCACTATCGCGCACTTTACCGCGCAGCTCGCCGCTCTTGCTGCGGGCCTCAAGGACGGCGTTGGTCTTGTAGGGAAAGCTCAGGTTGGTATCGCCGCTGATCGTGGAGACGACCAGCTTGCCCTTGACAAAGCTGCCCTTGGGCGAGAAGCTCAAGTCGCCGGAGACACTATCGAGCAGGGTCTCTTCCGCGCCATCGTGTTCCTCGACGCTCACATCACCGGAGACAGCACGGATACTGAGTGTCTGGCTGGTGACACTGCGCACTGTGCTATCGCCCGAGACAGCCGAGAGGCTCACCGTGGGGATAATCGCGTCGCTCAGAGAGATATCGCCGCTCTGGCTCTCGGCCTTAAAGCTGGCTCCATCAAGTCGGAGCGCTTGGACACTGCCCGAGGTGGTGCGGGCACTGGCCGCGCCCAGAATTCCCTCCAGAGCGATATCACCCGCAGTCGTCTCCGCTGCCACATCGCCCATGATCTCGGAGAGCTGAATGTCGCCCGACTGGCTTGCCGCCACCACCGCGGCTTTGACGCCTCGAACCGAGAGATCCCCTGACGGCGAGAGCAGCGAGACTTTGACGCCCTCGGCAGGCACAAAGACCTTAAGGTTGAGCTGGACACGCTTGGCCTTCACCGCGCCGCTGGCAATGATCGCGCCGCCGGTCTCGTTGCTCTCGGTGGTTACCTGGATCGCCTCGGCAACGGCCTGCGCCTCTTCGGGTGTCGCAGCCCAGACCCGCAGCGTCCCGGCGGCACGCACCTCAGGGAAGTCGCCGCCCTGGACCGTAATATCGCCAAAGGGATTTTTGACACGCAGCGTCTGCCCGGAAGGCACCGCCAGAGTCACTTCATAGGCCTGCTCCAGTGTCGGCTCACCCTGGAAGCTCTGCGTGATGTCGTTGAGGTTGAGGTTAATATCTATATTGCCAATCGAGTCGGTGACCTGCTTGCCCAGCTTGCGGGCCTGCTTGGCGGCGTTGGACGCAAAGCGCCCGGCATCGAAGTCCCGGAACGAGCCCGCGATGCTCTTGGCACCGGGCAGCCCTTTCAGCGCTTGATTGAGCGCCCCAATCGGATCGGGTGATTTCTTCGCCTCTTCTATCTGCTCCTCGGCGGCAGCAAGCTGCTGGTCCATCCCTGCCACTTTCTCCCGCGCCGCTGCGATCTTCGCCCGCGCCCGGTTCAGCGTCTCGGACTCAAAGTCATCTGCCCCCCCCGCCCCCACAGGTGGAGGAGCTTTTTCGGGTTCTGGAGCGGGCGGGGGAGTAGGCGCTTCGGTAGGCTTCTCCATCGCGGCTAAGAGCTGGGAGGCTTCGTCGGCGGTGATCTTGCCCTCCTGGAGGAGCTGCAAGATCTTGAGGTTTTCTTCTTTTGACATAGCTTGGTTCTTTCTTGAAATCTAAAGTTCAGACAGAAGCTTAGTGGCTTCCGCAACGGTCAGGGTGCCGTCTTCCACTTGGCGCAGGATTGCATGGCGGCGCGGGTTGTCGGGAGCGACAGTAGGCTCGGTGAGTGCCCCCTCAAGCGCATTCACCACGGCATCGAGGCGGGCACGAACCGTGGGGTACGAGATGCCCAGCATACGCTCCACATCACGGATCACCCCCCGGCAGCGCACAAACGTCTCAATAAAGCTCTGGTGCTCCTGCGAAAGGCGTGCGAGCGGCGGCGGCGGGAAGTCGCCACAGAGCCGAGTACGACAGGCCGTGCAGCTCAGCTCGGAGACACGCAGGACACTCTCACAGACAGGGCAGTGCTGTGGGCTTTGGTTCATGGTAGTAATCTATCATGAAAATTAATAATGTCAAGAATGATATTAAAATTATTGATTTATTCCCTCCTCCCCCTGCCCCTCCTCCCAACCCTGCGGAGGCAGGTTGGGCAGAGGGGAGACTCGCTACTATAGCGCCTCAGAAGATAGGCTCCCCTCTCTACCCTCCTCCCAGGATTGGGAGGAGGGGCAGGGGGAGGAGGGAATCACGGAGGGGGCATCGTCACCGCGGAGAAAACGGAAGATGAACAGGAGCGCTACGGAAAGTTTGAGAGGGGCGCGACGTGTCCACATCGAATGCCTTGCCGATATTATTGCCCGCTAGGTCTTCTAATAGTGGCGAGGCAACGAGAAAGTAGCGACGCCTCTGCCAGTGCTTCTGGGGCGTGAAGCGCCAGCGCCGCTCCGAGTCCTCCAGAGCAACCGTGCCAGATATTTTCTCTACCGTGAGCAGGCGCTGGGCCAGCGCGTGATCCAGAGGCTCGTTGAAGTGTACGACCAGTGGCTCACGGGTGCCGATTTGGGGAGGGATGATACGCCAGCGTGACGGCTCAATCGGGGTGCGGTCGGCTTCGGTGACGAGAAAGCGCTTGCGAAACGGAGCCGCCAGAGGTTTGCCGTGGCTATCTTGCCAGGTCGTGGCGAGCTCCAGGGTGAAGTGCTTCCCCATCTCCAGAGCGCCGCCGATGTCTTCCAGTGGCTTCACGCCCCGCTTGATGCGTCCGGGATCAAAGAGCAGGGTCAAGCGCGTCTGCTCCGGGCTCCATAGCTCCTCGGCGAGCTCCAGAAAAGGCAGATCTACGGGCGTGCCATCGGCTCGGAGCAAGCGAATGTGCTGGTATGAGTCCCCACGGCTCATCGGGGCGGAGAAGTGGACATAGAACTTGAGCAGATTTAGGGGCAGGGTGCTGGCTCTGGGGTAGACCTGGACCACGCGCGTGGGCACGGACGGTGCCGGTGAGGGCAGGCGAAAGCGAACCGACACCGTGCCGCAGACGGCGTAGTAGGTCGTGCCGGGAAGCAACGGGAAGCGTGGCTCAAAGACCGTGTGCTTGCCAATTTGGCGAACACTGCCTGCCATAGCAGTCTCGCGCTGCTCGCCTGCAAAGACTTTGAGCTGCTGCGGGTCAGGCAGGCCAGAGGCTTCGACGCTCGCTCGGCTCGGGCCTTGCGGCCCGACAACCCAGCGCAACGTGACGCTCTGGCCTGCCCCTCGCATTACGGCAGAGGCCGGGTTTCGAGGGTCAGCGCTCCGCCCTCGTCGCGCCGCAGAACCACGGCAGTCTTGTTGTTGAGCTTATCGAGTTGGTCAATTCCCGTCCAGTCGGCGAGTGTCTCATAGCCGACGCCTTTTTTATCGGGAACCGGCGCGGTGATCGACTCGGCTTTCTCAATGCTCTCCGTGACGATCTTCATCACGCCACGAGCGCTATTGGCCATCAGCAGGTTCACGTGCCCGTCTTTTTGGTAGGAGATAATGTCCAGCGGGCGGTTGCGGTTGCCCAGCTCCGCGATGGTCTTGCCCTGAATCTTAGCACCGGGCTTGATCGCGCTCAGAGGAAACTGCACCAGTGGCGTGCAGGTGTAGGCCGCCAGCACATGGGCTTCTTTGCCGATCATAAACGGGACAAAGGTGCGGATCGGGGCGCGGGTCTCGAAGCGCCCGTGAGCACCGTGGTAGATCTCCACGCTGGTTGGGTTGACACCATCCTTGAACGGAAACGGAATCGAGCGTAGGGTTGCAGCAAACTCCTCATTGGAGAGCCCGGCTACCAGTAAGCGCCCATCTTGGTACGCCAGATCGGTAATAGACTCCAATCGAGGATTGCTCCGCCCCGCGGTGCTCTCCGCCGGAGCCGCAGGCAGCGCGAGTTCGGAGAAGTGCACTTTCTCCAGCGCCACCAGCTCGACCTCACTCTCGCCCTTGACACGAACTAGCGCCGGAGTCGCCTCAGGCCCCCGTCCCCGCGAGACCGAGAGATAGACATTGCCCGACACCGGATTCACCGCCATGTCCTCAACTAAAATCTGCGCAGGCTCCGCACCCAGCAACCCCGCGATTTTCTTCTCCAGCCCCGCGATCTTCAGCGCCGTCGCCGCCTTGCCAGGCTTGGTGTCATCGGTGGAGACCGCGATAATGGACGCGGCTTTTGTGTCCGCAATAAACAGAACGCCCTCTGGCCCAAAGGTCAGCGAGCCCATCGAGCGGAAGCTGGGCGCACCCACGCGCATTCCCGCCGTCGCTTTTCCCGCATGAGCGCTACTCGCGACCATAAGAGTGAGAGTGGCACCGATCATAAAACGATTCATTTCCAAGACTCCTCCCAAGAGTTAGCCCACCATTCGCGGCTCCCTCGCGCTATTCCTTCTTGGGAATTTCCATCCGGAATTTATAGATGCTGTGTCGCCGCTCGCTGTCCCAGAGGTGTAGTGTCATCGGCACGGATGCGCCGGGCTTGGCGTTGGGCATCACCTGGATCGTGAACGGGTTTTGGAGCGGGGAGTTACGGTACTCGCTGGGCACGACAATCGCGGGGTCTTGCGAGGTGAGAATAGCATAGCTCCACGAGCCGCCGCTGATCGTCGGGGGTGTCCAGCCGAGAATCGCTCCTGGTGTGAGGGGCTTGTCGGTCGTACCACTGCCTTCGAGCCTCAGTGCGCCACTCTTTGCGAGAGGTAGCTCACCCGCCATCTCTAGCCAGAAGCGCCAAGCCTCTTTCACATGGGTCTCGTACTCCTTGGCGATATCAAGCTCCGATGGGTAGCGCCCGGCGACGCCTTTAGTCTTGCTGGGGATGCTGATCTCAAAGTTAAAGCCATAGATGCCGTAGCTGTAGTAGGCATGCGTGTAGGTCAGGCCGGAGTTGCCGCCGCGCACACCCGGAGCAGGCTCGCTGCCTGGCTTGGACTTGGTGATGGAGTAGGGGGAGTCGCTCTGGCGCTTCTGCATCCCCGTGACGATTTTCAAATAGCGGGCATGGTCGGGGGCGATGCTGTGGGCAGGAAAGAGAATCTCACGGAGGGGGCTATGGATGTCCATAAACGCCCGCAGGTTCGGGTGCGCCGCAAAGAACGCATCCAGCGCCTGGTTCTCCGGCTCGGAGAGAGCAGCCAAGCCCTCGAAAATATCCGCACCGGGTCGCGCCGTGGAGTCGTTCCAGGTAGAGTCTACCTCGCGGCCTCCGCCCCAGCGGATGGGGAAGTTGCGGTTCAAGTCCACTCCAAACGTCCCATCCCCGTTGCGCACTCTATTTTTGCGCCAGTCTTTGTGCGTCTCCTCCCAGAGTTTGCCATCCACGTTGAACATCGGCACGTACCAGAGGCAGCGTCCACTCGTCCAGCCCGCCGCCAGCTCTTCGTCGAGAAAGCGTAGTGTGCAGTAAGCGGGCTGCTGCTCGCGCGGATGAATCCCCGAGAGCCACATCAGCTCGGGCTGGCCGGGCTTGCCGATGCGAACAAGAGGAATCGAGCGCCCCTCGCGGGTCTTGCCGGGAAGCGTTGATATCTCAACTAGGTCGGGGTACTTTGCTTTCCAGCCCGCAATCCGCTGCTCAACCTGAGCAAAGGTGATAAGCCGGTTCGATTGGCCCTCGTTTTTCCCTCCTCCCAATCCTGCGGAGGCAGGTTGGGCGATGGGGGAGATTGGTGGCGTTTGGCCAAGTACAGGCGCGATGAGAAAGAGGCTGGCGAGAGCAAGAAGTGTGTGTTTCATAGAAAATTACTCCCCTCCTCCGGGTGCCCTCTGGGCGTTTGGGAGGAGGGGCTGGGGGAGGAGGGTTACGGCGTGCAGCCGAGCTGAGGCAGTAGACATGGGGCGCAGGAAGCCGCTGCGATCCCAGTGCCCGTGAGCAGGGGCGTGCAGAGCGCCTGGTAGCGGTTGTCGCCTACAGGAGGGAAGAAGTCCGCGCTGAGCTTGCGGGCTTTCACGTGGCCGTCGGCCCAGATCACATTGGTCATCCCATTGTGCCGTCCACGCGGGGCTCCGTAGTCATTGGCACCTGCCATCAGGCTACTGCCGGAGTGTACCAGCAGGTAGGGGAACCTGTTGGCTGTTGTCGGAAAGCCCGTCGCCGCTGTCACCGCACGCTTCTCAGGCCAGAGATCCGAGCTACCAAACGCGGCGGTCTGGGCTGTGGACGCGCCGTCTACGATCAGCACGGTGTCGGCGGGCCGATCCATGGCAGGAAGTGAGCTGGTCATCACTCCACCACTGGCGTTATTATTTCCCCCTAGGTAGTAGTTGTAGGCATAGGTGACGACAAAGCCGTTTCCTATCCCACAGCCTGCCG
>NZ_JANNYP010000484.1:0-10256 GCF_031410135.1 Armatimonas sp. | reverse complement strand
CTCGCGACGACACGGGTTTCACAAAAGATAAGGTTCACCCCGGCGCAGCGGGGCACCGTCTCTATGCCGAGCGCCTCACGGGGGCACTCCCCGGCTTTCTTGCGGTGGGGAAAGCAGGGGAACACGCACTTCCCCCCGCGCGGAGCACGAACCACTGGCAACGGGCAAAGCTACTCACGCTGGATGCCCTCACACTGAGCCCACACTGGACCCGTGTCGCCGCCACCGATCCCCATGTCACGACACAGAAAGGCGGGCTGGTGCCGCCGACCTGGGTCGCCACACAGCCTGGCGCGAGTGTGAAATTTCGCTTTCGGGGCACACAGCTTGGCTTGGTGGGGCATAAAGGCCCCGAGAACGGGATCTTTCGTGTAACGGTGGACGGGAAAACCGTCGAGGGGACTCTCTTCGACGCGTACTCACAACCAGGTCGCTTCTTTCTCAAGCCCTGGTTCTTCCCGGAGTCGCTCTCTGACACGGACCATGACGTGCAGATCGAGCTATTGGATAAGGCACCGGATAAGAGTGCCGTCAGTAAGGCAGTCGTGGACAAAACACCGTTTGCGACCAACGGACTCCACCTTAGCGGTGTGCTGATCGTGGGAGAGCAGCGCCGGACGGGCGAGGGCTACCGCTAGGCAAAGACAACCGCGCTGTCTTTGCCTAGCGGCGGCGCTTGCGAGCGTAGATCAGGCAGCCTGCCAGCCCCGCTCCAACGAGCCACAGAGTGAGGTTCCACTCGTGGTTGGGAGCCTGAAACGCGACAGTGAGTGTCTGTTGTGTCGCATCATGAGTCTGCTGCCCAATCTGGATCCCATCCGTGCCTGCGAGGGTGGCGGCAAGATAGGCACTCTTGAGGGGCGTGTGGTGGTTCTCGAAGCGGAGCGTATGCTTTCCTCCAGAGAGAGACACCAGAGGCGCGGAGAAATACAGCTTGGTGCTCTGCTCACCAGTCGTCAGTGGCTTCGGAAGCAGATTGAGCATAAGTGGCTTGCCATCGAGTGAGAGGCATAGGTCTGTGAGAACCCGCTGTGGATAGTCTGGCTTGGCAGCGAGTGCGGCGAAAGGAGCAACGAGCTGCTCTCCAGGGGTGAGGCTGAGTTCGATCGTCACCGACGACGGTGTGATTCCGACATAGCTTGCCTGCCCCAGCTCATCGCGTGGATGGGCTAGGGCGGGCAGTGCACAAAATGCCAGCAGGCTACTGAGGAGAGGTAAGCTTTGCGCCGTAGTCATTGGAGGGCTCGCGGTAGATACAATGGGTGTGGTTGGTACCATCGCCGCCCATGCGCTGCGGGGAGTACTCGATCAGCACGGTTGGGGCAGTAATTCGGTAGTACGCGGCGCTTCCCGTGGTAGTCGGACCGCCCCAGGCAAAGTAGGTCTTGTCGAGATTTGCCTTTGCCTCCGCGAGTTTGGGAGCCGCGTCGTCGTCGTTGAGGTTCCCAATCCATTCACCTAGCAGATCCATGAGAAGTTTTTTCTGCGGGTTGGTGAGCTGGGAGCCGGGGATACCCTCCGGCGCAAGTGTCTTACCATCTTGGCCCGGCCCTAGCATCAGATCAATGAAGTACGGGGCGCGAACGGCGGTTTTGTGCTGATCGGGGGTGAGTGCCTGAACCAGAGCAAAGCCCTTGGTCATCTCACGCCCTAATGGCTGGATAGTCTTGCCACCTAGCGTGTACTTAGCAGGCTGTGCGGCGGGCAGACTCGGTGCCAGCGTGATGTTCTTGCCGACCACGGTGGCATTTATCGCGAGGTGGTGCCCCCCGAACTGAAACATCCATGGGCTCGTTTGCGAGGGCTTTCCGAGAAATGAGAGATAGAACTCGGCCTTGCCAAAGTTCAGCCGCTCGCCCATACGGTCGTTCTGCCGCAGGTACTCATCGCCATTGACAATATCCGTGACTTTCTGATAGCCCTGTTTGCTCAAGATCCCCTGGAGGAGCATCTGAGCTGCCTTCTGTTGCGCCTCGGTTAAGTCGCCCATCTTCAGACCAGCCCGACGGTAGAGGCCGGAAGGCAGGTTCGACCAGTTCGCGCGCTGCCGGGTATCCGTGAACGCAAAGCTGACGGCCTTGCGCTGCTCTGGGCTCAGTGTGGCCAGAAACGCGTCGGCAGCCTCGACGATTTTTTTCGTTGTGGCATCAGCAGTGAGTGCTTTGGGGGCCTGAGCGGAGTGCGCATAGACGGCAAAGCCACTCAGTCCACAAGCTAGGCAAATTGCGAGAGGTAAATGTGCTTTTTTCATTCTGCTGAGAGGATATCGAAGCATCATAAAGAAATAATGAAGATACGAATATGAATACCCCTGAGATGTACTACGGCGACACCTCGCGTCTAGGACGGCCCTTTGCCAAAGACCCGTCGGTGATTAAGTTTGCAAAGAAGTACTGGCTGTATTACTCGATGCCACCGTTTGACCCTAAGCTCGCCCCGCCCGATGCCCCGAAAGGCTGGGGGATTGGGATTGCCACAAGCACGGATTTGACGCACTGGACAAAAGTAGGGGAGGTGCTGGGCAAGCCGGGGACGGTCGAAGAAAATGGCATCTGTGCGCCGGGAGCGCGTGTGCTGGGAGGGAAAGTCCATCTCTTCTACCAGACCTATGGCATGGGGCCTAAAGACGCGATCTGCCACGCGGTCTCTCAAGACGGCCTGCACTTCGAGCACGATGCCAGCAATCCTGTTTTTCGTCCCAACGGTGCCTGGAACTGTGGACGGGCGATAGACGCGGAAGTGTTTCCCATCGGGGACAAGCTCTATCTCTACTACGCCACCCGAGACCCTGCGTTTAAAATCCAGATGCTCGGCGTGGCCGTCGCTGATCTTAAGTCCGACTTCGGGCGTGCAGCGTGGAGCAATCTCTCCACCGACGGCCCGATGCTCGCTCCTGAGCTGCCTTGGGAGCGAGACTGTATCGAGGCCGCAACGATCTGCAAACGCGGCAAGACACTTTTTCTGTTCTACGCGGGAGCCTACAACAACGCGCCGCAGCAGATCGGGGTGGCAACCAGCACGGATGGCATTCACTGGAAGCGCCTTAGCGATCAGCCGCTTCTGGCCAATGGCAAGCCTGGTGAGTGGAACGCATCGGAGTCCGGCCATCCCGGCATCTTCGACGAGCGCGGCAAGACGGTGCTTTTTTTTCAGGGCAACAGCGACAAGGGCAATACTTGGTTTCTCTCGCAAAAAGGAATTCGCTGGACAAAGGAAAATTTTCCTGAGCTGGCGGAGTGAGAGGGAACTAATGCCTACCCCTCATTTGTAGAAAAGGACATGAATGCTCTCGTACCGCTTTTGCTTCTTACCGCCGCCTTTGCTGGCCCCGCGAATCCACCAAAAATCGGGGAGAAGGCTCCCGATGTAACCTGGCAGACACCCATCGCGACCTCGGTGACACTTTCAAAGTTGCTGATGAACGGCCCCGTGGCGCTTGTGGTTTTACGTGGTTTCCCTGGCTACCAGTGTCCGATTTGCACAGTGCAAGTGGGGGAGCTACTGGGCAAGAGCGAGGCCTTCGCCGCCGCAAAGACGCAGGTTGTGCTTGTCTATCCGGGACCCGCAGAAGGCCTGAAGCAGCGCGCCGAGGAGTTTGTTCGAGGGAAGACACTTCCCGCCACTATCACGCTGGTTCTTGATCCTGATTACGCATTCACGAATAAATACGGCCTGCGCTGGGACGCTCCCCGCGAGACCGCATTTCCCTCGACATTTGTGATTGACAAAAGCGGCAAGGTAATCTTTGCAAAAATCAGCCGCTCCCACGGAGGTCGCACCAAGGCCACGGAGATTCTTGAGGCGCTTCCCCGCTAAAAAATAAAAGACGCCGTCGCTACGATTTAAGTAGCGACGGCGTTCCTTGTGTACAGTTCTACAGACGCCACCAGGGATTGGAGCCGTCGTTACTGGCTTTGCGAGGACGTCCCCCGATGGGCGCGACATTGTCTGTGGCAGTGTCTGTCATCGTGGTCTTGAACTGGCTGGGCTTATACCACTTGGCATGACCATCTCCAAAGACACTGGTCATACCGCCTCCGTGCCGCTCCTGCGACTTCACACAGATCGGGTTGGTGCCACACCACTCGGTGGGAGGGCCAGGCCAGGTGTGTTGGCCGTTGTTCGTGGGGCCTTCACAGAACGTCACCGTGGTTGCCGGAAAATTAAACTCTGCGAGGGTCACGGAGGGTTGCCCAAAAGATGCCCCGGACCAGCGCGTGATGTAGGCGTTCTGCCAGTAGCTCGAAGATGTCCAAGATGCCCTGGCATCTGCCGTATCCCAGTAGAGATTGAGCCCATCATTGCTATCACTGGGACACTTGAAGATCTGCATATTTTTAGCATAGGGCTGTAGAATCTGCACCCAGGTCTGCTTCCAGCCATTGACTCTCTGCATCGGGTTCCAGTAGCCCCAGAGAGGGTAGGACTCATCGTAGTCTTGCACATACATCATCTGTGCGGTACCGATCTGCTTGCAGTTGGACAGGCAGCTTGTCTGGCGTGCCTTCTCACGGGCTTGTGCAAAGACGGGAAAGAGAATCGCGGCAAGAATCGCGATAATCGCGATGACCACAAGAAGTTCGATAAGAGTAAAACCAAGTCGGGAAGATTTCTTCATAAAAATCACCTTTGGGTGGCTGACTTAGCCGGAAAATTTGGCACCGATTTGCCAATCCGTCCGAGTATAACGTAAGTCTTATATTGTTGGCAAGCAAGCTCAGGTAAAATCATTTTTATGAAAACTCCTGATCCCCGTGGGCCGATTGTGCGGAAAGCCGTCCAGCCTAAAGTCACCAGTGATGGCGTCGAGGCCAAGGGCTACAAGGCCGATAACACAGCGCCCCGCGGGAGGCCCCCGGCAGGCAAGTGGGTCTGGCTTGCGGGGGAAAGCCACGCCACGCTCTTTCGCAAAGAGGTTACGGTGACACGCGTCCCCAAGCAGGCCCTTGCCTATCTTAGCGCCGACAATGCGTATCGGCTCTGGATCAACGGAGTCTTGGTGGCGCGCGGGCCAGCGGATATCGGCATGGACTACCATCGGGTGCCCACCGGCAAGTACTTCTACGACACGCTGGATCTCGCGCCCTATCTAAAACCGGGCGTCAATACCATCGCCGCCGAGGTTTTCTTTACCAAGCTGATCGGCTGGGAGGGCTCGCGCGGGCAGGGAGGATTCTTCCTCGATGCCCCCGGAATCACCGCCACAGATGCCACCTGGTACGCAGCGCCCTGCAAGCACTGGGTCAAGAAAGGCAACTGGCACTACGAAGCCGCCGCGGAGCCCGACGGCTGGCGCGAGAGCGGCTTTGACGTCTCTGCTTGGAGCGCGGCGACACCTGTTCCTGACCTCTGGCAGCCCTTTGTGCCCAGCCAGATTCCCGCTCGCATGGAGGTGGTGTATCCAAGCCTACCTGCCGTGCTCCCCCGTTGGACGGGGGCTGGTGGGGAGGCATTTCGCATCCGCTGGGACCGCGTGCTTTCTGCCTACTTGAGCTTTGTCGTAAAAGGTGGCAAGGGGGCAACCCTGACCATCGAGCCCAACGAGCCCAACGCGCTCGGCCACCATCGAATGGCAACGGCGATGCTTACCGGCGGCGTCCAGACCTTCGAGCTTCCCTTCATGGATAGTTTTTCGGTGGTGAATCTCTCGGCTAAAAATATCACCGAGCCACTGGAGATTTTGGACATTCGCGCCAGCTTTGTCTCTCAGCCCGTGGCCTACCGGGGGAGTTTCTCGTGCAGCGACCCTGACCTCACCCGGCTCTGGTCCGTGTGCCGCTGGGCAACCCAGATCTGCCTCCAGACCCACCATTTAGACTCGCCGCACCACCAAGAGCCGATTAGCGATCCGGGGGACTATCTCATCGCGTCGCTGGTCAACTACGCCGCGTTCTTCCAGCCCGCTCTCACGGTGCAAGACTCGCGCAAGTACGCCTGGATTTTGGAGCAGTGTAAGAACCAGAATTTTCATACAAGCTACGCCCTGCTCTGGCTCCAGATGGTACTCGACTACTGGGATCACACCGGCGATGACTCGCTGGTGCGAGAGCTTGCACCCCAGATTCACGCCCTCCTAGACACGTTCACCAGCTATATTGGCAAGAACGGCCTGATCTCCGAAGCGCCCAACTACATGTTTATGGACTGGGTGGACATCTTGGGCTTCCCCGGCCATCATCCACCCGCCGTGATCGGGCAGGGCTACATGACCGCCTTTTTCTACCGCGCTCTCGCCGATGGGGTTCGAGTTGCGGAGCTAACCAAAGACTCGGGTAGGACACTGAACTACCAACGAACCCGCACCGAGCTTGCGACTGCCTTTGAGCGCGAGCTCTGGGTGCTGGAGAAGGGGCTCTACCGCGATGGCAAGCCGTTTCAGACCCATGTCAAGCCCGGCCAGTGGCTCCCCGCCGATAAAGAGATCGAGACATTGACGGCGCACTTGCAGTTCTTGGCCGCGCTCTACGACCTCGCGCCCAAAGAACGCCAGGCAGCGATTGTGGAGAGGGCGATCACGGCGGCGAACTTCTCCTGCCAGCCCTACTTCATGCACTTTGTCTTCGCGGCATTGGCACACACGGGACTCTTCGAGAAATACGCACCCGAGCAGCTCAAGCGCTGGAAGATTATCGAGGAGACCCAGTCACTACGAGAGATGTGGGATCGCGGCGATCTGAGCCATAGCTGGGGCGGGACACCGCTCTATCAGCTCACGACACAGGTGCTCGGAGTGCAGCCCAAGACACCCGGCTTTGCGACCTTTACTGTTACTCCGATGCCCATGGGCCTAAGCTGGGCCAAAGGCGTCGTGCCCACCCCCCACGGCGATATACGGGTAGAGTGGCGCAAGCAGGGCGAGAAACTAGCTCTCGTGCTCACGGTTCCTAAGGGCTGCCGTGCGGAGGTAACCTTGCCTGGAAGCGAGAAAGCAATGTTCTTTGAGGCGGGAGTCGGTAAACTAGTGGTATGACAAAGCCACTTCTTCGAGCACACGCTCACAACGACTACGCCCATACTCGGCCCTTGTTAGATGCGCTGGATCAGGGATTTTGTAGCGTCGAGGCCGATATCTACCTCGAAAACGGTGCGCTACTCGTGGGCCATGACAAGAAAGACCTGAGGCCGGAGCGCACGCTCACTGCTCTCTATTTAGAGCCTCTGTGGCAGCGGGTGAAGGCCAACCAGGGGAGCGTCTACCCGGAAGCTGCGCCGCTGACATTGCTCGTAGACATCAAGACCGACGGCGCACGCGTCTACGCTGCTCTCAAAGAGTCGCTCAAGCCCTACGCCCCGATGCTGACGCGCTTCGAGAACGGGCAGATCAAACGCCGCGCCATCACGGTGATCCTCTCCGGCGACCGCCCCCGTGAGATACTCGCCGCCGAGCGTAATCGTCTCGCTGCCTTGGATGGCCGCCCCGATGATCTGGGCAAGAACCTCCCCGTTGCGCTCTTTCCCCTGATTAGCGAGAGCTGGTTTACCCTCTTCAAGTGGTACGGCACTGGCCTCATGACCCGCACCGACCGCGAAAAACTCTCCAGTCTTATCGAGCAAGCTCATACTGAAGGCCGCACGATCCGCTTCTGGGCCGCCCCCGACAACCCCGCGGGCTGGGAAGTCTGCTGGAGCGCAGGCGTAGATTACCTCAACACCGACAAGCTCCCCGAGCTTGCAACTTTTCTTAGAAAGCAAGGGAAATCATGACGGACGATCTTCTTCTCACGGGGCGCGTGGCGCTGATTGCGGGCGGGGCGGGCAGTATTGGGCAGGCGGTGGCGGCGCGGCTCTCGGTGTTTGGTGCGACGGTGGTGACGGCGGACCGGCCCGGCTCGATTGCGGACTTGCAGACCGACCTGCGGGTTGCCTCGGCGGCAGACGCGCTGGTGGCGCAAGTGCTCCAGACCCACGGGCGGCTCGATATGCTCATCAACTGTCAGGGAATCACGGGGGCGAGCGTGCCACTCTGGGAGCAGACCGATGAGAACTGGGACGCGGTGCTGGAGATCTGCCTGACCAGTGTCTTTCGCCTCTGCCGCGCCGCCATTAAGCCGATGCGCGAGGCCAAGCGTGGCGCGATTGTGAGCATTGCGTCGGTGGCGGGAAAAGAGGGCAACCCCAATCTCACGGCCTACTCCACGGCCAAGGCGGGCGTGATTGGCTTCACGAAAGCGGTCGGCAAGGAAGTGGCAAAAGAGGGGATTCGGGTCAACTGTGTGGCTCCCGCGCAGATCGCCACCCCGATGCTGGAGCAGATGACCCCGGAAGTGGTGGATGCGCTCCTCTCTAAAATCCCGATGGGGCGGCCCGGCACAATTGATGAAGTGGCCAGCGTCGTGCACTTTCTCTGCTCCGACGCGGCGAGCTTTGTCACGGCGCAGTGCTACGATATCTCGGGCGGGCGCTGTACGTACTAATGAGCAACACACTGGTCTTTGGGGCGCTGCCCTGCAACGAAGTCTTAGGCTTTGCACGAGCGCCACAGCTCGACTACGGCGCACCCGAGACTACCCCAGGCGTGCTGGGCGCGATCTTGGTGGAGAGTGGCGCAACGGCAGCGATCTGGGCACCCCGCCTTTATTTTCCCGATGACTTCCTCACGGCGACTCAGGGGAGCTACGCGCTGGCCTGCGCTGCCGCCGATGTGGGCCTTAAGCGCCTTGTCCTGATCTCGACAATGCAGCTCTTCTCACGGATTCCTCAGAACTGGCACCTTGGCACCAACTGGCGTCCAAGGCCCGGACGCGGGGCACCAACACTGTTTCCCTTTCTCACTGAGCTCTCCGTGCAAGAAGTGGCGCGTGCGACGGGGCTGCGAGTGACCGTACTCCGGCTGGGGGATGTTTCTCGGGAGGAAGCGGCAGAGGCAGTACGGCAATCGCTGAACGATACGAAGTCGTGGGTAGTGCGGCATGTCGGCGACGCGCCGGGACGCCCGGAAACAGACGGTGGCAAGCCCTGGCGCGAGATTCTCGGGCCAGTGGAGCCGATTGCCTCGCGAGAGGCAATTCGAAAAGTGGTGATCTTGGGGGCTGGTGGGCCGATTGGGCGGACGGTTGCCGATGCACTTAAAGACCATTACACGCTGCGCCTCGCCGATATCGCGCCGCTAGCGGAGGCGAAGCCGCAAGATCCTAAGGCACCGATTGCGCGTCCGTTGCCCGCGCCGCATGAGGAAGTGCACTTAGATGTGCGCCAGCTCCGCTCTGTGACAGACGCTTGTAAAGATTGCGACGCGATCATCAACCTGACCGTGGTGCGCCAGGACTTTGCGGGGGCGTTTGCGGTCAATGCGCTGGGAGCGTGGAATGTCGGGCAGGCGGCAGCGATAATGGGCATTCGCCGCGTCGTGCATACCGGGCCGCAGCTCATCACACTCCACGGCGAGAGCGACTTTCTCTACGACTACCACCTTGCCTCCGACACCCCAACCCGGCCTGGTCGGCATCTCTACGGCCACAGCAAGTTCCTCGGCAATGAAGCGATGCGGGTCTTGGCGGAGTGGTACGACCTAGAAGTTCCGAATCTCATGTTCAATGGCTTTGCCCAGCCTGATGCGGTAAGCCAAGGAGGTTGCTCGGCGATGATGCTGACCTGGCAGGACGCAGCGCGGGCTATAAAATGCGCTCTCGAAGCCCCGTCGCTGCCTAGCCCCTACGAAGAGTTTCACTGCGTCGCGGACTTTCCCCACGACCAGTGCCACACCGATAAAGCACAGCGCCTGCTGGGCTGGAAACCACACGACACCCTGGAAGGACTCTGGCGCAGACCATGACCACCGACGAGCTTTTTACCGCATTTCAAAACCCCGGAGCTGTCTGGCGCGGGAAGCCCTTCTGGGCCTGGAATGGGCGCTTAGATAAAACCGAGCTGCTCCGCCAAGTCCATGTAATGAAGGAGATGGGCCTCGGGGGCTTCTTCATGCACTCCCGCGTCGGGCTGGTGACGGAGTACCTGGGCGATGAGTGGTTTGAGTGCATCAACGCCTGCGCCGATGAGGCCGAAAAGCTCGGGATGGAGGCGTGGCTCTACGACGAAGACCGGTGGCCGTCGGGGAGCGCGGGCGGGCTGGTTACCCAGAACCCCGAGTTTCGCATGCGCTTCCTTCGCTGCACGGTTGTGCCAGAGAGCGAGTGGGCATCTTTCCCCTCCCTCCCCCCGGCCCCCTCACCTCCCGATAACGGGAGGGAGGGGGAGTCAGAACCCCCACCCAACCCTCTCCCGTTATCGGGAGGGGGTGGCGAGGAACGAGCCGGGGG
>NZ_JANNYP010000483.1:0-2922 GCF_031410135.1 Armatimonas sp. | reverse complement strand
GCCTTCGTTTTGGTGTTTCCTGCCTTCCCCGAACTAGGGGACACAGACAAGGAGAACCACACCCCATGAAAGCGAAACTTAACAGCCTTCTCGACGACGTTTCCGGCAAGTTCGGCGACAATGTCTTCGCCCGCAACCCCTCGGGCCTCTACCTCCGTAAGAACACACTCGCAGAACAACCCAACTCGGAGCGCCAGATGAATGTCCGCGACCGCTTCAGTATCTTCGCCGCACGTTGGGCCACTCTGATTGAGGAGCAGCGTATCGGATGGAACAGCCTCGCGGGACAGATTACCAAGACCGGCAAGTACGGGGACCTCTACAACCCCACGGGCCATCGCCTCTACATCGCACTCAATGCCACACGGGGAGAGTTTGCCCTCGCCGAGCTGGATGATGCGCCACTGGCCATTGAGCCCACGGTTCCCGTCGCCGACTTCGTGCCCACGCTGAATGTCACTGTCGCGGGCGAGCTGGAGTTCAAGCTGGGAGCTGCGGCCACCGCGCTTGCTTCCAAGCTGCTCATCTTCGCTACGGAGCCGATGTCAGCGGGTCGGAGTGTCATCCCTGACGCCAGCTTCCGCCTCATCACTACGGCAGACACGGGCGACCTGCTCAATGCGGATCTAGGCGATGCCTATGAGAGTAAGTTCGGCATCCCTGCGGGTGGAGTGAAAGTTGGGGTGAAGATCATCCCGGTGAGCGACTCCGGCTTCCAGGGAGCGCCGCAAAGCTCACTCGTCATCGTCACAGCGTAAGCACCTCTCCCCCTGCCCCTCACCTAAAGGCAAGGGGAGTAAGAGAGAGGTTACGCCCATGATTCACACTCTCGCCGTGCTCAGTGACGAGGCCGAGGACCGTTTGATAAATGCGCTCATCGGCCTCGCCGTTGCTCTCACCTGGTGGCTACGCGCACAACCTAAGTTCCGCAGCGCCAGGCGACGGGCACTACGGCGCATTCGAGATCGCCGCCGTAAACGTAAGGAGAAAGCCAGTGCCGACACCGACGAAGACCACCCCAGCCAGCCGTAAGAAACGTACGGCCATTCTGGGAACGGGAGCCGGGATCGTCGCCATTGGCGGCGGGCTGGCAACCGTATGGCCAACAGGCAGCAAGAGCCTACCCGAAACGCTCCCTGCGCTCGACACTTGTCGGGTCATTGAGGTAGTGGACGGCGACACGCTCCACGCTAGCTGCGACGCGCTGAAAACCATCACTATTCGCTTATTTGGAGCCGACGCTCCCGAGATGAACCAGCCCAGCGGACCGATGGCACGGGCTGCACTAGGAACGCTACTTGTCGGGCAGAGCCTGAGTATCCAGCCCATCGAGAAAGACAAGTACGGGCGGCTCATCGCCCAGCTCAGCACCTCGGCCTACCCAAGCATCGAGCGCAGGCAGATAGATACCGGGCTCGCCTGGTGGTCGCCCCAGTACGCGCCCGACTCCCGAGACCTACGCCTAGCCGAGGATACCGCAAGAGCCGCCAAGCGCGGCTTGTGGGCTATGCCAGCACCCATCCCACCCTGGCAGTGGCGCAAAAGCCATTAGCCCCTAGCGAGCACACAGAGACAAGGAGATCTACACCATGAAACCACGCATCACCAAAGCCCCCAAGAAAGTAACCGGTACGGCAAAACCTGTCACACTACAGCCATCAGCAGCAGCGAGTTCCACGCCCGCGAAACCCGCCGCCGTGAAGGCACCGACCGCAAAGCCCAAGCTCGTCTCGCGGCCCAAGCCGAAGACAATAGCAAAACTAGCTCCTAAGCCAGTGGAGACGCCGATCCTAGGCCCCCCGGTTGCCGTCGTGACCCCTGCCCCTACAACGGTTTCGACCAACGGCCCACTCCATCAGATCCCGCCGGAGTCCCCCTCTCTACCAGTCGAACAACCGGGCACGCCTGCGGCTCCCATTGTGCCACCGCTCATCATCATGATTCCACCGGAGAGTCCCGCACCACCTGCCGAAGCTGCGATCCTGACCTCCTCAGGCGACAAAAAAACCAGCGGTTACGCGGTCGTAGAGAGTGAAGTCACACCACCCGCGATAGATGCTGCGGTTCCTACAGGCTACATCGTCGTGGAAAGTGATGCTTCACCGAGCGTGAGCGAAGCGCAAGTTCCCCCAGCAAGCGAAGATGCTACGAAACCCGCGAACTACCTGGTGGTTGAGAGTGAGATCAAGACCCAAGTAGTGGGCGATGCCGCCGTGCCCAATGGCTACACAGTCATCGAAAGCGAAACGGTAGATGCAAGTAAGCCAGGCTATTCGGTCGTCGAGAGTGACAGCACATTAACGGCAACCGTTGAGGGTACAGACCCAGTGGCTCCACAGCCCACACCCAGCGTACCGACGGTCACAATTCCGACAGGCAAAGCCATGGACGAGGTTTCCAGTTTCCAGATCGGCGACGTGCTCATTATTGCAGTTCGGGTGCAACCCACCCCTGCGCCGGAGGTAGAGCCATGACCGAGGAGCAGCGGAACGAGAGAAACGCCCAGCGGCTCACCGAGTGCAACCCGATCTTCCGGCGCAAGGTAGCCGCGATCCTAGCCGATCTCGAAGGGCACGGGCTACGGCCACGCATCCAAGAGGCATGGCGCTCGCCCACAAGGCAGCGCCAGCTCCTTGCGGATGGCTTCACGAAAGTGAGGTGGGGAATGCACAACGCGACCACGGAGGACGGCAACCCCGACGCGCTGGCAGTGGACATCCTCGACGATGACCAGCCTAACCACGAGAGCACGAAGTTCTTGCTGATGCTCGCGGCTTCGGCGAAAGCCCACGGCTGCGTGACAGGCATCGGCTGGGGACTCACTCAGGAAGACCGCGACACGATCCGCTCGGCAATAGCCAGCCGAGACTTCGATGCGAAAGTAGAGATCGGCTGGGACCCATGCCATGTCCAGATCGGCGG
>NZ_JANNYP010000482.1:0-2765 GCF_031410135.1 Armatimonas sp. | reverse complement strand
CGGAGTCACGACACTGGAGCGCCTTGTTGCTCGGGTTCGGGAGAGAGTAGCAAGCCGCCTGGATCAAAAACTCTTTGCCTTGCTCAAGCCTCCACAGATTCAAGCCTTGGAGCAACTATTGGTGCAGCTCCCTGAACAGAGGGAAGCACCCCTCCAGCAGCTCCGGCGCACCTGCTCGACATTGGCTATCTCAGAGCTACTTCAAGCCCTCGTCCGGCTCAATCGAATCCGCGAGCTGGGAGTCAGTGGGCTATCACTTCGCGAGATTCCAGCAGGACGTATCAAGGTGATGGCTCGATTTGTCGCGGAGGCCGCTCCCAGCCATCTGAGCCGTCTCCCCCAAACCCAACGACTCGCTCGGCTTCTCTGTTTTGCTCGTCATTTCGAGACCCAGGCACTGGATGAATCCCTTGACCTGCTGGATGCTCTGCTGGTTCAAGCCAAAAATCGGGCACGCGCCTCCGGGGAGAAAACCCGACTGCGCTCATTGCGGGATCTGGACGGCGCAGCCTTGACCATCGCCTTGGCGATTGAAATCTTCCTGGATGAACGATTCGCTAGCCCTGAGATTCGCAATCGCGTCTATGCAAAAGTCCCACGTGAGACAGTGCAGCAGGCTCTAGAGCAGGTCAAAATCCTGACTCGTCCCCCTGAAGACACCTTCCTACCGGAGCTGCTTCAACGCTATCGGTCCGTGCGCAAATTTCTGCTCCCCCTGCTGGAATCTGTGGATTTCATGAGTACCCAGGCAGGCAAACCCTTGATTGAGGCTCTGGAATTTCTCAAAGCGGGTCTGGATGACCCTGCTCGATGTGACTGGAACCAGGCTCCCCAGGGGGTGATTTCCTCGGCATGGAAACGCCATGTTATTGTCAAAGGTGAACTCCAATACCGTGCCTACACTCTATGCTTGACCGAAAGCCTTCAAGAAGCTCTTCTGCGGCGCGATGTTTTCGTGTCTCCCAGTGAACGCTGGGGTGATCCCCGTGCCAAGCTCCTGTCCGGCTCATCGTGGGAGAAAGTACGTCCCACCGTCTGTCGTGTCCTGGGTCGGGAAGTGGATTCAAGCCTGGAGATCTCACGGTTGGGCAAACTCCTGGAGCAAACCTACCAGCAGACCCTGACCAACGTGCCTCAGAACACCGCTTTAGAGCTGGACGCATCTGGAAACCTGAGTCTGGCTCGTCTGGATAAGCTCCCCGAGCCTGCCTCTCTGGTGGCATTGCGTCAAAAAGTCGAGAGGCTCCTTCCCCGAATAGATCTCCCTGACCTCGTTTTGGAGATGAATCTGCACACTGGATTTGCCAGTGAGTTCACTCATGCCAGCGAACGGCAAGCACGAGCGGCTGATCTGGAGCTGAGCCTTTGTGCGGCTTTGATTGCCCAGGCATGCAATACGGGGTTGGAACCAGTGATTCAGGAAGGGCATCCTGCCCTCTCTCGTGACCGACTGGAGTGGGTACTTCAGAACTATCTGCGTGCCGAGACCATCACAGCGGCCAATGCAAAACTGGTGGAAGCGCAAAGCCGAATCCCCCTGGTACAGCATTGGGGCGGCGGTGAAGTCGCCTCAGCCGATGGAATCCGCTTTGTTGTTCCGGAGCGCACTCTTCATGCGGGCTACAACCGCAAGTACTTCAACTCTGGTCGAGGCATCACCTACTATAACTTTGCCTCCAACCAGTTCACCGGCTTGCATGGCATCGTCATTCCCGGAACAACCCACGAGGCTCCCTATTTACTGGAGGGACTTTTGGAGCAGCAGACCCCTCTGAATCCGACGGAGGTGATGACCGATACAGCTGCCTACTCAGACATTTTGTTTGGTCTGTTCTGGCTGTTGGGTTATCAGTTCAGCCCCCGTCTGGCTGACATTGGGGCAGCACGCTTCTGGAGAATGGAGGAGGGCGCAGACTATGGCCCCCTCAATACGCTCTCACGGCATCGCATCCACACTGATCTAATTGCCAACAACTGGGATGACCTTCTGCGGTTGGCGGCCTCCCTGAAGATGGGAACCATCTCCGCCTCTGAGCTGATTCGTACTTTGTTGCGAAAGGGGCGGCAACGCGGAAGTCGTCATTCAACCATGACCCGTGCTCTGGCAGAGCTGGGGCGAATTCCCAAGACGCTGTATCTGCTGCGCTACATCGATGATGAGAGCTACCGTCGGCGTATCTTGCTGATGCTCAATCGGCATGAAAAGCGTCATGCTCTGGCTCGGGCGATCTTTCACGCCAATCGTGGGGAACTGAGGCAACGCTACAAAGAAGGCCAGGAAGACCAACTGGGAGCGTTGGGACTGATGGTCAATCTGATCGTTCTGTGGAACACGCTCTACATGAATGCGGCTCTGGAGCATTTGCGGAGTCAGGGAGAGAAGATTGACCCCGAGGATATTGCTCGGCTCTGGCCCTTGAGCTGGGAGCATATCAACCTGCTGGGCCGCTATTCCTTCCGGCTCTCGGATTCGCTACGCCCGGGGCAGCTCCGCCCACTCCAAATCGGCCAGCACCAGAGGGGACGATCCTAGTGTTTGCCTAAACCGTTTGCCCTTAATGGTAATTTTCGTTCCGTTGCAAGGTATTGACCATGTCCCAGTATAGGAGCGTGGTCTCCTGATTGATGTAGAGAGCGACACGCTCGCGAGCGGCGAGGATCATACCGCGCACGTCAGAGTGCAGGCGCTCTTCGTCTACGGCTTGGGCGGGAGCAAGTTCGCGGCTCGATTGTGAATCTCTGTCGGACACATAGTGTAATTCGAC
>NZ_JANNYP010000481.1:0-3937 GCF_031410135.1 Armatimonas sp. | reverse complement strand
TTCGAGAGCGTGGTTGAACCTGGGGTGCCTAACCTCGCCCACCCCACCCCTCCCTCGCCGGGGCGTTCGTACCTCACTGGTAATGGGTGGTAGCAACACCCTCTAGCTCCCCCTTCCCCAGCGACGAAGGAGCGCCCGGGGGAGGGGGTTGGAGGGAGAGGTTATTCGGGGAGAGGTAACCCCATCGATGCCTTCCTCACTGTCGAGCAGCAGAAGCATGGGCTGACGATCCAGCCGCCTGCCGATAAGCGGACGATCCTGCGGCGGGCGACGCTGGATCTGACCGGGCTGGTACCCACTCCCAAAGAGATCGAGGCGTTTCTGGCAGATACCTCGCCCAATGCCTACGAGAGAGCCGTGGATCGCCTGCTGGCCTCGCCGCGGTATGGCGAGCGCTGGGGGCGGCACTTTATGGATGTCTGGCGCTACTCCGACTGGGCAGGCTGGGCCGATGGCGGGCAGATTCGCGACAGCCAGCCGCACATCTGGCGCTGGCGAGACTGGATTGTCGAGTCGCTCAATGCCAACAAGGGCTACGACAAGATGGTGCAGGAGATGCTCGCCGCCGATGAGCTGGCCCCCGGCGACCCGCAGGCGCTGCGGGCCACGGGCTTTCTGGCGCGCAACTTCAAGCTCCTCAGCCGCGAGCAGTGGCTGGAGGACACGGTCAACCACACGTCGAAGGCGTTTCTGGGGATCACGATGCACTGTGCCAAGTGCCACTCCCACATGTACGACCCCATCCCGCAGACCGACTACTACAAGTTCCGCGCGATCTTCGAGCCACACCAAGTCCGGCAAGACCGCGTACCCGGCGAGCTGGACACGACCAAAGATGGCCTCCCACGGGTCTATGATGCCGACCTAAAAGCACCTACCTATCTTTTCGTGCGTGGTGATGAGCGCAACCCGGACAAATCCAAAATATTGGAGCCTGGTGTCCCTGAGTCGCTCGGTGGCAAGCTCACCATTCGCCCCGTCGCACTTCCTGCCGCCGCCGTCACGCCGGATCGCCGGGAGTTTGTCCAGCGCGATCTGATCAACGCTAGCAACGCGACGCTCCTGGCTGCGTTTCGGGCGCAGGCCGCAAAGCCGAGCCCCCTCGCCGATGCCGAGGTCGCGCTGGCACAGGCAAAGCACAAGGCGCTCCTGGCGATCCTGGAAGTTGAGACAACGGGCGCTAAGGCTACCGCGGAGCTGACGGTTCAGGCCCAGCGCGAGGTGGCCGTGGCCGAGGCGCGCAAGAACCTGCTCGCTGCCGAGGAGAAAAAGCGCCCTGAGGCACAAAAAGCACTAGACGCCGCCGAGGCCGCGCTCAAGCAGCCACTCACGGCAAACTACACGCCGCGTTTCATGGCCTACCCCAGCGAGAGCTCGGGGCGGCGGCTGGCGCTGGCACGCTGGCTGACGGATAAGCAGAATCCACTGACGGCGCGGGTGGCGGTCAACCATGTCTGGCTCCGGCACTTTGGGCAGGCGCTGGTCCCCAGTGTCGCGGACTTTGGGCGCAATGGCCGCAAGCCCACCCACCCACAGCTCCTCGATTATCTGGCAGATCGCTTTATGGCAAGCGGCTGGGACTTCAAGGCACTCCACAAGCTGATTCTCACTAGCGCCGTCTACCAGCGCGACAGCCATGCCACACCCGAGAACCTCAAGCGCGACCCCGACAACCTCTACCTCTGGCGCAAAAGCCCCCTGCGGCTTGAGGCCGAGGCCGTCCGCGACAACGTCCTTTTCGCCGCCGGGCACCTCGACGAGACTCGGGGCGGAGCGGAGCTGGACCAGAACCTGGCCCTGACATCGCAGCGCCGGAGCATCTACCTCCGAAACGCTGCCGAGAAGCAGTCCGAGCTGATGCTGATCTTCGATGGCCCCAGTGTCACCGAGTGCTACGAGCGCAAGCCCTCGGTGATGCCCCAGCAAGCCCTCGCGCTTGCCAACAGCGAGCTGGCACTGCGGGAAGCGCGTGCACTGGCGAGGGAATTAGCCTCTCTCAACCTCTCCCCTAACCCCTCTCCCGGGCGTTCGTTCCTCACTGGGAAAGGGGAATCCGAGTCTGTCGGGCTCCCCTCTCTTCCCCAGCGAGGAATGAGCGCCCGCACCCAGAGGGTACCCGGGGAGGGGCTGGGGGTGGGAGAGGTTAACGCCCCCGTCTTTGTGAAGAACGCCTTCGAGCGGATTCTCTCTCGCCCACCCACGACTACCGAGGCGAGGGAGTGCCTGCGTTTTTTAGCCGTGGGTGGCGAGGCAAACCTACAGCGACGCTACGAGAACTTGGTACTGGTTCTCTTCAATCATAACGACTTTGTGACGGCGAGATAACCTCTCCCCCTGCCCCCTCTCCCGGGCGTTCGTTCCTCACTGGGAAAGGGGGTTCTGAAGGATAAGAAATATGAATGAAAGTAAGTGGGAGATAGTAAAGGGGCAAAAAGTGACCGAGGGTAAAGTCCTTCTGGCGCGGCAGATGCGCGAGCAGATGACGCCAACCGAGGCAATGCTCTGGGAGCACTTGCGCGGCAATCGCCTCGCGGGGCTGAAGTTCCGTCGCCAACAGGTCATTGATGGCTTCATCGCCGATTTCTATTGTCATGCGGCAGGCTTGGTGGTCGAGATAGATGGACCGATCCACAACTCCGCCTACGATGCCGAACGCGACCGAATTCTCGGAATCCGCCAACTTACGGTTCTGCGTATTACTAACGACCAAGTAAATGACGATATAGATTCCGTTCTGGAACAAATAGCAAATGCTGCACAAACACAAATAAACTCCCCCCTTTCCCAGCGAGGTACGAGCGCCCGGGAGAGGGGTGCCGAGGAACGAGGCGGGGAGAGGTAAAGAAGTTAACATGAAACGATCATCACTCTCGGATACTGGAATGGGCATGACGGGCCTGGCGCTCGGGGCACTGCTGCAACGCGACGCCTGGAAGAAGCAGATTTATAGGGGAGCCTCGGGGAAGCCGCCGCGCGCCAAGTCGGTGATCTGGATCTTTCTGTGCGGTGGTGTGAGCCATGTCGAGAGCTTTGATATCAAGCCAGAGCTGAACAAGTATGCGGGCAAGTCCATTGAGGAGACGCCCTACAAGGCCGTGCTCGATCCCAAGCGGGTCAATGCCAATATTGTTGGAGGCAACCCCAACCATGGAAACCGCAAGACCATCATGCCGCTCCAGACGGGCTACAAGAGGTACGGCCAGTGCGGGCTGGAGGTAGGCGACTGGTTCACGAATATTGGCACCTGCGCCGACGACCTTGCCATTGTGCGCTCGCTCTGGACCCTGGACAACGACCACGGGGCGCAGCTGACGTTCCAAACAGGCCGCCATGTCCGCGAGGGCGCACACCCGACGGTCGGCTCCTGGGCCTGCTACGGCCTCGGCACCCTCAATGAGAACCTGCCCGAGTATGTCGTGCTAGGCACCCCGACCGGCGACTGCTGCGGCGGCGCGTGGACCCACGGGGCGGCCTATCTCGGACCGCAGTACGCCGGTGTGAAGCTGAGCGCCGACCCAAAGAAGCCCCTGCCGTTTCTCAAGCCCGCCGACAATTTGACTGCCGACGAGCAGGCCGCGAACTTCTCGCTCATGGGCCGCCTGAACCGCCTCGCGGGGATCGACTACCCCGACGACAAAGACCTCCAGGCACGCATCAAGGCCTACGAGCTCGCCTTCCAGATGCAGACCTCCGTCCCCGAGACACTCCAGCTCGAAAAAGAGTCGGCGGAGACCAAGGCGCTCTACGGGCTCGATCAGGCGCACACGAAATCCTTTGGCGAGCAGTGCCTCGCGGCCCGGCGGCTGGTCGAGCGCGGTGTGCGCTTCGTCCAGCTCTTCCACGGCGGCGGCGGTGGCGGGGCCTGGGACGCTCACAGTGATGTGAAAGGCAACCACACCACGCTGGCGGCACAAGTGGACAAGCCCATCGCGGGCCT
>NZ_JANNYP010000480.1:0-5890 GCF_031410135.1 Armatimonas sp. | reverse complement strand
CTGGGCACGATGACCGTGATTACCGGCGTTTCGGGATCGGGCAAGTCCACGCTCATTCAGGACACGCTCTACCCACGCCTGATGAACGAGATCTACCGCTCGCACATGGTGCCCTCGCCGCACACGGGGATCTCGGGCATCGAGCATATCGAGAAAGTCATTGACATTGACCAGTCCCCGATTGGCCGAACCCCGCGCTCCAACCCCGCGACCTACACGGGCACGTTCGATCTCATCCGCGACCTCTTCGCCGCCACCCCCGAGGCAAAAGTGCGCGGCTACGGCCCCGGCAGATTTAGCTTCAACGTCAAAGGCGGGCGCTGCGAGGCGTGCCAGGGCGACGGCATCCTGAAAATAGAAATGCACTTTCTCCCTGATGTCTATGTTCCCTGCGAGATCTGCAAGGGCGCACGCTACAGCCGCGAGACCCTGCAAGTGATGTACAAGGGCAAGAACATCAGCGATGTCTTGAATATGTCGGTGGGGGAGGCGGTCGAGTTCTTTGAGGCCGTCCCGCGCATCGCCCGAAAAGTCAAGACCATCGCCGATGTGGGCCTCGACTACATCAAGCTCGGTCAGCCCGCCACAACCCTCTCCGGCGGCGAAGCGCAGCGCGTCAAGCTCGCCACCGAGCTCTCTAAGCGCAGCCACGCCGCGACGATCTACATCCTAGACGAGCCCACCACCGGCCTGCACTTCGCCGACATCGAAAAGCTCCTCACCCTCCTCCAGCGTTTGGTAGACGCGGGAGCCACGGTTCTGGTGATCGAGCACAACCTCGATGTCATCAAGTGCGCTGACTGGGTGCTCGACCTTGGCCCCGAAGGCGGCGACGGCGGCGGCATCATCGTCGCCACCGGAACCCCTGAGGACATTGCAAAGTGCAAAGCCAGCCACACCGGGCGATACTTAAAGAAAATACTGTAAAGTAAAGCGATGACAAGAGTTCTGGTGACGGGGGCGGCGGGTGTGGCGGGACGCGAGACGGTGCGACAGCTGCTGGCGGCGGGCTACAGCGTGCGGATGGCGGATGTCTCGGTGCCGAGTGAGACGTTTATCGGTGCTGAGTTTGTGCGCTGCGACACGCGCTCGCCTCAGGATGTGGACGCGGCGGTGGAGGGCTGCGACGCGGTTGTCCATCTGGCGGCGTGGCACTGTGCTCATATCCCGCCGGTGAGCGATGCGACGATCTTTGCGGTGAACGTGGACGGGACGTTTTATGTTCTTGAGGCGTGCGTGAAGTTCGGGGTGAAGGCCGTGGCCTATGCGTCTTCGATGGCCTACGGACACGGTGGGGTCTACTCAGTCACGAAGGTTATCGGGGAGGATCTGTGCCGGACGTGGCACCACCGCACGGGAAATCCGATTACCCTCCTGCGCTATCATGATTTTGTGCCCAAGCCCTACCTGGCGTTTGGGGAGAAGCTGCTACGAAACGGCGTGGATGCCCGCGATGTGGCCGCGTCGAACGTGGCGTCCATTGTGAAGGGGCTCGAAGGCGGTTTTGGGGTATTTCGGACGATTGTTCATACCAACCACGGAATGCCTGACGAGGTCGTGGGGGACTTCAAGACGCACGGTCTGGCTTGGTGCGAGGCTCAGGTGCCAGGAAGCAGTGCCTCGATCGCCAAGTACGGAATTACCTTCCCGGATCGGGTCGAGCAGCACGATATGTCGGAGACTGAGAGCACTCTGGGCTGGACGCCTAAGATCAGCTTCGCAACTTTTCTCCAAGACCTCACCGAGCGCGAGGCACGCGGCGAGGACATTCGCGCGCTCTGGTCAGCGGGGTGCCTACGGGCGACGGTGCCGCGCTAGCCGATCCCGGTGGATCTTTGTCGAGTCCGTGCGCAGCCAGAGGGGGCCGACGCCGGTGTTGAGGCGCTCGTACTCGGGGCCGGGGGAGTCTTTGTACTCGATGACGACATCAGGCTTCTTTACCCCAATGGTATAGGTTCCGTCAAATTTTAGGTGCCCCGGATAGAACCAGGTGTAGACCGAGCGTCCTAGTGGAGCCTGGTGCATGGGCTGATGCGCGATCACGGGGTCGCACTTGCCTAGCCCATCCAGGCAGCGGCGCTCCATGAAAAACGGCCCGTGTCCCGCCGTGGTCACCGCAACCACGGCATCGCTCTGGGTGATGTCCTTGACAATCAGACCCCGCACGGTCAGGAGCAGGTTATCGTTGTCGCCCAAACCACCGTGGGCATAGACAGGAGGCACGACGAGCAAAGCACGACCGAGCGACTTAACCCCGTTACGGGAGTTGTTGAGCAGAACCAAAAGCGCCGTCAGCCCGAGGAGCCAGAGGCGTCGGTCTTTTGCGAGGGCAACCACGGCTTGCGCCAGCACCACAAAGAGCAGAGAGATTGCCGTGCTGATGTAGCGGTTGGCCCCCCAGCCCTCCCAGGCATCGCCACCCACCCAGATACTGTAGGCGCACTGCGTGAGAAAGATAAGGCAGAGGAGCATAGCCGGGCCGCGTTGACGGATGCCGTAAAAGAGCGGCCAGAGAATCGGGAGAAACTTCACGCTCCATAGAAACGTCCAAAAGACATACAGCCCTCGGGTTACACGCAGGCCCAGCGGATAGCCTGTGAGCTTCAGGTAGTAGGTATTGGGGAGCGGATCGCCGTAGTAGAGCACCCGGAGTAGGGTGGGCAAGCCGATACCCAGTAAAAGAAGCGTGGCGATTCCCAGCGGCTTGCGGGCGGCTACAAAAGAGAGCACAAGTGCAGGAACCAGAAAGTCGAGCCGTGTCCAAATGCCGAGCAAGAGCAGTGCATAGAGAAGCCAGGGCCGCTGTGGTTTCTGAAGTGCGAGACGAGCTGCGCTGGTGAGAAGCAGTGCCAGCAGCCCCACCTCCATCCCGAGCATTCCCCAGTTGTTCAGGGAGTAGTAGGTTGCCGTGAAAACAGCTGCTACCCGAGCTGTTGCGCGGCTACTTGGTGCGAGCATCTCTGCAAGCCGGTAGACTTGGATAACATTGAGAAGCAGGCAGCTCGCGCTCAGAAGCTGAACGGGGAGTGCTACCCACTCGATTGGCAGAAGCGTCTGCCAGGGAACCATCAGGAGTGTCCAGAGCGGGTTGGTGATTCCCTCGACACGCTCCCCCGGATTCCAGACCAGCCCATCGCCGTAGGCAAGGTTGCGTGCGTAGCGTAGCGAGATCATCGCATCGTCAAAGAGCGTAAAGAAACGTGTCTGCCCGAGCAGAAAGCTAGCTCGACAGATATAGGCGATGCAGTAGATTCCCAGTGCTGTCAGCAGCAAACGGAGAAACGGGTCACGGGGAATCTTGGGGCTTTTCATGACGTACCCGCCGATTGAAAGCGGCGTTTGAGAGCCTCGTGCCTCGGCTGAGAAGTCGCTCCGCGACTGCGGAGCCGCATAAGTGGTTTAGTCGCGGAGCGACTTCCTGGCGGAACGCCCTCAGACGCTGATTTCAACCAGCGGATCACTCGGTGGGGGGATTCGGAAAAAAGTCTCATAGCTTATTGAGCACAGCAAGTGCTTGACTAAGGGGCCGATCCGAGGCATCAAAGACGAGGCTCTCGGGGGGCTTTTTCTCTCGGGCCGCCTCGTGCCACTGGGCGAGAAAATGACCAATACTATTAGGCCATAGGGAAGTCGGAACCCAGAGGCAGCGCTGGGTGGGGGCGAAGGTACGCCGATCGCGGCTCTGGCGTGCGAGGAAAAAGCCGGGTGCGGGGCTCTTCATCTCCGCAAGCAGGTTGTCCGCAAAGGCTTCGGCAGCGACTTGACGCACGGTATCAAACACATCCCAGAGTGCTCTCGATGGGCCATACCAGGCTGAGGAGGGGAGGGAGTAGGAGGGATTGCGGAAGCTGGTACCAAAGCTTGGTAGAAAAGTGATATTGTCACCGAGGAAGATCATGGAGTTGTTTTGCAGCTGTGCATGGGTGAGGTCTACGGGATCGGCACCTCGCTGGCGGAGGCAGGCAAGGCGAAGACTCTCACTGTAGCCCAGAGTTGCGTCCCAGGTCGTACCGTCGCGCTGGTAGCCGGTTGGGTAGATATCGGTAAGGATGAGGCCCGCCAGACCGGGTGTGGCGGCGAGCTTTTTGAGTGCGGGCAGGACGGCTGCCTGGGTCTCGGGCAGGTCGGGGCGTAGGTAGCTTGGGGAGCGTTTCCCCTCGACCGTTTGCTCAGTGCCCACCATCGCCTGGAGGGGGCGCACGAGGGCCGCGACGGGAATGCCTTCCGCCTCGCCTGCTTTTATCGCGGCTGCCAGAAGTGCTACTTCGTCCCGCCCCACTTGCACCCAGAGCGCGGTGAAGCCTCTTGCTTTTGCCGTGGCGACGGCAAGCTGGGCCTCGCTCGCGTTCTGGATCGCGACGGCCAGCGTGCGCGGCGGGCTGTTTTTCGGCGGCTCAGGAAGTGCACTAATGTCCGTTTTGGGGCGACTTGTTTGTCGGAAACTATTGCTGGCCCAGCGCACGGGAACGGGGTCGTAGCCGGGGGGCAGAAGCTCTAGGACGGTCTGGGGTGTGTAGATAATCTTGTCCGTGTTGATGGGAGCGCGGTTCGGGTCGCCGTTCGGGTTGTTCTGGTAGAAGGCGATCTGCTTGGCGACTTGCTCGCGCAAGGCGGGGGAAAGCTCACTCACTCGGAGCGCCTGTGTGTTTGGGGTGAGCTTTGTGGCAAGTGCCGCATCGGGGCGGTTGGGATCGTCATCGCTCCACGTTAAGTAGGCCGCGAGCATGGCATCGGCTCGCTCGTCGGCTCCTTCTTGCATTTTAGTAAGGTTCTGCTGCGCTGCTGTGAGCCAGTCGTGGATGCGGCCCATTCGGATCGCGAGGGGAACCAAGTCGTCGGTGAGGACATAGCCCGGCCCGACTCTTCGCCACGTTCCGGTAACGCACCGTGCGAGTGCCTGGCAAATATCCCCGGCACGGGCACTCGGCCCCCGCAGATGCACCGCAAGGCTCGCATAGCGCGGGTCACAGAACAGCTCCTGCTTGGTTGCCACACCACAGCGCACCACCAGCTCCCCGACCGTTTTTACCCCGACCAGGGACACGGTGGCATCAAGCAGAGGGCTGGCGTACTCAAGCTGGCTAGGCTTGGAGCTATTACTGCGTGGTGAGGTAAAGGTCGCCCCAAACGTCCCGCCGCTGCTACCGATTGTCGAGAGATCATTGAGGTCAAAAGACCTTCTGATGTTTTGGGAGAGAGTAACCCCAGGAATATCTGTTAGGCTTGTGACAAAACTCAGTGTCTGTACTGGTTGCCGTATTAAGGTGTCTGTAGCTTCTGCCTGGGAGAACCCGAGTCGGATATTGGCAGGCATAACGAAAGAATCTCCAGAGAGCCGTGCGCCAGGCAGAAAGACTTGCTGAGAGGCAGAGATTCCCAGCTCCCAGCTTGGTTTCGTGGGTTCGTTGCTGGCCACGGAGATTGCGCCGCCATCGCTGTTGGTGAAGTGGTAGGTAAACTTGCGCGAGAGGCGCAGGCGAGTTTGCTGGCGTGTGGGGTCTTTTATCTCGGCAGCCTCGCCGTTTCGACTGAGAGTGAGGGGATTGGGCAGGAGCGCGAGAAAAAGCGTGCGCTGGTCGCGGCCCAGATCCCCAAGACCCAGACCGGCGCGGCTACAGAGCTTTGCCCACTGCTTCTCACTCAGGCTCGCCTTGAGGAGCGCCAGCTTCTGCTGCTCGCCCAGACCGGCAAAGAGATCGGGAGCGGGGAGCTTCTCCCAGAGCAGCTCGGTGCGCTGCTTGGGAATCAGGGCCGTGAGCGAGCCGACGGTGGCAGGCTGGACGGAGTTCTCGTTACTGGCAGAGAGTGCCAGCAGAGGGCCACGCGTCTCCGGGTTCCAGACAAAGTTATCCGGGAAGCGTAGCGCAGGGGGGGGCTGTTGCGGCTGTGC
>NZ_JANNYP010000479.1:0-6621 GCF_031410135.1 Armatimonas sp. | reverse complement strand
TGCTTGAAGCATGAACGTGCCCCCATTTGCCTGTTCCGCCTCGGCTTGGACGCACTCCAAAATTGGATGACCTCTTTGTGCAGAACTGTCAAAGAGTGTCAGCGCGAGAAGGCACTACAATTTTTGTCCTGTACTTAGGAGTTTTCCAAACCAGAATAAATCTTCGCCAACCCACTGGTTTGCATAATCATGACCCGTTCTGCCAGCAGTATCAATGTTGCAGAATATGAACCAGTCGTCGCTATATCGACAGTATCCTGTAGCCCAGTTTCCACCTTTGGTATCCTCTGGTATGCCAATTATCTTGAATATATTTCGCTTTGTATAAAGTTTACCCACGTCAAAAGGGAAAAACATTTGTCTGCGTCCTGACGATCTATCAAAGTAGTTCTGATGATAATTTACCCTATCTTGAAAGATATGGCTGCCCATGTGATTCAGTAAGGAAAGTGACTGCCTCTAGGACTAACGGGTTTACCCTACTTCTCCCCTTCGCGAAGCCGGAGGGGGAAGCGGTGGTGCCGTCGGGGGGAGGGAAAAAGCGTCAAGAGAGATGGAAATGCGCCGCTAGAACTGAAACGCCTGCTGGGCAACCAGGCCAAACGTGCGGCGGTGGATTGGTAGGTGCTGGATTAGTCGAGAGCAGCTAGGTGCGTGGCCAATTTATCTCCTGGGAGGGTGACAAGCTCCTCCAAGCCCAGTTGTACCGGCTGTAGCCAAGAGATACAATGCGGCAAGAAAACCGGAGAGGGAATCGTTATGCCAGCACCAACAAAAACAGACAATACGCCACGTACAAACGGAATGACCGAGGAGCAGGTGCGCTATGCCCTAGCGGCTCTCGGGCGGCGTAAAAACGACCCGGAGTACCTGCGGCGCTTAGAAGAGGGCGTGACGGAGTACCGAAAGACGATTCAGGAAGAACTGGAGCGCGACCTCGCTGACGAGGACAAAAAATAATTGTATCTTCTGGACACCAACACACTTAAATTGGCGATCGAAGGCGATGAGAGCGTTGTGCAGAAAGTCCAGCAGAATCTCAATGGCATCTGGATAAGCTCCGTAGTCGCGGAAGAGTTCTTAGTGGTGTTTATGGGGGGACTTAATCGCGCCAGAAGCCCACGCAACTCTCTGTCGCTACCACGAGCCCACGAAGATTTCGCACAAGCTCTAGAAGACCTCCGCATCTTCCCTCTCTTCCTCTACTCCCCCGAAGCCGAAGCCATCTACCAGACATTTGCGCCCGCCGTTTTGCGTATCGGCGCACAGGATTGCCGGATAGCTGCGCAAGCAATGGCTCATGGGATGACAGTGATTACCCGCAACCTCCGGGACTTTCAAGCGATTGGTGCCCCCTGTGAGGACTGGAGCGCGGCCTAAAACTGCATCGTGAGCTGCGCGACGGGGCCAAACGTGCGCCGATGAATCGGGCAGGGGCCATGCTGGTCGAGAGCGGCTAGGTGTGTGGCCGCGCCGTAGCCTTTGTGGCCCGCAAAGCCGTACTCCGGCCACTGCACATCGTAGGCGATCATCAGGCGATCTCGCGTCACTTTGGCCAGAATAGACGCTGCTCCAATCGAGACCTCCAGACCATCGCCGCCGATCAGATTCTTACAGTTCGAGTGCAGATTAGGAACCGGCAGGCCATCCACCAGCACCTGATCGGGAGGGATTGCCAGTGCCGCCAAGGCGCGGCGCATGGCCTCATGGGTGGCGCGGAGGATATTGATTGTGTCTATCTCGCCTGCTTCACACTGCCCGATGCCGTAGCAAAGCGCTTCTTTTATGATGCGCTCGTAGGCTTTCTCGCGCTGCTTGGCCGTGAGCTTTTTCGAATCGCCGATACCCGTTGGGTCAAAGCCTTCAGGAAGGATCACGGCGGCGGCGACAACAGGCCCCGCGAGCGCCCCTCGCCCCGCCTCGTCTATGCCACAAATAATCCCCCCCTCCTCCGGGTGCCCTCTGGGCGTTTGGAAGGAGGGGGTTAGGGTGAGGAGGGGCTCGCTCATCTGGTACGTCGCACGCGAGGCAGGGGCCAGAAGATCGCCTCGGCACGCCCGATCAGGCGGTTGACAGGCAGCTCGCCCCACTCATGAGAGTCATGGGACTGGTTGCGGTTGTCGCCCAAGACAAAGTAGCTCCCCGCGGGGACGGTGTAAGGATCGAGATGGTACTCGGGGTCCTCCGCCACATAGTCCTCTAAGAGCGCCTGGCCATTGCGCAGAACCTTGCCCGGCTGAATCTCCACAGGCTCATCACGGTGGCCCGAGCGAACCGCAAACTCCGCGGGGCTAATGGTCTTACTCCCGACCTGGATTCCCTGGCGGGTGAGGCGCAGTGTGGGGATAGGGGCGCTCCCAGGGGTTGCGGGATCGTCACTGTCGGCAATCCCTAAGATGCCCCGAATCTCGGTGTGGTAGTAGCGGCTCCCCCCCACGGTCACAAATCCCGCTTGCACCTCAATCGTATCGCCGGGCAGGCCCACGAGTCGCTTGATGTACTCCGGCTCGTTGCTGTCGGCATCATGAGGAGCACGAAAGACTACGATCTCACCCCGACGCGGTCCACGTAGGCGGTAGAGGAGCTTGTTGACAATCAGATGGTCGCCCTCCATGAGGGTGGGGTGCATGGACGGACTGGGAATGTGGTAGGTCTGGAGCACAAAGGGGCGCACCAGGAGAAATACAAGCGCCAGCGCCAGCATGGCAGACTCGGTGAGCTCTGAGAGAAAAAGAAAGAAGCTACGGCGGAGAGCACGCAAGATCAGGCGTACCACGGTTAGTCCGCCTAAGACTAAGACGACGGTGGGCAAGGAGAGATTGGCAATGCGCTCTGTCCAAGTTTCCACTATCGTCTTAAGCCCCCTGGCCCCCGCAAGCGGGGGAACTCTACGGTGTTGTTTGTGTGCGGCTGAAGCGACCGTTGCGGTCTTCCTTCAGACGGGTTGCCTTGCCCACACGACCACGCAGGTAGTACAGCTTGGCGCGGCGGACAGCAGCGCGGCGGAGCACTTCGATCTTCTCGACGCGTGGCGAGTGTACCAAGAAGGTACGCTCCACACCGACGCCGTTGCTGGCGATCTTACGCACCAGAACGGTATCACGGATGCCTGCGCCATGGCGGCTCAGTGCAACCCCTTCAAAGACCTGGACGCGCTCTTTGCCGCCCTCGATAACCTTCACGTGGACACGGATTGTATCTCCACCACGGAAGCTGGGCACACCCGCTTTTTTCTGTGCCTCTTCGATATCACGAATCGCAGTTGCGTTCACTTTACTCATATACGTCTCCCAAACAGATTTAGTTTCTTTTGGAGGCGTCCCCTGGCGGTCTCTTCGCGGCAGTGAGATCTCTTCACTCCGGATTGGACACAGGTTCGTCCACCCGGGCAGAGCAAGGCTCTACCCGTACTTGCGCCTCTGTGGCATTGTAGGCGTCCAGAAGTTTCTGATCCGCCTTGCCCAGTGGCAGCAGCTTTTCCCAGAGGTCGGGGCGACGCGCACGCGTGCGCACCAGTGCCTGGGTTCGACGCCATTTCGCGACATTGGCATGGTGCCCGGAGGTCAGAACCTCGGGAATGCCACGGCCACGAAAGACCGCCGGTCGGGTGTAGTGCGGGTACTCCAGCACTCCCCCCTCAAAACTCTCTTCTTGCGCCGATTCCTCGTTGCCTAGAACTCCAGGCAAGAGTCGCACAGTCGCATCTAACATCACTAAGGCAGCCAGCTCGCCGCCGGTGAGCACGTAGTCCCCTAGGGAGACCTCGCGCGTGATCCAGCCCTCGCGCACGCGCTCGTCAATGCCTTCGTAGTGGCCACAGACCACGACCCAGCGCGGCAGAGTCGCTAGCTCCTGGGCGAGTGCCTGGGTAAAGGGCTCACCATCCGGCGCGGTAAGGAGCACGGGGACACTCGGATCGCCTTTTGTTGCGGACTCAATGGCCGCCACGAGCGGCTCGGCTTTCATTACCATGCCCGCCCCGCCCCCAAAAGGGCAGTCGTCCACGGTGCGGTGCCGGTCGTGGGTGAAGTCCCGAGGATTCACGCAGTCCAGCTCCAGAGAGCCTGCCACCTGTGCCCGCTGCACAATCGAGTGGCTCGTTGCCTGTAAGATCAGCTCCGGAAAGAGCGTCACGACGTCCACCCGCATGCTACTTTAAGAGGCCCGGATCGTCGGAGACGACCATCTGGCCCGTTTCTAGATCTACCGAGAGCACGAACTGGGCGTGGGCAGGGATCAGCGCCAGGCTCGTCTCATAAACATCGTTTGCGGTTGGGTTGTAGAGAATGGTCTCTATCTCCCCAAGAGGCATTCCAGACTCGGTTTGAACCGCCAGCCCTTTGAGCTGCCAGTCGTAGTAAGCCCCCTCAGGGAGCTGGGGGAGCTCGGACTTGGGCAGGAAAAGCTTGGTGTTGCGGATTGCCTCCGCTCCTGTGCGATCCATGCCCTCAAATAGAATCAGATACGTACTCTGGTAAGGTCGAACGCTCTGGACGCGGTTTGGCTTGCCATTGAGCAAGAAACTCTTGCCCACCAGTAGCTTGGGATCGTCCATGTAAGGGTAGAGCTTCACCTCTCCCCTCATACCGAAGGGGGCGGTGATTTCTCCGATCAGAACGGATTCTTCGTTTTCCATCACAGCCCCTCTCGTGTTCGGTGCGCTTAAGCGATCGTCTGAAGTCGTCAGGCGACGATTTCGACGTAAACTTTGCGCTTGTCTTTCATAGCAACGGCCTTGACGATCGTGCGTAGGGCATTGGCAATGCGCCCTTGCTTTCCGATGACCTTACCTAGGTCATCTGCGGCAACGCGTACTTCGTAAGTCGTGGCTTCCTCACCCGGAATCTCATCTACCTGAACTTCATCAGGAGAGTCAACAAGGGCTTTTACCAGGTATTCAACTGTCTGCTTCACTGATTCTACTTTATCCTACTTTCGTCTGGATTTGTTTAGGTCGTCCCTCTCTAAGCGGAGGGTAGGATCCCCTGTTTGCGAAGGATGGCTGCCACCTTATCGGTGGGCGTTGCGCCGACGCTAAGCCAATAGCGAAGTCGCTCCTCCTTCAGTTCCATGATGGGCTCTTTATCAGCAGCCACCATGGGGTTATAGTACCCCAACTGCTCGATGAAGCGTCCATCACGTGCGCGCCGCGCATCTGCGGCGACGACATGGTAGAACGGTTTTTTCTTGGCGCCATCCCGGCGCAGACGAAGCTTGACCATGAGAGATTATAGTTCCTTTGTTGTTTTACCGAAATGGTAGCTTGAAACGGCCTCCGCCGCTGGAGCCACCATCTTTTTTCTTTTTGGGGTTGCCCGCAGGCAGCCCCCGCATTCCCGGCATGGGTGGCATTCCTGGCATCCCGGGCATTCCTTTTCCGCTAGACATGGCGCGCATCATACGCCTCATCTGCTCGAACTGGTTGAGAAGCTGGTTGATCTCGGGAACCCCGACCCCAGCTCCTGCGGCGATTCTTTTGCGTCGTGACCCATTGATCAGCTCGGGATTGCGGCGCTCTTTGGCGGTCATGGAGCGGATAATCGCCTCCACTTTCGCCATCTCTTTTTCTGGCACCGACCAGTCCATGTCTTTAAGCTGCGTCCCGACACCGGGGATGAGCTTGAAGAGCTGCTCCAGTGGCCCGAGGCGCTTCATCTGCTGCTGCATGGAGAGAAAGTCTTCGAAGTCGAACTTGCCGCCCTTGAGCTTCTTCTCCATCTCCGCGGCTTGCTTCTCGTCAACAGCGGCTTCGGCTTTCTCGATCAGGGTGAGGACATCGCCCATTCCCAGAATCCGGCTGGCCATACGCTCCGGGTGGAAGACTTCGAGGGCATCTAGCTTCTCTCCCACACCGACCAGCTTGATGGGCTTTCCGACCACGGCACGCACGGAGATAGCGGCCCCACCGCGCGCATCGCCGTCCACTTTTGTCAGCACAAAGCCGCCCACTTCTAAGACATCATTGAACTGAGTGGCGACATTGACCGCATCTTGGCCCGTCATGGCATCCAGCACCAGTAAGATCTCATCGGGCTTGGTCTGGGCTTTAATGGCCTTGAGCTCATCCATGAGCACTTCGTCCACGTGAAGTCGTCCGGCAGTGTCTAAGATCACGACATCGAGGCGGTTCTCTTTGGCAAAGTCTACGGCTTCCATTGCCACCTGAACGGGCGTCTTGCCGGTGAGCTGGGCATACACGGGAACTTTGACTTGGCCCCCCACCACCTCTAGCTGCTTCACCGCGGCGGGGCGCTGAAGATCACATGCCGCTAAAAGAGGCTGCCGTCCTAGTTTTTTAAGATGCGCTCCAAGCTTTCCCGCCAGAGTCGTCTTACCCGCACCTTGTAGACCACAGAGCATGATCACCGTGGGGGACTTGGGGGACATGGTCAGTGGCACGGCTTCCGTCAGAGGCTTACCTTCGGCATCGGTGCCGGAGAGGGTGGCGATCATCTCCTCATGGACAAACTTGATGACCATCTGGGCAGGCTGTAAGCCTTCCAGGATATTCTCACCCATCGCGCGCTCTTTGACGCGTGCCACAAAGTTCTTAACAACCTTGAAGTTGACATCGGCCTCAAGCAGGGCCATACGCACCTCGCGGAGCGCGGCGTCTACATC
>NZ_JANNYP010000478.1:0-2741 GCF_031410135.1 Armatimonas sp. | reverse complement strand
ACCGACCGGCACTGGCGCAGCGCCAGAAGCAGGGCCAGAACGAGAACTACGCCCGCGAGGTGATGGAGCTTCACACACTCGGCGTCGATGGCGGCTACACCCAAAAAGACGTCACCGAGCTGGCACGCTGCCTCACCGGCTGGGGCGTACGCGGCGGGCGCTACGGCGGCGAGTTTGAGTTTCACGCGGGCCTCCACGATAGAAACGTAAGGAAGTGCTGGGCGTAAAGTTCCCCGCAGGGGGTGGCCAAGAAGAGGGCGAGAAGATGCTGGAAGTCCTCGCCAACCACCCAGCAACCATCAAGAGTATCTCGACCAAGCTCTGCCGTCGTTTTGTCTCGGACACGCCGCCCGCGAGCCTGGTGGACAAGTGCGTGGCGACCTGGAAGAAGACCGACGGCGACATCCGCGAGATTTTAGCGACGATCACCAGCAGCCCGGAGTTCTTCAGTGCCTCAGCCTATAAATCCAAGGTAAAATCCCCCTTCGAGTTTGTTGTCTCTGCCGCACGCGCCCTTGGAGCCACGGTGGAGACCACTCCGCCTGCCGCGCCTGGCCCATTTGGCGGTGGGATGGCCGGAATGCGGCAGGGATCAGGGATCAATATCTTTGCGCCCAACGGCGGTGGGCAGAACAACCAGCGGCTCCTCGCGGGCCAGATCGGCCTGCTGGGCCAGCCGCTCTTTAATTACTCTTTCCCGACCGGCTACCCGGAAGAGTCCAGCAAGTGGGTGTCGAGCGGAGCGCTCATTGGCCGCATCAATTTCTCACTCGCACTGGTCAATGGCCGCATCAGCGACGCGGATCTCAGTGGCGCGATGCCGTTCTCCGAGACGCCCAGCAAGCCCACGCCCGCCATGATTGAGCTTCTCGGCGAGCAGCTCACCGGCGGCTCGCTCTCGGCGGCGACGGTAAAGACACTACAAAAACAAACCGAAGGCGATGAGTTCTCGGCCAAGCGCCTCGCCGCACTGATCCTGGGCTCCCCGGAGTTCCAGCGACGCTGACCCCCTACCCCCCGCCGAGCGGGGGGACAATAAGGCATATTATGAACGTATCACGACGATTGTTTCTGAAAAATGGCGGGGTGGCTCTGGCCTCCGTCGGGCTGGCTCCGGTGCTGGGGCCATCGTTCTTGCAGCGGGCGGCGCTGGCGCAGGGAAGCGGGAAGAAGAAAAAGACGCTGGTCTGTGTCTTTATGCGCGGCGCGGCAGACGGTCTCTCCGTAGTCGTGCCCCACGGCGAGGCGGAGCTGTACCGTGCCCGGCCCAATATCGCCATTCCGCGCAACCAGGTCGTGGATCTCGATGGCTTCTTTGGCCTGCATCCGTCGCTGGAGCCGCTGGCCAAGATCTACAAAGACGGGCATTTAGCCGCCGTGCATGCCTGCGGCTCGCCCAGTAGCACCCGCTCACACTTCGATGCGATGGACTACATGGAGAGTGGCACGCCGGGAAGCAAAGCCGTCCACGACGGCTGGCTGGCTCGCGCCGCAATGCTCTGCCCTGAGGATCGCGCCAATGCCAAGGCGGGAAAATCCCCGTTTAAAGCCGTTGCCCTCGGCGGCGGCTTGCCCACGGCCCTCAAGGGTGATGCCGGGGCGCTCGCCATTCCCGATCTGCGCACCTTTGGGATCAACGACCCGTCGGCCAGTGCTCGCTCCGGGCGGCGCGGCGACTCTCGTGCCGACGACACGATGATGACAGGCGCTTTTGCCACCGGCAGCGCGGCGGGCGGCTTTGAGGCGCTCTACGACCAGGCGGTCGGCGATGTCTTGCACGGCACGGGCAAGGAGAGCTTCGAGGCGATCAAGATGCTGAAGGGAATCAACCCGGCGCGCTACACCCCCGCCAACAACGCCAGCTATCCCAATGGCAAGCTCGGGGAGTCGCTCAAGCAGATCGCGCAGCTCATCAAGGCCGATGTGGGTGTCGAAGTCGCTTTTGCCGATATCGGCGGCTGGGACACGCACGCCAATCAGATCCAGAACGGCGCTCCGACGCAGGGTAACCTTGCCAACAAGCTCCGTGAGGTCGGGCAGGCGCTTGCCGCGCTCTACACCGATCTAGGCGACAAGATGGACGATGTGGTGGTGCTGACCATGAGCGAGTTTGGGCGCACCGTCAAGCAAAATGGCACCGGCGGCACCGACCACGGCCACGCGACTTGCTTCTTTGCGCTAGGCGGGGGTGTCAAAGGCGGCAAGGTCTACGGCGACTGGCCCGGCCTCGCTCCCGAGAAGCTCTACGAAAACCGCGATCTGGCACTGACCACTGACTTCCGCGCCGTCTTTGGCGAGGTGGCGATGAAGCACTTAGGGGTGAGTAGCCTAGAAAAGCTCTTCCCCGGCTACGACGGCGGCGTCAAATCTTTCCGAGGGCTAATCTAGCCATAGAACACGCCGATTGAAATCGGCGTGTAAAAGCCTCGTGCCTCGGCTGAGAAATCGCTCCGCGATTGGGGAAGTTTTTCCTGAGTTGTGGGGCGATTTGCGAACTATCCACTGAAGCGGATGCCTAATTGGTTTATAGCACAGGTTTCTAAAAAGATTCGGGCTTTCCAATAGCCTATCCAGGGGTCACCAGAGTAACGAAAAGCTTCTTCAGGAATATCCTCAAAGGTCATGTGCCAGTTTGCTTTTTGATAGAATTCCTGAACCGTTTGAGCATCCCACTCGGGGAATTCTGTCTCTGATAATTTCAGATCACAAGATTGTCCGGTTGCTTTTTCGAGTAGAATCTT
>NZ_JANNYP010000477.1:0-1447 GCF_031410135.1 Armatimonas sp. | reverse complement strand
GACCTCCTGGCACTCCTGGAGCCAGCGCGAGCGACCGAGTTGTAGATCCCCCAAAGCAGCGTGGTTGGGGGCTAAGGAAAGTATGAGCATCGAATCGAAAATCTCTGTACTATCGAAAATCTCTGTACTTCAGAGCAAGCTCAATAGTCAAGAATACGTTGACGGAGTTTGGTATCGCAGGAATCATATGGCATACACACTGGTGTGCTATGTGAACATTCTCTCTGGCCTCCTGACCTCCAAAAACTATGAAGGTGTCGAGGTCCAGACTGGGCGCATCAAAACGTTCTTGGCGAGTGGAGGTGATAAGTACGTTACCCCAGCATATGTTTCACTCGTGTCAGAGTTTGTGGCGTGTGTGGAGGAGTTTGTGGCGTCTGCAGAGTCTATGGCGTCTGACAATCATTGATGTTGGCTATTCTTGCCCATCCCGCAAAAATGGGCAAGAAGGGGCCTGCTCAGGAAACGGCGAATATCCAGGTTCTTCCGTATATTTGGTGAAGCCTACTACTGGCTGTGCACTTTAAGGAAGGATACTTTGGTACTCCCGATAGGGAATCTGTTGCTGGGTTTGACCGTCACTTTTCTAGGGATAGTCCAATCTGTGTAATGACCTATGTTGCTTTCTCATGGTGTCTATTTTGGCTTTCTAAATTTCTTAGAAAAGCCCTTTTGACTGTCCGATTTTCCGGTTCTCCCGGCCTTTTGGTGAATGGAAGTGGAGGGGTGACAGCCGTTGTCAACACCGATTTTATCACCAGCTATTGCTACTCGCTACAAGATCGAAATGAGCGATTTTGTCTGCTTCACCAAAAGACCAGGAGAACCGATTTACCATTATATTTACCCCCTTCATTCAAAAGAACTGAATGACCCTATTTGAGCGGGTGGCGTAGCTGCTGTATCTTCAATAAGGAACTCAACTTACGCAGTCATAGTGTGATAGCAGGAGCGAGCCCCGACTGGCGTAGCTCCTGCCAGCCAGAAAAAGTAGCATTGAGGGCTTCTCGGTAGAGACGAGCACGAAGAGCAAAATGATTGATGTGACATCGAGACTTACATACCTCCAACTTGACATACGCCACCAGCGAGGCAAAAAGGTGATTGCTCTGAGTACGAACCTTCTTAGTGGGAGATTTTGAAAATGAAGCACAACTCTTGAGGCTTTTGTGATACTCTTCCACTTTCCACCGTGTCTGGTAGATTGCTTCGATTTGGCCCGAGGTAAGCGACAGATCACTCGTCACCAGATACAGGATGCCCTCACTGCCATCTTCGTTGCGGAAGACTTGACGATGCACTAAAATAACGTGAGTTCGGGTTAAGCCGGGGTGAGTCCTTTAGTGTCTCGTAGATGGAGCGAGGGCTTTTTAGGCAAGAAACTATAGGCAATCAAAGCAGAAAGGAGATTCCATAAGAAGCCCGAAGCTGCTCGATGGCGAGTATG
>NZ_JANNYP010000476.1:0-2431 GCF_031410135.1 Armatimonas sp. | reverse complement strand
TGGGATGACCGCTTTGAGCAAGTCTAGACAAAGCTGGGGCTCCGCAGCAAACCTTGGGTCGGTAAGTTCAAGCTCCAGGTAGGGCGCATAAGATTCAATCGCCTTGGAGTGTGAGGTGTTCAAATTCTTGAACCCTAGAGTCCACCCCGGATATTGCCTTGTCTCTTGCTGCCCGGTCAAAAGGGTGATGAGTTCGCCGTGGCGCTTGTCCCGGCCGATTTTTTCCATCAGCAGAGTGACGGTCTCTTCCTCACCCTCGATAAGGTGCATAAACTGACCGTTCTTGTGCACGAGCATGCCTGTGATGCCCATTCTGGCGTTTCGTTGCCGGGAGGCGGCGACCAATTTCAGCAGATCTTTCTTGGAAAAGATTCGAGTGGAGGTGCTTACGTAGACCAGAAAAAACAGAGGGGAATCCATGCAGAGTTACATAGTTGCATGGATTCCCTGTGCTGCGCGAGAGTTTTAGGCCCCGAGTTCTAGGAACTCCGAGTCGAAATTGAGGAGTCAAACGATCACATGGATGGGATGCTAAGCGTTCAGCCGATTGAGTAATGCCTAATGCCTGTCGACGGCACGCCCGACAGCTAGAGTTTCGTTCGCCGGGAACTTTAGCAAATCGACTTCTTGCAACCTAGTCCGCTCGGAACCACTCGGCATATATGCTGTAGTAGTGAACACCAAAATGGGGACTTGTTCCGCCCTCCGCAGGCTAAGCAGGTGTTGATCTGGCACCTTGCTCTCAGGTTCATTATCCGTTTCGAGGCTCACCCACTCAGCTCGCTTTCGATCCGCTTCGATTCACGTTCAAAATCACTCTCGAAAGTTTGATCCTGATTGACCCTGAACTTCTCGTACTGCTCCTCCGCTAGCTTCCTGGCGACTTCAGCGGACACTCTGCCGGGATAGGTTAGTACATCGCGCTCGTTAAACTTGAGAAAGGCATCAAGTCGATCTACCCACTCTGCCATCTTCATTGGAACACGGCGTTCAGCCAGACCCTCAGCATAGAGCAGGTACTGCTCCACGATGCGGTTCAGGTCCCTGATCTCGGTTTCGATCATATAATTCTTGGCGGTCGAAATATCACCCTTGAGAACCTTGCCGTGGGGAGCATTCTTCCAGGTAGTGAGGCCCATGGTCGGTTTGTTGGCATCAGCTCGTTCGGCGATGATCTCGGCGGCGGTCTTTCCGCTTACAGCCCAGTGGAGCTTATTCTGCACAGTCGCAAAGAATGTCTTGGTGATCTCTGCCTTGGCGTCATAGTCGATGCTTGCTTGCTCATAGAGGTCCGTGATCTTGAGATAAAAGCGGCGTTCACTAGCGCGAATCTCGCGGATCCGCTCAAGAAGCTCTTCGAAGTAGTCTTTACCGAAACGCGTGTTGAGTTTGAGTCGCTCATCATCAAGGATGAAGCCTTTCGCAATGAATTCCTTGAGGGTGTTTGTCGCCCATATTCGGAACCGGGTGGCTTGGCGGGAATTCACCCTGTAACCAACGGCAATGATTGCATCAAGCGAGTAGTGATCGAGTTCTCGTTGGACTTCTCGACCACCTTCGATTTGAACTATCCGGAATTTCCGGATAGTTGCCTCTCGGTCGAGTTCGTCCGTCTCGAAAATGTTGCCGATATGCTCGTTGATGGTGCGCACATCTACGCCGAACAACTCGGCCATCCGCCTCTGGGTCAGCCAGAAACTCTCATCCTCAAAGAAAACTTCGACCTTTGCGACCCCGTCTGGCGAGGTGTAAAGAATGATCTCACTCATATTGCTTCTTCGTTGAAAACCCTTCTTACAAGCATGCGGGCAATTTTGAGAGTATCAGAACGTAAATCTGGAATGACGTCATTTTGTCATTTCATTGTCAGATTGAATTTCAGTTGAGCAAGAACGTCTGGCTTTGCCTGAATCGAGAAGGCAAGGAATCGCGCAAGAAGTTCACTGGTTAACGAGGCGTTTCGATTCAATTCTGACTCATTCAACCACGGAAACAGCGACCTTGACAAAAGGCCACCTAACCTGAAAGCGGCCTCGGGCTTACTTGCCGAGACGGTTGCTAATTGCGTCGATGAGAACCATGATCAACATGAAGGCTCCACCAAGATAGAGGGTGGTTTTCGACATGATATCGTCAAAAGTGGCCTTGCCTTTGAACGACGTTCGAACGCTGCCACCACCCGACATCGCATCACCTTTACCGGTGAGGAAGACGAGTGCGGAGAACACGATCGCAGTCAGCACGCCGATTCCCATGAGCAGGTTGTATGCCGTTTGCATTAGGGAAGGAGTTTACCCTAATCGATCCCGAGGTTCACTTTGAACACGACTTGGATGAGTTTCGCAAAGCCATAGCAAAGGGCCCCACCCGCCATCACGTGCATCATCCCGCTATGCCAAATGCGCATAAAGAAGTTCGGTTGAGTCGCCTG
>NZ_JANNYP010000475.1:0-4267 GCF_031410135.1 Armatimonas sp. | reverse complement strand
CGGCGGCGATCCGTTCACAAACATTGACTTCTTGCTGGGCGAACTGAAGCGTATCAACCGCTAGAGCTTCTCCCCAAAGGCCAGGAAAGCCGTCCAATCCTCCGGGAGCATGGCGTGCTTTCCGGGGCGCATGAACTTTTGTACAAGCTTCTCGTCGCCACCGAGGAGCTTCCAGGTGGGCAGGGCAGCATCTAAAAGTGAGAACTGGCCGTCGTAGTTGGCCCAGGTATCCTCTTGAGCGTTGGACAAAAGTATCGGACGGGGCGCGACACAGGCTATCAGGCAGTGCTGGTCAAAGGGAAGCTCGCCGGGGCGCTCATTGAATTTCTTGTAGGCATCGTTGAACCAGTGGGGGAAGACCGTGTTGATGCGCTGCACCGACTCGCCAATCGTGCCTCGGCTCGGGGCCGCGCCACCCGTGCCGGACTGGTGGGGAATCACGGCGGCAAAGCGCTCGTCGCGCGCACCGGCCAAGAGCGTCGCCTTCCCGAGGCGCGAGTGCCCCAGCGCGATAAGCTTCTTCCCATCAAGCTCGGGTACCGTCAGCGCCCAGTCCACCATGCGCGAAAACCCCCACGCCCAGAGCGAGACCGCACGGTACTTGGACTCGTAGAGCGGAGACTCTTTCCGATCCGCCACCAACTCTTCGTAGCAGACCGTCGCGACTGCAAACCCACGCCGAGCCGCCTCCGAAAAGCTCCACGCCGTCGGGCCAGTGTGCAGCGCCTCGTTGCCGTTAAAGTTCAGTGCCAGAAACGTCGCGGCGGGCTTAGCTTGTTTAAGCGGCAGCGTGAGCTGAAGCGAGACGGGACCAAGAATCCCCGTGTGGAGGCGAATAGTGCGGAGCAGAAACCCGTCCATGGGCTTCTCACTCAGCACCGTTGCCTTGGGAGCCTCTGCCAGTGGCGCTTCGCCATACATCAGCTCCGTGAATTGCCTCAACAGCTCCGGGCGACGCTTACCGCGCCATTGCTCCGCCGTCGTACCTTTTGTAAAAATCTCTGGCAACGGCCCCGAAATCCCTTTTAAATCATCCATGATGCGCTACAATTTCCGCATGACAAAGACGTATTCCTCTGAGCTTATCTTTCCGCTAGGCAAGCTGCACAGCCATAGCAGCAGTATCGTGGAGTTTCCCCGAGGGCAGTTATTGGTGTGCTGGTACATGGGCTCGGGTGAGCGCAAGGCCGACGATGTGCGAATCATGGGAGCGACGAAGCCACTCAAGGGCGGCGTGTGGTCAAAGCCCTTTGTGCTCGCCGACACGCCCGGATTTCCTGATACGAACTGCGTGCTGACGGTCAATGGTGACGGGCGGCTCTGGCTGTTCTACGGGACGCAGCTTGATAACAACTGGGAGAGCACGCTGCTCAAGTATAAAGTGGGGCGCAAGCTGGGCCAGTGGGACGACATGGGCGTGGTACCGCTCAAGCCGGGCGACGAGGAGTTTCCTGCCGAAGTTCGAGCCAAGTTTCCCCAGGTGCTGGCGGCCTACCCGGAGCTCGAAAAGCACCGGGCGGAGCTTCTCGCGATGGCGGACAATAAACTCAAGCGGCGCATGGGCTGGATGGGGCGTTGCAAGCCGCTGATCGAGGGCAAGCGGATGCTCCTGCCGCTCTACTCCGATGGCTACAACTTCTCGCTCATCGCCATCACCGACGATGGCGGGGCCACGTGGACGTGCTCCAAGCCCTTGATTGGGCCTGGGGCAGTGCAGCCTAGCTTGGTTCGGCGCAAAGATGGGGTAATTGTAGCGTTTTGCCGCAACAACGGCCCCGCGCCACAGCGGATGCTGGTGAGTGAGTCGAGCGATAATGGACTTTCCTGGACTGTCGCCACGCACCACCAGCTCCTCAACCCTGGCTCCAGCGTGGACGTGCTGAAGTTGCGGGATGGCCGCTGGCTGATTTGCTACAACGATACGGAAAGCGGACGCCACCAGCTCGCGCTTTCGTACTCCGAGGACGAAGGCAAGAGTTGGACGAAGACAATGCACCTTGATGAAGCCGATATAGCGAGTAAGTCGTATCCGTCGCTAATGCAAGCCTCCGATGGCAGTGTGCACGTTACCTACAGCTTTAGTAGCCCCAACGGCGAGACGATTCGGCACGTGCGGCTCAGTCCACTTTGATAAAACCGAAGTAATACACCAGACCAATCAGGACGATCACGAATAGGAGCAAAAAAAGCGTGGCAGGGGAGCGAGTCTTGGATTTGGTGCTACGTTGTTGCCGTGTGGCCATAGGGAACATTCTACCAAATTTTTCACACTCGCGTGTTTGAACCTTCCGTAAAGCCTTGCGTCTGAGAGGGCAGAACGCACTAAGGTGCTTCGAAAGGAACCAAAAAATGACAATCAACCGTTTTTCGATGCTCTTCGCCACTGCACTAGCGCTTGTCGCGACATCTGCTTTCGCACAGGACACCAAGCCAGGCAAGGGCGGCGATGCCAAACCGGGCCAAGAAGGTGGCAAGGGCCAGCGCAAAGGGGGAGCAATGAACCCCAAGACACTCGAGAAAGAGCTTGGCCTGACGTCTGAGCAGATGGACAAGCTGAAGCCCGCTTTTAAGACCATGACCGAGGAGCGCAAGAAGGTGGCTGACGTCACGGATCCTAAAGAAAAGCGCACCAAGATGATGGATCTCACCAAGAACCTCATGAAATCCGTCGAGGAAGTGCTGACTCCTGACCAGAAAAAGAAGTTCGAGGAGATGAAAAAGGCTGCGGCAGGTGGTGCCAAGAAAAAGAAGAAAGACGGCGGCAACTAAGACGTCCGATAAACCGGGGCAGAGATTCTGCCCCGGTTTATTGTTTTTTGTAGCGCACGATGCGAACTGTGCCCGTTGTCGAGATCTCTTCCAGCGTCGCGAGCATGATCTCCAGTGCACGCTCTGTGTTAAAGCTCCCTGAACCCGCCCCGATCACGGGAAATGCCACAGACTCGAATTTCTTCTCTTCCACAATCTGCATCGCACTCTTCACCGACTCACGGATCGAGAACTCCGACGCTTGCCAGAGCATGCTGATCCCGGTGACATGAATAATGGCTTTGTAGGGAAGCCGCCCCGCCGTGGTGAGTCGCGCACTTCCCAGAGGCATCGCACCGAAACGTGCCAGCTCCTGAAACGGCTCGTAGCCCGCTTTCTTTTTAATCGCCCCTGAGACTCCTTGCGGCAAGAGCAGCCACCACGGGATGATATTGCGGTTCCAGGCGTTTACGATCACGTCAACGGGTTGATCGCAAATGTCTCCCCAAACAAGCTCCGGGATCACGGGTGTAACGCTTTTTTTGTCATTTTCTCATAAACCCGATCACGCAGAGCAAAAGCAGAGCCTGATGAGCTACTGGAGTGTATGGTCACGTTGGAGAGCCCCGGTTTTCCAGGGACTTCCTGGATGGAAACAACAAGATTATCAGCTGGACGGAGAAGGAAGTGCTTACCCTCGCCATACAGCAGACCTATCGAATGCGCCGTTGAGGAGACCTCCCGCGTCCGATCCCGCCAGCCTTCTTCTCGGACTGCCCCTTGCGCAACCGAGTAGGCTTGGGAAAACGGCACTGCCACTGTGCGCGTCTCGTACGAGTTTTCCCAGGTTCCCAAAGCCACGTAACGCATAAGGGGATACAGGAGCAGTGGCCCTAAAGCGATTAAAAACGGCATCGTGAGAGATTTATTGTTCATGATTAACCTTCTGGATCATCGAGGAGTGCTTGCAATCGTGCGCCAAGTTCTGGCGGGTACTTTGTCGTCCAAGTTTCGTCAATCAGCCCCACCTCGATCAGGTCAAGAAGATGTACTTGGTCTTTTCGGCGATAGGCCGTGAGCTTGATCTGCACCAAAGCGTCGAGTGAAAGCACTTGAAAACGGTCGGCTCGCACGGAGTCGGTGACGTCGGGGTGTGGCAGTATATCCGTGTCAAACACCCGCTCATTGGCAAAGACAATATGCACCGCGTCGCGGGCTTTGGCATCGGGGCCGTCGAGGAACATATCAATGCCTCGGACGTGCCGAAAGATGAAGCCAATCGCCTCCAGCGCCACTTTGGCCTTTTCCAGATCGCCGCGCCGAAGAAGCATGTCCACATCTTGCGTATTGCGAACCGCCGCTTCATCCACGGAGGAGACCCAGGAGGCGACGGCGTTCCCCCCGACTACGGCGTAGGCGAGACCAGCAGTATCCAGTGCCTCTGCGGCACGCAAGAGTCGGGCTTTTACTTTTTCCACAGCGCTGACCATCCTATCCAGTGAGAAAGTTGTCGCTGACA
>NZ_JANNYP010000474.1:0-1283 GCF_031410135.1 Armatimonas sp. | reverse complement strand
GACCTTGGCTTCTAGGTCATCCGGAAATTTGACGACAATTTGCTGCAGAAGTTGGCTGAGGGTCTTGGTGGGCTCCTTCGTCCCGGAGCTGGTCGCTTGTTCCCAAGCCTCAATATACATTCGCTCACGCTCGGTGACATTGTCTTTTCGACGAACGGCCTCGCGAAGGAACACCTTATAGCGGTCGAATTGCTTATCATCAAAATTCGGAGGGCGTACTGTAAACCAGTTGAACCCGCACCTTGCCAGGCTCCAATACGCCATCGCGCAGTCTGGGTCTAGTTTCAAGCACCATCGAAAAGACCGTTCTGCTTCTTCGAACCAGAAAGAATGAAGGAGAGCATTCCCCTGGTCGAACCACTTCTGCACCTCGGGATTCTTGCTGGTGATCGGAAACGGGGCCTGCCCAATCCCGTCCATCACCCAGGGTCGAGTCCGCATTCCAGAGTCGAATGCCGACCCTCGGCTTGAATGACCACCTTCGTCTGGGACGGCAAAGGTGGTCGAAGTACAGATGGCAAGAATCGCGAGGAGGCTATGCATAAGGCTTGACCAGTATCGTATCAGACTGGGACAAGATTTGCGACCTCATTTGTGATACTGGGTTCCTTTTTTTGAGTGCTCAATTCTGTGCAACCGCTCATTCAAGCTGGGGGAGGTTCAGTTAATTGTTTCTCTCCGGCGGCTCGACGCCGAGGAGATTCCGAACAAAGAAATCCCGTCGTTTTCGCTCGCCAAAAGTGCCCCCTCCGGTGTGGTTTTGGCCAGGCAACAGAACGAACTCAAACTCTTTACCTGCTTTGCTAAGGGCATCGACAAGCCGATAAGTCGATTCTGGCGGAACGTTGCTGTCTAGTTCGCCCACCATGAGCAAAAGGCGACCCTTGAGCTTCGCAGCGTTTGTGATGTTCGACTGATCGTTGTAATGCGCCCCCACGGGAAAGCCCATCCACTGTTCGTTCCACCAATATTTGTCCATGCGATTGTCGTGGCAACCACATGAGGAAACCGCGACTTTGTAGAACTCGGGGTGAAAGAGCACGGCACCGGTAGAGTTCTGCCCTCCGGCCGAGGTGCCATAGACACCGACTTTGGTTAAATCAACCTGCCTATATTTGGCTCCGAGCGACTTCATCCAAGCGATTCGATCGGGCAGGCCCGCGTCGGCAAGATTCTTCCAGCAGACGTCATGGAATTCCTTGGATCGATTTCGAGTGCCCATTCCGTCGCACTGGACGACAATGAATCCGAGCTCGGCGAGCGACTGCATTTCATTGTAAACC
>NZ_JANNYP010000473.1:0-2653 GCF_031410135.1 Armatimonas sp. | reverse complement strand
GTTCGTTCCACCAAAAAAGCTAGCCCCTTGGCTCAGAATAGCAGGAGCGCTGGAAAACGTCCAGGTAGTTGGCGCCGATGAGGAACCGAGACTCAGGACCGCAAGGATTGGGTTAACTACCGGTGAGCCGAAATTAATCGTCTGGGTGAAACCCGATGCTGCAGAACCTATAGCAATCACATCGGATGTGGGTGGAGCGCCGGTAGCGCTGTAGGCGGTCCCCGTCCATAAATTAGTTCCTCCGGATGTTTGTACGGCTGGGGTAAAGAGGTTACCCGTAAAGCCAACACCTACTGAACCCATTGTGCCTGTTGCAGTTGTTGCTGTTGAGGCCGTCCAGTCCGTCCATGTGAACTGCGCTTGTGCTCCACTTGTTATAGTGAGAAGCAATGCGCTCACCCCAATAAAGCTACCTAATTTTTGAAATGTCATACCTTTGTTTTCCTTTACAGTACAGGACGACCACATGGCCGCCTGTTCCACCATACTTCAATTCATTCGGTCGCCTAGCCCACTTGTTAAGATTACAGATCCTAAAAATTTGTTATTCTCTAAGAACATACTCACCCGGTAATCTTTTACTTATGATCCCTCAACAACCCTAAATTTCAGAATACACTACTAACTGATTCTACCCCAGATTCCGAGGACTCAAACATGATTTTACTGAACCATTCAGCAAGTTATCTATGTTAGCCAGTTTACCTGTATACACTCTATGATGTCAAGGGTGGCAGGACAAAAAAGTGGTACAGTGAGCCGTTTTGCGTTCGCCGCTCACTTTGAGAACCTGTGCCATCAAGAAAGTATTTGATGAGGGTACGGGGTGCGGCACCCCTAGTGTCTCTTTTTGCTAGAGGCTGTTATGAACTCAGGCTATTGATTTGCGGTAATAGATTCAGGTGGTTTGCCTTCACCAACATCAGGATTCCGAAGACAAGAAAGGTCAAACCGCCCACCGTCTCGGGCAGGCGTTCATAGTCGCGAGCCAAACGGCGGAAGCGAGAGACCCAGGCAAAACTGCGCTCCACTACCCAGCGACGAGGAAGAAGCACAAAGACTTTCTTAGCCTCAGGCAACTTAACCACCTCAAGACGGATCCCATGACTCGATGCCACAGAAGCAGCATCCTTGCCCATATAGCCCTGATCCACATAAGCCAACTCCACATTTTGCCCCGTCACCTCCCGAACCTGAGTGCAGAGGGCTTCCACCTGAGCACGCTCCTGCTCATCGGCTGGGGTGTGAGCAGGTAGCCCAGAGTATCAACCGCGATGTGGGTTTTGCTACCTTTCTTGCGCTTGCCACCATCGTAGCCTGCTCGTCCTTCCCCTCCACTTTCGGGTGTAAACTGGTTGGTACGTCCATCCAAAATCACCGCTGTTGGTTGCGCGTGTTGACCCAAACCCAATTTCTCGGTCCAGCAGGAAGAATTCAAACATATGTTTGACAGAAGTGGAAAAAAATCTCGATTTTCTGCCAGATGCCCAAACTGAAAGGATCAAGAAATGCCTAAGAAAACCTTCACTGAGGAACAGATTGTTGCTGCCCTCAAGAAAGCTGAGAGTGGTGTCAGCGTTGCCGATGTCTGTCGCCAGACCGGCGTGACCGAAATGACGTTCTACCGATGGAAGCGGAAGTACGCAGGAGCCGGAATTGCCGAGCTGCGGCGACTCAAGCTCCTGGAGGAAGAGAACAGGAAGTTAAAACAACTTGTGGCGGACCTCACGCTCGACAAAGCCATGCTCCAGGAGGTCATCGCAAAAAAGCTCTAAAGCCGGCTCAAAAGAAAGACCGCGTTCGTTACCTGCGAGTCGGCTTCAAAATCAGTGAGAGGTGAGCCTGCCGAGTCCTTGGAGTGGGACGCTCCATGATCCGGTATCGAAGCCAAGCTAAAGACCAGTCCGTCCTGCGGATTCGAATCCGAGACATAGCCGCTGCCCGAGTGCGTTACGGCTACCGTCGCATACAGATTCTGCTTCAACGAGAGGGCTGGAAAGTCAATCATAAACGAGCTGGTACCCTCTGGGTGAGGCTCTACAAGCAGGAAGGTTTGGAACTGAGGCTCAAGACTCGAAAGAAGAAACGGGCAGCTCAGCATCGTGCTGTCTGCCCCGAGGCAACCGCTTCAAACGACCGCTGGAGCATTGATTTCGTGTCGGATCAGCTCGCTGATGGGCGGGCATTCCGGGTGCTTTCGTTAGTGGATAACGTTAGCTGTGTTAGCCCGGCTTTGGAGGCTGATTTTCGCATGACAGGAGAACGCGTTTGTGAGATTCTGGATCGAGCAGTTGCTGCTCATGGGCTACCCAAAACGATCCGCCTAGACAACGGGCCAGAGTTCGCAGGGAAGGCATTGGACGCCTGGGCATACCGCTGTGGCGTAAAGCTTTGCTTCTCCCGACCTGGAAAGCCCACCGACAATGCCTTTTGCGAGTCGTTTAATGGAAAGTTGCGCGACGAGTTCCTGGTGACTCATTGGTTCGAGAACATGACTGATGTTCGAGTTCACTTATAGCAATTAGGCTTGGCATTGCAGTGTTCCCCATTGATGTAAAAGGTGGCTGTCTCATCAACCACTACTTCGCAGGTTACCTGCAATCCCAAGCCTAATTGCTATAGAAAAATGGAGGGAGGAATATAACGGGTTCAG
>NZ_JANNYP010000472.1:0-6334 GCF_031410135.1 Armatimonas sp. | reverse complement strand
CAATTTTTGCGTCATGTGTCTGCCTTAAACCTTTTTCAACATCTTTTTCTTAAACTGCTGGTTTCTTTGCCTGAGGTGTACATTCGCCTGGTGGAGCAATCTGTTTTACCGCCACAAAAAATGAGCGAACCATGAGTTCTTCAGTGCAGGCGGGACAGACGCACAAGTGCTTTTAGATGCTCTTGGACAGACCGCTGGACTTACGACATGCAAACTAGAGGCCGTGCCAGATAGTACAGAGGGAACCAACCTGGACGCACTCTGGATTACGGACGATGGGGTTACGACGTTGTGTGAGGTCAAGCTCTCTGAGGCCGAGTTTGGAACAGCCAAAGACGATCTCGAACACAACGACAAGCTGGCGAGCATTTATCTGCCCATCTTGACGGGTCATGTGGATAGCACACTACTGAAAGCCCCAGAATTTTTTGAAGCCTACCAGATTCTCCGAAACGTATGGCATTTGTGTAATCTTCATAAGAAACAAGAAACAGGCCGTTTGATCTTCCTACTTCCTAAGGCCAATACATTTTTAGACAAAGAGCTAGCAAGGGTTCTTGCGATGGTCACTAACCCTGTCATCCGTGCCAGTATTTTTGTCTTTTACATTGAGAATGTCCTGGAGAGCCTGATCAAAGACCCAAGCTGTCCTCTGGACTTACGAATGCATACTAAAGAAATGAAGGTCAAATACGTCATCTAAATGTGGGGAAGGATTAGCCAGTAACAATTTTGATGTCGTCTCGGCAGCAATATTGTGATGATCATATCGCCATGATAACCTTCCCTCTCCGACCAGGGTTGAGAGGCGTGAGTAGGGATGAGCGAAGCAATAGTAGAGGGTATGATAGAGACATGAGACCACGCACCACCGATACCCCCGCCGCGCCGCCCGCCGGACGCCAGCTAAGCCGCCGCCAGTACGTCCGCTTTGCCTTCTACAAGCTCGATCCCACTTGGCGACGTTTAAGTGACGACGAGCAAGCGGCGCAGAAGCGCGAGCTTTCGAGCGTCATCCAGAACTTCAACCGGCGCATGCTCCTGCGGCCCTACAGCACGGTCGGCACTCGCGCCGACTGCGAGCTGCTCCTCTGGCAGATCGCCGAGAGCCCGCTGGTCTTCCAGGAGCTGGCCACCGCGATCCTCCGAACCCGCATGGGCAGCTACCTGCAGATCGTCTACAGCTACTTCTCGCAGACCAAGCGCTCGGTCTACGAGATTCGCGTGGGCGGCGACGATGGGAGTGAGGAAGAAGAGCGCCTGGTGATTGACCCGTCGGAGGCCAAGTACGTCTTTGTCTACCCGTTCATCAAGACCCGGCCCTGGTACCTGCTCTCCAAGCACGCGCGCCAGGGCGTGATGGACGAGCACATCGAGGTCGGCAAGAAGTTCCCCTCGATCCGGCTCAATACCACCTACAGCTTCGGCATCGACGACTACGAGTTTATTCTCGCTTTCGAGACCGACGAGCCTGCCGACTTCCTCGACTTAGTGCAGGAGCTACGCGAGACCGAGTCCAGCCGCTACACGCTCCAGGACACCCCGCTCTTCACCTGCGTCAACTTGCGCCTCGACGAAGCCCTCGACGCCCTCGGTGGCCCGCCCATCGCCGAGGCCCTCGCCGCCGGTGAGGCTCGCGAGAGCTGGGTTGAAGTCTGTGCGCTCGCCGATTTTGAACCCGGCCAGACGCGTTCGATCTTTCTCGAAGGCAAAATGGTTGGGATCTTCAACATCAAGGGCGAGATCTTTGCCATCAACAATAGATGCAGCCACGCCCGCGGCCCGCTCTGCGAGGGAACTATTGACAGCGACGAGTGTTCGGTAGTCTGTCCCTGGCACTATGGCAAGTTCGATATTAAGACCGGAGCGGCAATTGATGGCGTGGTGAAAAAGCCCGTCGAAACGTTCCAAACCAAGATCGAAAACGGCATGGTCTGGGTCGGCACGAAAATCTCATGAGCAACTACGACGCACTTTTAGTTTTGTCTTTTGGTGGCCCCGAAGGCCCCGATGACGTGATCCCGTTTCTGCAAAACGTCACGGCGGGGCGCAATATCCCCGCCGAGCGCCTCGCCGAAGTCGCGGAGCACTACCAGCACTTTGGTGGCGTGAGCCCCATCAACGCTCAGAACCGAGCACTGATCGAAGCGCTCAAGGCCAGCGACTTCCCCCTCCCGATCTACTTTGGCAACCGCAACTGGCACCCGTTTGTGGCCGACACCCTGGCGCAGATGAAGGCCGATGGTGTGAAAAACGCCCTCGCCTTCGTAACATCCGCTTTTAGCTCCTACTCCGGCTGTCGCCAGTACCGCGAGGACATCGCCAAGGCCCGCGAGGCCGTCGGGGACGGTGCGCCCGAGTTTGGCAAGATCCGCGTCTTCTACAACCACCCACTCTTCATTGAGACCATGGCCACGCGCGTGCAAGAGGCCCTCGCGCAGCTCCCCGCAGGCTCCCGCGTGGTCTTCACCGCCCACAGCATTCCCGTCGGCATGGCCCGTGGCTGCGACTACGAAGCGCAGCTCAAAGAAGCCGCCTCGCTGATCGCTGCCGCCTGCGACGTGGAAAACTTCGATATCGCCTACCAGAGCCGTAGCGGCCCGCCGCAGGTGCCCTGGCTGGAGCCCGATATTCTCGACTACCTCAAAAACCTCCCCCTCCCTCCCGTTATCGGGAGGGAGGGGGTTGGGGGGAGGGAGGGCATCGCCGTTGTCCCACTGGGCTTTGTCTCGGATCACATGGAAGTCCTCTACGACCTCGACCACGAGGCAAAAGACCTGGCCGAGGAGCTCGGGATTCCGTTTGTGCGAGCGGCGACGGCAGGGACACACGCAAAGCTCATCCAGATGATCCACGAGCTTGTGAATGAGCGACAGAGCGACTCCCCCATCCGGCTCACGGTCGGCACACGCGGTTCCAACCCCGATATCTGCCGTGAGGGCTGCTGTCTGCGCGGCGAGGGTCGTCCGCCCGCACGCCCTGGCGAACAAAATCCCAGGTAAAATAGAGCCACGATGAACGTACTTCCTCTTCTTGCACTAGCGGCACTTTCGCAGTCGCCGTATCTCATGCCCGATAACAAGGCCAAGCAACCCAAGCCCGTTCCGCCTCCCCCCGGAGCCATCGTGCTTTTCTCAGGTAAGCCCGAGGAAATGGCGGCCAACTGGCGCAAGTCTGGCTCCACCACCGATGCAGACTGGGGCGTGGTCAAGGGCGCGATGGTCTCCCAGAAGGGCAATATCGTCAGCAAGCAGGAGTTCACGGACTTCATGCTCCATGTCGAGTTCAAGGTTCCCTACGTGCCTAACGAGAAAGGCCAGGGCCGTGGCAACTCGGGCGTGGGCTTGCAGAGCTGGTACGAGATTCAAGTGCTGGACTCCTCAGGGCTGAAGATTCCCGGCACCGGCGACTGTGGGGCGGTCTACAACCTGGCCGCACCGCTGGTCAATGCCTGCAAGCCCCCGCTCTCTTGGCAGACCTACGACATTATCTTCCGCGCCCCGCGCTTTGTGGACGGCAAGCTCACGGAGAAAGCCCGCGTCACGGTAATGCAAAACGGGATTCTCGTGCAGAACAACACCGAGATTCAAGGCCCTACGGGAATCCGCAGCGATCGCCCCGTAGACAAGCCCGGCCCGATCTTCCTGCAAGACCACCACAACCCCACCGAGTTCCGCCAGATCTGGGTCGTGCCGCTCCCCACCGAGGGCTCTAAAAACTACGATCCTAAGTAGGCTTACCGTCGCCAAAGATCGGGGTTTCCAGAACTTCCGCGAACGTCGTCTGACGGAAAACCAGCTCCACCTGCGCCAGGGTATCGTCCATGCGCTGGTGGAGCTTACAGAGGTGCTTGCTGTGCTGTGGCAGATCCAGCGGACACTTGGTAATGCGCTGGATCGGGTCTACTGCCTGCACGATGTCGTAGACGCAGAGCTGATCCGTGGGACGATCAAGGTGGAATCCCCCGTGTAGGCCGCGCTGGGAAACCACGAGCCCGGCACGTGCGAGGCTCTGCATCACTTTGGAAAGGTAGCTGGGGGGAACTTTGGTCGCCGCCGCGATCTGTGCCACGGTGCGCGGCTCTCCCTCTTCGGCAAGGTAGGCCACAGCACGAAGCGCGTATTCAGCAGTCTGGGAAAACATGCCACAGTGTACCGCGAAGTCTACCGAGTTGGTTCGGCGTTCCAGACCTTGATATCGTCAAACCAGCCGTCTTTGCCCGCGACTCCCAGCTCAATCTTAGACTTCGTGGCGTGGCCAATCCCTGGAGACTTCAGATAGCCGACAGGTTTAGCATCCATCGTCACCCGCATCTCGTCGCCAATGGTCTCCACCACCAACGTGTACCACTTGCCCACCTCAAACGTCGCAGGGTAGCTCGCGCTATGCGTGGTGAGAAGCTTGCTAATCTCTGCTTTATTGGCAACCGGGTCTTTGCGTAGCTCAATCAGGGCATTGCTCTGGGTGCCCTCACGCTCATCCAGAAGAACCACTTTATCCAGCCGAATCTGAGCGCGGCAGAGATGGCCGTAGTGCGATCCCGTGAACGCACGGTCATCGAACTCCACATCTATCATTGTCGCGCCCTCGAAACGAATCTTGCACTCCACCACACTGTTCTTGGTGGGAAGCTCCAGCCCGTAGACCGCGGCATGCGCTTTGATCACCGACTTGCCATCCGCCGAGGACATGTCCTTCACTCGGGTCTGGCTCCCCTTCAGCGCTCCGTCCTCAAAGGCGAACGTGTCCACCACGCGATGCCAGCGCTTGTCATGTAGCGTGCCCGAAAAATCATCGGAGAAGAGCAGCTCTTTTTTCTTCGCCAGCGACTTTTCCGGGATGGTGTCTAAACCTGCCGCCAGCGCAACGATACTAGAAAAGGCCAGCAGTGGCAGCATTAAAAAACGCCATTTTGGAATCTTCATAGCTCAAAACTCCCTCTACACGATCTGAAACTCTTCGAGTTTACCCGCCAGCGAGCGCGCAACATCGGCGCGAACCAGAATATGCTCGGGGCCATAGTCCACGGAATGCACCACGCCAAACTCATGGCACTGCGCCACAAGCTCAGAGCGACTGTAGGGAATCGCCACCAGCATCGTGTCCACAAGATTTTTAATCGTCTCCGACACCCGCTCCATGAGCGAGTTCAGTCCCTCAGCCTTTGCGGCGGAGATGTAGCAAGAGTTCGGGGTCTTGGAGACGAGATCTTGTAGCTCCTCGATATTTTCGACGAGATCACTCTTATTAAAGACCGTCAGGATCAGCTTATTGTGGGCTCCCAGTGCCTCCAGAGTCTCTAAAACGGTGTCGCGGTGACGATCCGCCTCAGGGCTACTGATATCCACCACATGAATCAGAAAGTCCGCCTCGATAGTCTCTTCGAGTGTGGCACGGAACGCAGCGACGAGATCATGGGGCAGGCTACGAATAAAGCCCACGGTATCGGTGAGCAGAATCCCTCGCCCATCGGGAAGGATCACACGGCGTGTCGTGGGATCCAGGGTAGAGAAGAGCATCCGGTCGGCCAGCACCTCGGAGCCCGAGAGCAAGTTCAGGAGGGTGGACTTCCCCGCGGAGGTGTACCCCACCAGAGCCGCGGAGGGAAATGGCAGCTTGCGACGAGCGCTGCGCTGCTGCCGGCGGGTCTTCTTGACTTCTTCCAGCTCGCGGGTGAGGTCCGCAATGTCCTCGCGGATCTTACGCTTGTCTAGCGCGACTTTACTCTCTCCTCCGCCGCCACGCACCCCGATACCGCCCTGCTGGCGCTCGAACTTGGTGTAGAGAAGCCCAACTCGTGGCAGGGAGTAGGTAAGCTGCGCAAGCTGCACCTGTAGCTTGCCCTCACGCGTCCGTGCGCGCTGGGCAAAAATATCCAAGATCAGCTGCGTCCGATCCATCACCCGCGTCTTAAGGGTGACCTCAAGGTTGCGCTGCTGGGTTGGCGAGAGCTCGTTGTCAAAGATCACGACAGTCGGCTCCAGCTCCGCTACCAGCGTGTAGAGCTCGTCTGCTTTTCCGTGCCCAATCAGAAACGCGGAGTCGGCCTTGTGCTTCCGCTGGCTGAAACGCTCCAGAACCTCAATATCCGCGGTGCTCGCAAGCTCCGTCAGCTCGTCTAGGCGAACCTCAATACTATCCTGGCTCTCGTCGGTCTCCAGCGCCACCAGAATTGCGCTCTCATCGGTTACATTTGCTTGAAGCTTATTGATCATACGTTGCTTACTGTATCGCAAGCGAGGGAGTGGTGCTAAAGCGACGTCTTTGCAACAGACAAGAAAAATAGCCCTTAGAGGGACTGTCCCACGATTTTAGGACCTATTTATTTTGATGC
>NZ_JANNYP010000471.1:0-2274 GCF_031410135.1 Armatimonas sp. | reverse complement strand
GAGTCGCTCTCCCGTGGCATGAAGCAGCGGCTCTGCCTGGCGCGTACGCTTGTGCACAACCCAAAAGTGCTGCTTTTAGACGAGCCCGCTTCTGGCCTTGATCCTCGGGCGCGTATCGAGATCAAAGAGTTGCTCAAAGAGCTGCGCAACATGGGCAAGACGATCATCGTCAGCTCGCACATTCTGCCAGAGCTGGCGGACTTCTGCACCTCCGTGGGCATTATCGAGCGCGGCGAGATGATCATCGCCGGGCCGATTGAGAAGATCATGAAAGAGGTGCTCGGCGGGCGTGTGCTGGAGCTACGCGTCCCCGAAGCAGACCGAACACAGGCGATGGCGGTCTTACGCTCCGTGGAGCACGTCCGCGATGTGGCGCTGGTGAGCGAGACAATCCGCGTGGACTACAATGGCACGCTCGACGATCAATCCGAAGTGCTGCTGGCACTGATCCAAAACGGCGTCCGTGTCCAGACCTTCGCCGAGCAAGATACCGACCTGGAAGATATTTTCCTCCGTGTGACCAAGGGGCTGGTGGCATAAATGACAATGAACTGGGAAAACCCGATTCTTACCAAAGAGCTGCGCACGCGAATGCGTGGGGCGAAGGCATTCTGGATCTTACTTCTCTACCTCGGGCTGCTCTCCATAATTCTTGGTGGGACGTACTTAAGCTGGCTGACCAGCCAGGAGCGACAGGGAGCCTACACCACCCAGACCTACGACATGGGCCGGATGTTCTACGGTGTGATCTTCGCCGTGCAGGCCGCTCTGGTGGGGCTTATCACGCCCGCACTCACCGCTGGAGCCCTATCCATCGAGCGGGAGCAGCGCACCTTTGAAGCGCTCGCTGTGAGCCCACTCTCTCGCCGCAGCATTGTCTTGGGCAAGCTGACCTCCGCCGTGGGCTTTGTAGGACTACTCTTGCTCTCGTCGCTGCCGCTCGTGGCGCTTTGCTTCCTGCTGGGTGGCGTCTCGCCTCAGGAAGTGTGCGCGGCCTATGTCTTGCTCATGGCCTCGGCGTTTCTCTATGGCGCAACGGGCATGGCCTACTCGTCGTTTGCCAAGAACACCACGACATCGACGGTGCTGACCTACGGCACGATCCTGCTCTTCTTCGTGGGCACCTTCCCACTGGCGAGTGGTATTGACTTCAGCTCCGCGAGCCTGAGTAGCTACGCCAAGCCGTTTTTGCTCTCGGTGAACCCGGTGGGCGCGATGCTGGCTGGCAACCTTACCGAGACTTATTTCGGTCTCGCCATCCCAAGCTGGCTAGTCGGTCTCACGATCAACGGTCTGCTGGGGACAATTCTCACTATCGTCGCCCTGCACCGCATCGAGTACCCCCGCACCGACCGCTCGCCACTCCTGCGTGGCCTGACCGCGCTCTTTATCGGGCTGGTCTCTCTAGCGATCTACGGCAGCGAGCAGTACCAGTACAGCTGGCTTCCTGCTCTCCTGATGCCCATTCTGACCGTACTCCTCATCCCGATCTTCGTCTCCGGCGAGGGCTTGCCAAAAGGCTCGCTCACACAAGCACTGCGCCGCATCAAAGAAGGCAACCCTGTCTCAGGAGTTTTCTATGTCTTGGGACTGACGGTTCTTGTTGCGCTGATTCATGCGGGTGCTCAGCAGCTCCGATTGCAGCACGATGTGCAAACAGCGCAAGTGCAAACACTGCAACAAAATATTAGTGCTGACTACGCACGCTGGCAACTAGATATTTTTAAAGGGAGTCTCACGGCCACTACGATCAGTATTGCGAGTCTCTTTGGCTTTGGCTCGCTCACGCTGCTGCTCTCCCAGAAGCTCAAGAACCGCTGGGGCGCGATGGCGCTCTCGTTTGCGATCCTGGCTGTGGTGAACTTCCTACCCTTTGCCGCCGAGGTGAATACCTACAACGAGAAGCACACGGTCTTTATCAACACACTCTATCTCTCGCCCGTTGCGAGCGTTGCTGGAACCGCAAATAACTATGGCGGGCTACTGTCCGCGGATGGTAGCGCACTGGTCTGGGGAACGTCGGCGATGCCTTGGATCAATATCGCTTTTACCAGCCTGCTCGGGCTGATCTCACTGCGGCTCCTGAAGCGAGCGCGAAAAGGCGGCACGGCGTAACGCACAACAAAAAAGGCCGGGCGAAAGTCGCCCGGCCTTTTTTTCGCGAATTACCAATCCGCCCACTGAAAGTGGGCGTCTGGGTAGCCTTCGGCTGCAAAGCCCGTTCCGGGCTGGGGAAACGAACTCTCCAGCCCGGAACGGGCTTCGCGGCACGCA
>NZ_JANNYP010000470.1:0-10733 GCF_031410135.1 Armatimonas sp. | reverse complement strand
GCAGACTGGTACTTGGAGTTAGGGTTCTTGAACTGAAGCCAGGCTGACTGAATTCCCGACTCACGATCTTCCATACGAACCGTGAAGAAGTACTCTTGCCCCGGAAAAACGCCGCTCTCACGGGTTCGAGAAGAGACATTGGGATCAAAGTCAGGCAGACCCCCACCACGCACAGGGTTAATATGAAGGATCTCACCGGTGCTGGTACTGGTGTCGTAGCGCACGAGGGTAGGAGCCGCTACATCGACAACCGTCGCTAAACAAATATCATTGTAGTTCGACGGCGTAGGAGCGTTTGGACTTCGGAATCCGTTTCCAAAGTTATTAACACTGAGATCCCCAACGCGATTCGACTGAAAAGCCACGCGGTTCACGTTGATAAAGGGCGACCAAGTCGGGTAGGTATCATCGAAAAGATAGGCTGGGTCTACAGAGTCTATCTGTTTTGCCGACTGCAACCCGGAAATAGGGGTACCTTCAACCAGCAAGCTAGGCACACCGGTCGCCGTAGCAGTTGCACGAACCGTGTAGATATCGTGCGTGGTGCCTCCCGCCGTAAACGCCGTCGGGGCTCCTACAACATCAGGCTGCCGGGTTGAGGCAAAAGCGATGTAGTACTGTGTCCCTGCCTGATTGGTGAAAGGGTTGGTGCGCAAGCTAGAGAAGGCAGGCTGGACATCATCGGAGTCCGGCGCACCGGTGTAGCGGTTGGAGAACTGAACTGTCGCCCCATTCACGGTGCTCATGACGAAGATATTGCGCTTCCTCGTCGAGTTCACCCCAGTGGCGCGTGCAGGATTTCCATCATTCGTCTCCGTCTTAGGGATTGAGCCCCCGACGTAGATGTCGCCAGCCAGCCTAGGCTGAGCATTGGAGTCAAAAGCGATGAAACGTCCATCGGGAGAGATCGAAGGATTGCGCTCGTCTGCGGCTCCGTCAGTGAGCTGAGTTACCAATCGCCCCACGGTATTGATCGTGTAGAGGTGATAGACCGTATCTCCCTCAAGAAGAGCAGAGAAAACAAGGTCGGTAGATCCCAGCCATGCAGCACGCTCGACATTCACGAATCTCCTACCGCGGAAGCGGGTGGGATCACCCGTCAGGTTCAGGAGATTACTAGGCCCACCCGGAGCAGTATCAATCGTTGATCCAGGAGCGGGCGTCGTGGCGACATAGAGATGCCAGACTTTAGCAGGATCGTTGATTACTCGGTTGTCTACGGACTTAATAAAGGCAAGCTGTCCACCCGACCGACTGGGCACAGGCCACTTGTGATCGGCCAGTGGCTCTCGTGTCATAACAACAGGAGTGCCCGCACCCGTCTGCGATGGGTTGTTTGCAACACTTGCAGAGAGACGGAAGAGCTGATAGGTGCTCCCTGCTGCCGTCCCAGAGTTACCTGCATAGTAAAGAACTTGCTCGTCATCTGTCCAGTAGGGATTGATCTCATCTGCCGTCTCTCGAAATGTAGCATCCACTACTTTCTCGATGACATTAGCACCATTAGGCCCACCGATCTGGACACGTGTCGGATTCTTCTGACCAGCCTTGGCCTGGGTAGCAGGTGTCGCGTCCCACTGACGCACAGGAATACTGGGCGCAAGGAACCGATTATCGCCAACGCCAGGAAACGCCCTTAAAGGAATCTTTAGATTCCCAAGAGCGCCCGGCGTTTGCCGGTCCCTGCGTTGCGCGTTTGCTACTGTCGTAATCCCGACCAGCGCGGTCATAAAGACAGCAAGCGCGGCATATCGCCGTGATTTAGGCACGAACTTCAAAGTGGGGTCAACCTCCTCGATCAGCCCGCCCCGTAGCTCTTTGAGCTACGGTAGACAGCATCCGGGCAAGCACAGACGACAGCATGACCATTGCCATGTCCAGCAAGTCAGATTTTTTCAAAGATGCGAGTTTACCCGGACTCACATCCTCCACAACACTACCAGCGATCTGTGCACCCAGTATCTCCCTTGGACTATTAAAATCCTTGGTATTGTTCCCGCAAGCACACCGATCGCCAAAAGACACGGGCGGATTATAACATAGCACAGGAAACCAAAGCAAGTCTAAAAGTGCCACGTCCACCCTCCGTCTCTTTCCAGGTTCCTTAGGCATTCGACACAGGCGGAGGGTTCTCCTCCTCCTGCCACTCTTCCCAGGTTTTTCTTTTTTCCTGGCGATACTGATTCCAGACATCCGCCGCCGCTTCGGGATAGGCAGTCACCGCCCCAATGGGACAGGGAAGCCAATTGGTCTGTCCAAAGAGCCGACAGATGGTAGGGCGTGCTGGATAGATAGAGCAACGCCCATTGGCACTGTCTCGGAAGCGGCAGTAGGTAACCCGCGCCTCAAGCTCTTCTGCCCCCGGCCAAGGCAGTGTTTTCTCCTGAGTGCGAACTCTCTCAACGTCATCGGAGGGCTGCTGAGAAAGATATTCCTTCACGGCTTCCCACTCTTGTTGTGTTACTCCAAAGCCTGCCACACATCGGCTCCCACACATATCGCAGCCATCACAGACTTCGAGCTTCATCTGCGCTTCCAAAGCGCCGCGCCGCTTGAGAAATAAATCCCAGCTCTGGTGTCCCTGGTCTCCGATTACTTTTAGCGGCTTAGCCACGGCTGCGGTATCCTCCAGATCAGTCAAATCTACACTTGAGTTGTGAAGAAGTAATGAACAGCCCGCATTGTAACACGTCTATCTGGCGACCCGACCAAGGCATTACACCCGTTTCGGAGTCTGAGTGGACATCCTATGCCCTAGAAATTGGCATCCCTGAAGCCGTGATCCAGCGCTCCCGTGAGCGTGACCGCCGGGCACGCCTTGTGCTTTGTGAGACGGCTCTGCTTGTCACTCTACGCATCTGGAATGGGGTAACAGGCCAGAGCGGTGACGACCTCGAAGATGTCACCCGCGAGTGGGATATCTTCGTCGGCTCAAACCTGGTTCTGATTCGATCGGACACAGCGATGCCTCTTCTTCCCGCAGGCACTCACACACCTAGCCAGGTGCTCTATGCTCTGCTCGATGAGAGCATTGATGGTTGCTATCCTGCCATGGACGCCATGGATGCAGAGATTGACGCCCTAGAGATCGCGGTTTACTCACCCGAAACACTGGCGGAGATTGGCCCTGCGCTGATTCTCAAAAAGAAACTCCTGCTTCTTCGACAGACCGTAACTCCCCTACGCGATGTGTTAAACCAGCTCCTACGTCTCCAACATGCTGCCTTGGACCCATCATTAACACCATATCTTCAAGATATTTTTGATCGCTCGCTACGCCTCACGGAACAGATTGATCTTCATCGTGAAATTCTCTCTGGGGTGCTCGAGGCTATCATGGCACAGACGAGTAATCGCTTAAACCAGCAGATGAAGCGGCTGACGGCAATTGCGGCTATTGCCTTGCCTATCACGGCAATCACAGGCTTTTTTGGAATGAATATCGGGCACCTAGACAAAGCTCCATCATGGAGCCTCTGGGCCGCTGTTGGATTTATGGCAACCGCCAGTAGCCTCGTGTTTATCTACTTCCGACGTCGCGACTACTGGTAGCGTTACGTGCTTCTAGTGTCCACGCTCGATGTAGGCGTAAACACGGCGGTAGATTGTCGTGAGGAGGTGCGCAATGGCCGCCTCGCTATCGCCGCCCCAGTCCATGCGAACATACTCGCGGAAGGGATGCTCCGTCTCGCCGATCCGATAAGTAGCCAGCTCCTTCGGAAGCACCATCGGTTTTCCCGTGGCTTCTTGCAAGGCGCTCACCTGTGCCTCAAACCAGTGGGCGCGCGTGAGCGCATGGTCATCGTAGGAGACGGAGACAATCCAGTCTTCGTTCCCATGTACTGTTGTATAGCGTTTTCGAACCCTTGCCATCGCCGCCGATTGTAGCATGTTCTGAAGGCCTTCTGCAACTAATGCTTGACGCAAAGGGATCATCCCCTTATAATGGCACCAATGCAAAACCTCGTACGAATGGCGGCTCTCACCACACTTCTGGTATCCGCACTGAGCACACCTGCTCTCGCACAGCTCTCGCCCACGGCCGGCTCGGCTATGGAGACGATTCCTCTGCGAATTAAGCTAGGGGTCTGGCGCCCCAGTGGGCAGGCAACTCGGACTCTTTCGGGTTCGCAGGTACCGGGTGGTTTGGTGGATCTGAGTGGCTCCCGAGCGGAGGACTCACGAACCCTCACGGTGGGCTACTTTCAAGGAAGCTCCGCCGGAAAATCGTTCCGCATTGTTCCGTTACTGATCACTAAGGCTAGTGCGGGGTCGTCCGGTTCGAGCAGTACATCGGGTTTCTTCACTTCGCAAGGAGTGGGAGCCTACTTTATTGATGCAGCAGGTTCTGGATTCAAGGCTCGCTACGGCGGCTACATGGGAGCAGGTCTGAGGCTCAGCGGTGGGCTTTTTGTGGAAGCCCAATATCACTATGTCAGCGGCAGCGTCAATGGCGCGTCGCCTAATGGAATCGCCTTATTTATCGGTCGGCGAAACTAAAATAAATTTAAATGAACGAACCAAACTGGTTTGGGAGGCTTGTGTTGAAGAACCTTCTCCAAGTGGCGACGGTCTGCGGTCTGTCGCTGTTGACGCTCAGTGGGAGCGCTCACGCGCAAACACGCAATCGCTATGATGTTAACTCGTCGTCTATCAAGCTCGGGTTTTTCACCCCTGGTAGTGGTGTTGCCCGCCAGGCGGGAGGGTCCCAGATCCTCAACTTTGAGGTTGAAACAGTGGTTCAGTACATTCCTGAGCGCAACGAAAACAGCGTCTTTAGTATCGGCTACATCGAGCGAGACAACTTCCGGATCATCCCGGTGATGCTCAGCCAGATCACTCATGACAACAAGCGCACGTCTAGCTACGACTACTACTACGGCTATGGCTTAGGCGTATTCTCCTCACGGCTCAACTCTGGAGGAGCTATCACGACATCAGGCTCGACCAAGAACCTGATTGGCGCACAAGCAGTCATGGGCCTGAACCTCACTGAGTCCACCTTTGTGGAGTTCAAGTACCTCTATCCTGCCAAGTACGACAATCAGTTTATTGGTGGTCTACAGTTCATGTTCGGCATGCGCATGTAGAGCCGCGCATCGGCGAGTTCTAGCCCTCTGTCTTCTTATGAGACAGAGGGTTTTGTCTTTTTTGCAGCACGGAAGGCAAGAGCAGTGTTGCCGCCGCCAGCACACCCGAATCATTAAGAGCAAGAGCCGCTCCGCCTGCAATCAGTACTCCCCAGCACTTTCGCCGTACCAGTAAGACGCCACTCGTTAATAACAACAAGCTCCAGGGACTACTCACCAGCAGGTGCCCATTCATCGCCAGCTTACGCCCGATCAGTGTCAGAGCCCCCACACGCTCACCCGAGACGGCCCGCCCGAGATGCGTCTGCACTCCCGCTCCTCGACTGGCATCCCAGCGTGCCAGCCCGAAAAATAAAATCCCTATGCCGAGCAACACCACGAAAGCTGCCCAGAGCCGCTTTGTCTTGGGGAGCTTCAGGATCTCACGTGCCCCTATCCCTACCAAAGCCGCCAGAAAACAGCCATTGTTGGCCCCGAGGCTTGGTGCCCCAATCGCAATCGCAATCGCCAGAAGCGCGGGAATATCAAAGCCCGCCGCCAAGGCACACCCAACCAGCAAGCCCGCGCCTTCGTTGCCAATCCCATAGAATCGTGCTGCCTCAGCAAGGGAGTATGAGAAAGTGTTGTACTCCAGTGTCGGCACTCCCAGAGTCACGCCCGCCCAAAGCACCAGAGCGATCACAAGGGCAATATGCCTCACCGAGAGTTTCCATGTCGCCAGCCCAACAATCACAAGAAAAAGCACCATCAGCACCAAATGCCCGCGTGCATTTAGGGGATACAGTGGCGTTCCCAGTAAAGGCGTCAGGAGCATCGCAAGCGGCACGGCGAATACCAGCCTGCCTAAGAGCTCCCATTTTTTCCACGCAGTGAGAAGAAGCAAAGGCGTCAGGAGCCAGGGAATCACCACCAGACCTACCGCCCCACGCTGCTTCCAGAGCTCTCTTTGCCTGGCTAAATTCTCAAATTTCCCTGGAATCGTAACTGCAGGGCGGCCGGCTCCAAATGGCCTTCCCAGTGCGGTAGCCGCAATATCGGTGGCGGCGATCAGACCGGGGCGAAAGCGCACCGAGGGCGAGATCAGGAATCCATCGGGAACATCATCGCCTAGTAGGACTACTTCACGAAACTTCCACCCATCTCCAATGACCGGCCCATGATCCCCTTCGGTCATCACCCCAACCACGAGAAGCCGCTCCCCAGCAGGTAGGGCCGCAATACGATCTTTGAGCTGGGGGCCGGGGGTGCTGATGTAGAGGCGCTCCAAGGGGATTCGTAGAGCATCCGAGGGAAGCGGACTGCGGCTCCCGGTTGCGAGCACATCAAGAAGCTCCCATTTCTCTCCCACGCGGCCTGCTTTACTTGGGTAGAGCGCTCTTGCCCCTTTTCGTAGGCCTTCGGAGTAAAATCTACCCTGCCAGTCTTGGATGTACAGATTTCCAACATAGACAAGGTGGGTATTCGCGGGAGGCAGAGCCGTCATTTTCGGTGGCAGGGAGCGTGCGTAGCCCATTACAACAGTCAGAGCAAGAGCGAGCCAGGAGAGTATTTTTTGCCAGGGAATTATTTTTTTCATCGCAGCACCCTCGTATAGAGTTTTCGCGTCTCCGTGCGCATCATCTCTTCCGTAAAGCGCTCCGTAACCCGCTGCTTTGCATAGCTCCCCATCGCTTCGCCGCGAGTGGGGTCATCGAGGAGAAGCTGGATACCAGCACGCAGGGCAGCAGGATCGCCTACAGGGACAGTCAGTCCAATCGAGGCATCGGGAAGTAGCTCGGGGATTCCTCCGATAGCGGAGGCAACAATGGGCTTGCCTGCCGCCATGGCCTCAAGTACCGCCAGTCCGAGTCCTTCAGAGCGTGAGGGCTGACAGTAAATATCAGCAGCAGCTAAGAGCATCGATATATCGTGGCGCTCACCCAAAAGCGTTGCGCCACTCAGATTCCCCCGTTCCGGGCCATCCCCCGCAATAAAAAGTGTCGCCTCTAGTCCCTGAACCGCTTCGATCAACACATCCAGCCCTTTTTCTTTTGAGAGCCGCGCCACCGAGAGAATTATTATTTTTTCTTGGGGCCAGCCCAGGAGCGCACGGGCTTCTGATTTCGTCGGCAAGCTCGAAAATTTCTCGATAGCAATGCCGTTGTAGATCACCTGACAGTGTACGGGTACGGTGCGAGCCACGGCATCGGAGACCGCGATGACAGCGTGGACTTGCCTCAAAAGCGCCAAGGCGGGCGTTTTTGGTGCGAGGTTATGAAGCGTCATCACCAGCGGAAGGCGGGCGACTCTTGCGGCCAGTAGGTACATCGGTAGGCGCTTGAGACCGTGTCCATGAAGAATCTGTGCGTTCACAGAGCGTGCCCAGCGCCCTGCCGACCAGCCTCCCAGAATCTGTGCTTTCAGGCTATCGCTCTCGGGCAGAGGGAAATCTCCCGCAAGCGCGGTGAGTTCACGAGGCGGTGCCGCCAGTAAGGTCTCCGTCTCAGGATCGGTGAGGAGCGACTTGACTTGCTGGAGCATTCCGCCTTGGGCGGGCCGGAGCAGATGCGCCACTCGAATCACTCATCAACCTCAGCGGCTTCCAGATCCTCGGCGACAATGCCCTCATAAAGCTGGCGCATCACAGGCCGAATCACATCCCAACCAAAACCCCGTCGCTGCAAAAACGATGAGAGCTTGGCCTGTGCTTCCCGGCTCCGGTCTTTAGGTGGGTCACCAACACGCTTGATCGCCACGGTCAAGCACGCCGTTTTCTCGTCATCGTCCGTACGGTTCTCTAAAGCCTCTGCTGCGTCTAGCCCCTTGCGACTGAGCTCCTGGCGGAGTAGATACTTGCCTCGCGTCTTCCCTCGTGAGGCCACCCAGCGCTCGGCCAGCGCGGCATCATCAAGATAGCCCCAGCTACGCACTCTCTCCAGAGCGGCAAGAATGATCTCCTCCTCGACCCCTTTTTTGGTGAGCTTATCGCCCAGCTCTTTTTCGCTACGGGCCTGCTGGCCCAAGAGCCAGACACAGTAGTTGGCAGCCTCGGATTCGGTCATGCCCCTATTTTACTGCCTCGCGAGCCAGTCGTCGCGGAGAATCTCCCCCAGCCAGGCATCGTGCCAACGTCCCAGGTGCCAGCGCTCGTGGCGGGCGATCCCCACGCTCTGGTAGCCCGCCTTCTCCAAGGCACGGCGGCTGGCGATATTTTCGGTGTAGACCAGAGTTCGTAGCTTCTCCAGCCCGAGCGTTCCAAAGGCGTACTCGGTGCGGAGCGCGACAATCTCGCTGGCATAGCCCTTCCCCCACTCCTCTTTGGCTCCGATCAGGTTACCCGTCACGGCGCTCCGGTTCTGCCAGTCAAGCTGATGTAGCCCTGTGATGCCGATAATTTTCTCCGTTTCTTTGAGCTGCGCGGCCCAAACAAGATCGGTACTGTTGCGCCCCACTTTCTCCAGCCACTCTTTCTCAAAGTCCAGCGTCGGAGGATAGCCTAGGCTCAGGTAGCGGGTTACTTCCGTGTCGGCAAACCAGGTGCAGAAGAGCGGAGCCATCTCGGCTGTAATCGGTACTAAACGGACTCGCTCACCTTCAATAATCGGACCAAACATAGACATTCCTCTTTCGTTCAGACAGGGTTAACGGCTCTATCGAACAAAGGCCAATATCTGCTAAATATGATGAAGCATCACGATCAGCTCACCAGATGCTACGGCCACTGTCACAGAGTCTTCGGTGACTTCATTGAGCGTACCGTCACGCAGACCAGGAGCGAGCCAGTCGTTGGTGAGGGGCCAGCGGACGCCTTTCGTGGTGATTCCTTCAACACGACCAAAGGCAAGTAGTGAGAGGGGTCGGCCCACTAGATCGCTTCCCGACCTCTGCCACTCTCCCACGACAAGCTCATACATCGCGGTCTCATCCACAAGCTGTAGAGAGAGGCTTCGTCCATGCTTGATAAGTGCGGAAAACACCGAGTAGCTGTGATCCAGCCGCCCACCCGTAGCCCCGAAGACCGTAACTTTCGTCGCTCCCCACTCCTCGCGTACATAGGTTAATGCTTTATCCAGATCCGTGTAGTCTTGATCCGGCGTGGGGACAAGCTTTGCTCCCGCTCTGACCAGCACCGCTCTCTCGTCGTCACTGAGCGAGTCACCGTCACCAGTGATGATGTGTGGGATCAGGCCGTAGCGCTGTAGCGTGCGTGCGCCACCATCTACTCCCAACAGTATGTCCGCCCGCGCAACCGCCTCCTGAAGAAGCTCCTCGGCTTCCCCAGAAAACGGCGCATTGGCACAGAGAACGGCGTGCATGCCTAGTAGTTTACCGTCGCTGCCGGATCTTTGAAGAGCGAGCGCAGCTGGCCTGCACCCGCCAGAAACTTCGCATGACCATCCACGAAGATCGCGCTTCCCCCTTGTGCATGCCAGGCTTGGTAGAAGCCCGAGTAGCCCCAGTAGTTCGCGGTATCTATCGCCGGGTTAAACCAGGGAAACATTTCATCCCGCATCAGCACACTCTCCGCAGGTCGCTCGAACATCGGGTCACTCACAATTGCGGTGGCACGCGTTGTGGGAACGTTATTTGAAATCGAGAAGCCATTGACCACCGAGAAGCAGCGCCTCTCAAAGTAATACGAGGAGCCATAGGCCGCAAAGTAAGAGCTTGTCCCAGGAACATCGGTGCGTTGAAAAGGGCCACCGACATCATTGGGACACTTGAAGATCTGGAGATTTTTCAGATAGGGCTGGAGGTCAACTTCAATGCCATAGTGGATAACTGCTGTTTTCTTGGAGTAGGCATGCCAGAGCGGAATAGTCTCGTCGTAGTCCTGGACATACATACGAACCCCCATACCAATCTGTCGCGCATTAGAGAGGCAACTTGCCTGGCGGGCTTTCTCCCGAGCTTGGGCAAAGACAGGAAAAAGTATCGCCGCGAGTATAGCAATAATCGCGATGACGACGAGGAGTTCAATCAGGGTAAAAGCGTTGCGTTTCATCATTTTACTCCCCAGCATCGGGAGAGGCGAAACGCGGCACTGCCTATAGCAAATGGACAGAAGCCAGGTTCCCGCTTCCCTACGCCGGTGCTAACCGGATCAGGTTCTTGGGGTCGGCTCATAAGCCCTCTCAGCCTGGCAGTTCGCAGGCTCCCCTAGCAGGTTTGCACTCCGATTGTACCCCTCCAGTGGTACAATCGCCAAGAATATGGATGATGCAGAAAAAGCGGCGCTTCGCGCCAAGTACGAAAAGCCCTCTCTCTCTTTCTCCATACGTCTGCCGCCTAGGCTCTCTTCACCACGACTCGGTATCTGGGCAGTCTGTCTGATCCTCTTAGTCGGCTATCTAGTCTCTCTCAAGATGCCCCTCCAGCGAAGCGATGATTTTTATAAAGTGATTGGAGCTTGGAGCCTGGCGATGGGGAAAGGCTACTGCGATATCTCCCGCCCCGATGCCCCCTTTCTCACCAAGTATCCGCCACTAGCCTCGCTAGTGATGGCCCCCTTTATGAGCCTCGTCGGAGATTTCCTACGCCCTCTCCGGCTACTTTCAATGTTCAGCTATATTGCAAGCGTCCCACTGGTCTATCGCCTCCTCGTCACACGTACAGGGCACCGCCGTGTCCTCTTTATTTTGCTTCTGGCTGGCTTAAACCCTC